>JBBSTN010000038.1:0-15750 GCA_038235845.1 Gemmatimonadales bacterium | reverse complement strand
GTCTTCCGCGAGCCTGGTGGAGTGACCGAGGAGAGCACGGTCGAGGAGGATGGGCTGCACGCCTACGGTCTGCATCGCCGGATGCTGGAAACGTTCGTGCAAGGACGATTTGCCCGCCATCTCGTGGTTCGCCTTCCCGGGCTCGTGGGCCCCGGGCTGCGCAAGAACGTCGTCTACGACCTGCTCAATAACAACAACTTGCACGCCATCGATTCCCGAGGCGTGTTCCAGTTCTACCCTATGGTTAATCTCTCACACGACATCCGAGTCGCGCTCGACGCAGGCCTGCCATTGGTTCACCTCACTGCGGAGCCGATCACCGTTGCCGACGTGGCGGGGGAAGCGTTCGGTCGGGAGTTCAATCACGAGCTCCCGCAGCTGCCAGCGATGTACGACATGCGCACCGTGCATGCCGAGCGATTCGGGGGACGTGGGGATTACCAGTGCGGTCGGCGCGAATCGCTGCAGGCAATTCGCGCATATGCCCAGTCGGAACCGACGCCGCCGACGTCGCATAAGGGAGCGCCAGGTTGAGACTCGCCATCTCGAACATCGCATGGGATGTAAATGAAGATTCAAGCGTTGCGGCACTGCTCTCCTGCTATGAGATCGACGCGATCGACATTGCACCGCTCAAATACTTTCCTCGTCCGCGCGAGGCGTCGGACGATGACGTGCGCGATGTCAGGACATGGTGGACAGCACGAGGAATTGAGATCACCGGCATGCAATCACTCCTGTTCGGTACGAACGACCTTAACATGTTCGGACCGCACGATGTGCGGAACGCAATGCTTGATCACCTCGGTGCGATTTGTCGTATCGGCGGGATGCTGGGCGCCACGCGACTCGTATTCGGGTCGCCGAGGAATCGAGACCGCGGTTCTCTCGAGGATGCGCAGGCAAATGACATTGCGGTCGACTTCTTCCGAAAGCTCGGAGATCGCGCCGCCGCGGAAGGTGTAGTGATCTGTCTCGAACCTAACCCGCCGCGCTACGGAGCGAATTACATGACCACCAGCGCGGAAACCGCGACGGTCGTACAGGATGTAGATCATCCGGCAATTCGCATGCAGCTCGACGCCGGAACGATCGCCATCAACGCTGAGGAAACGCAGTCGGTCGTCGCCGGGTGCGCGAGCCTGATCGGGCACGTGCATGCGAGTGAGCCGGGCCTCCTGCCGGTGGGCGACGGGGCAAGCCGGCATGACCTGCTGGCGCAGGCGCTGGCGAGTCATCTTCCCGATGCGATCGTGTGCATCGAGATGGCAGCGACCACGGACGAACCTCATCTCGAGTCGATCGAGCGCGCGCTCGCCGTGGCCATCGAAGCGTATCGAGGTGGCGTGCGGGGATGACCACGTCCGTAGACATGCCCCTACCGCCGGACTGGCAGGTGCCGACTTTCGACATCAGGTATTGGCTGGGCAGGCGACGAGAATACTGTGTCGTCATTCCCGTGATCAACGAAGGCGCACGTATCGGGCGGCTGCTGCGACGAATGCAGGACTTGGGAATTGCGAATGTGGCCGACATCGTCATCGCCGACGGGGGAAGCACCGACGGGTCGCTGGAACCCAAAGCGTTGCAGCAGCTCGGCGTGCGTGGTCTGTTGATGAAGACGGGTGCAGGCAAATTGAGTGCACAGCTTCGTTGTGCGTACGCATTTGCCTTGACGCAGGAGTATGCCGGCATCGTGACGATCGACGGGAATGACAAGGACGACCCCGGGGCGATTCCGCTGTTCATCGCGGCGCTTCAGGATGGTGCCGACTTCGTGCAGGCCTCGCGCTACGTCCCCGGGGGCGTGGCGGAAAACACGCCCGTCTCTCGCGACTTCGCGATACGGTATGTTCACGCGCCGATGCTGAGTCTGTTCTCGGGTTTTCGCTGGACCGATACTACGCAAGGATTCCGGGCATACAGCACCCGCGTGCTTCGCGACGAGCGCGTGGCGCCCTTCCGCGATGTGTTCACGGGCTACGAGTTGCTGGCGTATCTGTCGTATCGTGTCCCGAAACTGGGATATTCGTGTGTCGAGTTGCCGACGGCCCGAAGGTATCCGGTCGGTGAAACCCCGACGAAGATCAGCGGAGTGCGGGGAAATCTCGCCGTGCTTGCCGCGCTGCTGAACACATGCCTGAGCCGCTACAACCCGCGCTGACAACGTCCTGACCCGTGTCGCAGCTCGGAATTCGCAAGTCGCGGTGGGTCACCGCCCGAAATGAGTGAAGGTGTGAGTGGTTTGCTCCGATTCCGCGGAACTTCGCGTAGGTGTCTCAGAAATACTGCTCGTGTGCAAGCGGCGGAGTTGGTGGTTTTGTTGGTGGGGTGTGTCCAGAGTTGAGTTGAAATTCGGGTGAGTACCCGAGAAATGCTGCTTAGGCAGCTGTGGAGTTAATGAGTTTGTTAACGAGAGCAGCTTGCAGCAAGGGCATGTGTTTGTAGCGTCTCGCCCGTCTGAAGTTCTGGTCGATCTGCAGCAGCGTCCAGGCACCCCAGCGTTGTTTCTGCTCGCTTGTTCGCTTGCTATCACTTTGGCACTCGTGCGAAGCCACACTGGTATGACGTATTATCCTGCCAAGCAATCATACTTATGCCGAAATCAAAGGTCGCGGTCACGCTCGACACCCACACTCTTCGGCGCGTAGACCGGCTCGTACGAAACGCACTATATCCCAGTCGAAGCCAGGCGATTGAAGCTGCAGTCGAAGCCCAGTTGGACCGCATTGAGCGCAGTCAGTTGATCGAGGAGTGCGCCAAGCTCGACCCTGCAGAAGAGCGAGCGCTTGCTGAAGAAGGTATGGACGATTTGAGCGAATGGCCTCCATACTGGGGGGGAGATCCGCTGGGCAGAACTCAATCCCGCCCGCGGCAATGAGCAGGCTGGCCTTCGGCCCGTATTAATACTTAGCAATGATGTCTTCAACCAGCGCTCTGGCACTGTGATCGCCGTGGCGCTCACCAGTCGGCCCCAGCGCGCCGGATTTCCCCTGACTCTCGAGCTTGCAAGTTCGAAGCTCAAAAAAAGACCCTGGGCGAATAGCTGACGCGTGAATCGTTGCTCCCGCACCTCGGTAGTGGTCCTAGTATATTGACAGAGTATTCCCTCCTCTCTGCCCCACCGCTATGCGCCGCACGCCTGCCACCGTTTTACTCGCCGTCTCCGCCGTCGTCGTTCTCGCGGCCAACGCGACCGCCAACAGCCCCGTCGAGCCGGTTATCCCGCCGCCGCCGCCGCGACTCGCTGAGCATCCGATACCAGCGCGAAGGGCCGCCCGCGGCGACTCCACCAAAGCCGCGGCAAATCACTACTTCGCCTTTGGTTATCGCCCCGGCGAACGTGTCGCCGATGTGCGCTTCACCGACATCGACGGCAAGCCCGGCAACCTGTCCTCACTTGGCGGCACTCGAGGCACCGTAATTGTCATTCGCGATGCAGAGTGCCCGGTATCCCAGCGCTACGCGCCCCGTTTGGTCGAGTTCGAGAAAAGCTACGGGCCGACAGGTTTCAACTTCGTGTACGTGGACGCCACTCCACATGGCGCGGCCGAGGCGCGTGCGAATGCTGCGAAATACGGGCTTAAAGGTCGCGTGGTTCTTGACACTGACAAGAAACTGCTTGGTGCACTGCGCGCCAGGTCGAGCTCCGAAGCGTTCGTAATCGACGCGAACGGTACGCTGCGCTATCGCGGCGCGGTCGACGATCAGTACGGAATCACCTTTCACAAGGACGCCGTCAGCAAGAGCTGGATGCGCGACGCTCTCCACGCAGTAATCGCCAACAAGGTTGTCGCCGAACCGATGACGGATGCGTCGGGCTGCATGTACGACGCCGATCTTGATGCGCCGGGCGCCGCCCGTCCGATCACGTATCACAACCGTGTCAGCCGAATCATTCAGCAGAAGTGCGAAAGCTGTCACCGAATGAACGGTCAGGCGCCGATGCCGTTGCAGAACTATGCGCAGGTGTTCGAACGTCGCGCGGTGGTGAGCTTCATGACTTCGGAGCGCCGCATGCCGCCGTGGAACGCCAACCCCAAAGTTGGTGAGTGGGCAAACGACGCAAGCTTGTCAAAGGCGGAGTTGAGCGACTTGCTCGCCTGGGTCAAGGCCGGTGCTCCTCAAGGCAAGGTCGCAGAAGCGCCTGTAAAGCGAGCGTATGTGCCCGGCTGGGCCATGGGGCAACCGGATGCTGTTGTGCAGATTCCGGATACATTCCGAATCCCCGCGCAGGGCGTAGTTCAATACAAGTACACGTACATCAAAACGAATTTCGACAGCGACAAATGGATAAGTGCACTGGAAATTCTGCCGACTGCTCCCAAGGTGGTGCACCATGTGATCGTGTTTCTCGAAGAGCCGGGTCGCAAAGCGTCAAATGATCCGACGCGGAAGCCGGGTGATCCGGTAGCGGGCGGCGGTATCGACGGGTTCTTTGCCGCGACTGCACCAGGTTCGCCGTTCACCTCATTCCCGGTCGGAGCAGCGAAAAAACTTCCGAAGGGCGCGTGGCTGAAGCTCCAGATTCACTATCAGCCCAATGGCCTCGAGCAGGTCGATCGTACGCGCATTGCGCTACGGTTTGCTGACGACAGTACGGCGGTGAACGGACAGTTTGCGGAAGTCGAAAGCAAATCCGCGTTTAATGTGCGTTTTGCCATCCCGCCCGGTGATCCCAATCATCAGGTGGTTGCATCGACAACTTTCCGTCAGTCGGGAAATCTCATCTCTCTCTTTCCGCATACGCATCTTCGCGGCAAGGCCTGGAAGATAGAGCTCGTCAAACCCGACAGTTCACGAACGTTGTTGCTGGACGTTCCGCGCTACGATTTCAACTGGCAGACGTTTTATACATTCAAGACTCCGGTGCACGTAGAGCCTGGTATGCGGCTGGTGGCAACGGCGTGGTACGATAACTCGAAGAGCAACCCGTTTAATCCGGATCCGACAAAAACTGTGAGATTTGGAGAGCAGACTTTCGAGGAGATGATGATTGGGTATTTCGACTGGATTCCCGACGCGACTAATCCCGCGGCAAAACCGAACCGCTAGCCGCACCGTGCAGATTGAGCTGCGAACAGTCTGCACCTGCAACGCTTCACCGTGATCTCACGTCCCGCCGTACCACTCGTAGCCGCGGTCAGTCCAGTATCCGCCGTTACGTTCGTCCAAGAACACCACTTTGGTGAGATACTTCGTGTTCTTGTAGCCAAGCTTTACAGGCGAATGTACGCGCGCCGGGGCGCCGTAAGCCGGCGGTAGCGTCTTTCCGTCCTTGGCGTAGACGATGATCGTCTGCGGATGTGTCGCGCTTTCAAGGTCCCAGCTCTCATGATAGCCTTGGTCAAACCCGCGGAAATCGACAACAGTGGCGGTGGGAAGAGCGCCCGCCAGACGAGCGAGTTCGCTCACTTGAACGCCTGTGTAGTTGGCCACCGCGTTCCAACCCTCAACGCAGAAATGATCGACGCGATGTTGGGTTCGCGGCAGCGCCATCAGCGCCTGCAGATTGAGACTCATCGGAGATTTTACCAGCCCTGAAACCTCCAGCTCCCACTCGCCCCTTGCGCTGCTGTCCCACATCGGTACAGTGGGTGATATGAAGTACGACGGAAACTGATTTCCTGCTGTCACGGCTCCGGGCGAGCCCTGGTTCATGGCGGTGTGTCGAAGCAGCCAGCGTTCCACGGTCTCGTTCTTTCGGCTTACATACGCCAGCGCCCGTTCAGCCTTGTCATTCCCGGCCAACCCGCACGCGCTCAGCAGAGCAACAGCTAACGAACCTGTTCCGAGGGTGAGAAAGCGACGACGATCAAAACTCTTGTCGAAACGATCGTCCAACCTATTGTCCACATCGGCGTCCAACCTTCGTTCCAGACTGTCGACGGCCCTGTCGATTGCATCCGACGCAAGCCGGATTGGGCGATTGCTCATGACTTCTCCTCGCGTTCAACACCATTTGCGACATGCGCATGCTCCACATGCAAGTGCTCTCCTTCATCGCGACCCGTGCGACCCGTGCGACCACCAAGATTTCTGAACAGCCCCTCAAATGGGCGGGCGTTACGCGCTTCGGGAGAGAGCTTCTCACTGTATCCGCCGGTAATCATGCCGCGAATGCTGTACGGGTCGACGGTGAGCACCATAAAAACGTGCACGACCGACATAGCCACCAAAATCATCATCGCCAGAAAGTGCCACCAGCGCGCCCACACGAAGCCGCCAAATATTCCCGTCAGCCATCCGACGGACACGGGTTTCCAGATTGCAATTCCAGTCAGCACAATAACGGCGCCAACTATCGGCATCAGAAAGTACGTTGCTTTCTGCAAGGCGTTGTGCTTGCCCTGATGCGGATGATTCTTCCGCCGATGCAGATAGAACCTGATCATGTCCCATGCATCGCGCGGATCGCCACGACGTGGCACCAGGTCGCGCCACTCGCCATGCAGATAGATGAAACCGACATAAACGAGGCCCATGGCCACAAGCACCCACATCATGGCAAAATGCCACATTCGCGCATTGCCGAGGAATGTGCCGAAGGTGAGCCACGACGGAGCGGGCGTTCCTTCAAATGGCCACAGCGGAAACGGGCCGGCACCCTTGCGATGAAAAGCAGGATACGCGTTGAAAATGCGAAGACCGCTACCCACCATGACGACAAACGCAAACGCAAATACCCAGTGCGTTGCGCGCACAATCCAATGATGGCGTGGCACACTCGCACCTGCTGCGCTCTCACTCATGTTGTGGATTCTGATCGCTAGTTGGTGCTGCGCTGAGACCAAGTATGTAGCGCACCCGGTCGCAAACGGCAGCACTCGCTCCGCGCTCCTCTCGCGCCTTGCGCACAGCGGCAAGAAAAGCACGCTCGAACTCGAAATGTGGCGGACAGAGTTCACACCGAGCGAGATGCTCGTTGACTTCCTTTACTTCAGCCGGCGTCAGCTCGTGATCGAGATAATCCCACAGCCTTCGAACAGTGGCGCGACAGTCGAGCATCGTTCCTTGGGTCGATTCCGTTGTTGTGGTCACGATCAAGCGCTCCCTCCCAGATTGAGTCTCGCACCGCCGAAGCCCGCGTCACGCGCATGCTCACGCAATGCTTCCTGCAACTGTCGACGCGCTCGGAAAAGTCGTGACCGAACAGTACCCACCGGAATTTCAAGTGCAGCTGCTGCATCTTCGTAGTTATAACCTTCCATGTCAACGAGCACGACAACAGGTCGGTACACCGGTGGCAAATCGTGAATAGCACTGACGATTGCCGGCCCTACATCGATGCGATCAAACAGATCTGCCTCGCCGGCTTGCACCATTTCATTGTGAAGCCGGGCAGCAGCAATCGCCTCGTCTCCTGCATCGTCAAGCGAAACAACGTCACGTTTTCGCTCCATCGACCGCAGAAATACATTCTTACAAATCGTGAACAGCCAGCGACGCATATCAGCACCCTCTCGCCAGGTGTGACGGCCCCGAAAGGCACGCAAATAGGTTTCCTGAACCAGATCGTCGGCATCGTCGTCGTTGCGCGCGAGTGACCGGGCGAAACGCGCAACGTCGTCGATAGATTGGACAGCCCTCTCTTCGAAAGTGCAGTCTGTCGGGCTCTCGTCGTCTTCAACTTCGTCTTCACTCGAAGAATCGGTCATGCAGTGTATACCAACCGGTCAGCAGTACAGAGACCTCGGCGGACTTATTCCGCTTCGGTCGAATGAGTTCCCTTGAGTCGACGAAGTATTCTGGCCGGCATCAAAAGTTCGTCCGCGATTGTAGCTACCTTCTCGGCTTGTCGCCACTCAGCGAGCAGTGCCGCGAGTTCACCTTCCATCAACCTATTAGGACTCCCGAAGTAATCGATTTTGTCGACTGCGGTCTGGACCTGCTTCTCGTTGCCATCAACGTCGTTGAGATGAACCAGGATTTTTCCGAGCAGGATCACCCGGCTACACCGGGAGAAAACCACCCATGGCCGGCCTTTCGCAGAGTCGAAGGCAAGCACATTCCCTGCCGGAAAAGCTTCGAGTTCCTGATTGGAACCAAGCGCGCCGTGACAGTGGAGGCAGGTGGCAAACATGGGTGTTGTAAGGAAGAACTTCCCCCTCTGAATCTATTCGAGAAGTCGGCCGCGAGGCGCCGCTTTCAACGGCGATTCCGGCACTGTACCATCCGGAAGGCGCCACTCCGGCAGTGTCTCCAACGGCATTTCCATGCTCCGCAACAGCGTTACATCCTCTGGGTCGCGATAAAACGGCATGCCGATATCGATATCATCCTGATGAACGTTGGCGCGGTAAGTACCGTGCAGCCGGTCCCAAAGCGTAAGCCCGCTCGACCAGTTCGAGTCCTGTTCTTCACGTACGACCGAATGATGGATTCCATGAAGACGGGGGGTCGTGATAATCCTCGCCACCCATCGCTCGACCGATAACGGCAATCGAACGTTGGAGTGATGAAATAGCACCGACAACATTGTGAGCCGCTGCCAGAGCAACAACGCGCCCGGCGTTACGCCAATTACCAGTACCTGCGCTGCGCGCCAGGGAACTGACGCAAGAAACTCCGCGAAATGAAATCGCGCTGCGGTGGATACATCCAGTTCGAGATCGGCGTGATGCACCTGATGCATGCGATAAAGCAAGGGAATGCGATGCTCGATGACATGCCACCAATAGAGAGTGTAGTCCATGAGGACAATCGCCATCGTCGTTCGCATTACTGGCGAAAGCGGGAGACGCTGTACGAGGCCGGTTCGCCGTCGCTCGACATATCGCGATGCAGGCCCCACGACGGGCGACATTGCCAGCTCCGTCACCGCAGCGGTTACTCCAGCGATGGCGACGTTGGTGAGCAGCCGTTTTACCGGCGGCCCTCCTTTACCCCTGCTTCTCAGCCCGCGCTTTCGTTCAGCTATGAGCAGTCCGCCCACGAGAAGCGTTGCAGTAATTCCAAACCACCGACCTCCCCTCTTCTTCGACATTGCTGCCTCCTTGAGTGAGTGCTCTTTGCATGATCCGGTCCGCTCCGTCTCGGCGCGTTACGGGACAGTCTCAATACTCGCCAGCCTCTGGACTAGCCGCCGTCATCGCTTAGCCTACTAGGATGGATCGTCGCGATTTCCTGCTTGATGTCACCCGATATGCAGCGCTTTGCGCCGTCGTACCAAACGCTTGGCGCGTCACCCGTCGCCTCAGTTTTGCAAACGACCCTTTCACACTTGGAGTCGCATCGGGTGACCCGACTCCAAACGGGGCAATTATCTGGACGCGCCTCGCTCCCGAACCCCTGGAGCCGCAAGGCGGGATGGCCGGCATCCGCACAGTGGTGAATTGGGAGGTTTCTGAAGACGACAGCTTCTCCAAAGTCGTGGCCAAAGGAAGCGGAACGGCAGCACTGGGAGCAGGGATACTTTACCGCGCTTGGCCACATGGCCAAGGAAGATCTCGACCTGATCGCCTTCCTCGGTGATTACTTCTACGAGTATGGCGGTGAGCCGGGTCGGGTACGTCAACATTTCGGGCCGGAAATCCAGGACCTTGACGACTATCGGCGCCGATACGCTCAGTACAAGGGAGACGAGAATCTCCAGGCCGCGCATGCGCGCTGTCCATGGATGGTTGTGTGGGGCGATCACGAGGTGGACAACAACTACGCCGGCACAGTTGGCGAAAACACGATGGAGAGTGATGAACAGATGCGACTGCGACGAGCCGCAGCGTATCAGGCCTGGTGGGAAAACCAGCCCGTTCGTGTACCGCGAGCAAAGTCATGGGCCGACCTGTCCATCACACGGACAATCAACTGGGGTTCGCTGGCTCGCTTCTGGATGCTCGACACGCGACAGTATCGGAGCGATCAGGCCTGTGGCGACGGCACCCGCGCGGTGCCATGTGGTAACTGGGCCAATCCGTCGCGCACTCTTCTGGGAGACAGTCAGGAACGCTGGCTCGTCAACGGGCTCGGGTCGTCCAGAGCGAGATGGCAAGTGCTGGCCAATCAGGTGATGATGGCTCCGTACGATAGTACTCCGGACGACGTCACCACTGCTTCGATGGACCAATGGAGCGGCTACCCCGTCGCGCGCGATCGCCTGCTCAAGGCCATCGGCGACGCTGCTCCCAATCGCACAATCGTTATTACCGGAGACATACACTCCAACTGGGTGAACGAAATTCACAGTGACTTCTCCCGACCCGGAAAGCCTGTGGTTGCCGCCGAGTTCGTAGCCACAAGCATCTCGTCTGGCGGAGACGGATCGGCAGTTCTCTCGCCCGGTGCTCGAGCCTCGATTGCCGACAATCCACATGTAAAATGGCACAACAGACAGCGCGGATACGTGTCGTGCACTGTGAACGAAAGCCAGTGGATTTCCGATTATCGCGTCGTTCCCTTCGTGTCTCGGCCGGGTGCTCCGATCGAGACTGCATCACGGTGGATTGTGACGCGCGGGCGATCAGGAGTTCAGAAGGCGTAACGGGCTTGTCTAGCGGGCTATTTCCTTGTCGGTGGCGGCATGAGTGTGCTGAACTCCCGTGTACCCATTCGCTCGCCGCCCCGTAATCCGCTGATAACGTCGTCTGCGCTATCGTCGTCGCATCCCAGCGAGCGCAAGCTCTGATAAGCCATTCCAAATGCAAGCTCGCGTTCGCCAAATAATACTTTGTCGACGCCAAGCCGCTCGAACAACTGATGTTCTTCGTCGCTATGCGTGCGAACTATGATACTGATCTCCGGATTGCTTGCTCTCGCCATGCTGACGATATGCCGAGAGTGGTACGGGTCTGGAGTAGCGAGGATAAGCACCTTTGCGCGTTTCGGATGCGCCTGCTCGAACACCACCGATCGGGTGGCATCTCCGAAGATTGTGGGCACACCAAGCGTTCGCATCGCTTCGACAACCCGTCGCTCGCTTTCGATCGCAACAAATGGAATGCCCGCTCGCTGGAGCGCATCACCAATCGTCCGGCCTACGCGACCGTAGCCAACAAGAATCGCGTGATCGGGGCGCATCGCAGCGTGGACATCTGTCACCAGCATGCGTGGAGCTCGCTGCCGCTCGAGACGATCGGCCAGCGCCGGACGGCTGGAGATACTCGTGGCAATCCAACCCGCTGCCGCGAAGAGCAACGGGTTGAGCGTAATCGTAACCAGAGCCGCAGCGAGAATGAGACTCCTGCCATCTTCCGGCAACACACTCATCGACACTCCGATCCCCGCGAGTATAAACGAAAACTCGCCGATCTGGCCGAGACTCGCGCCAAGTCGAAGCGACGCGAGGAGGGGATGTCGCAAGAGCACCATGAGGATGGCGGCCGCCAGCGCATTCCCGATCCATACAACGGCAACTGTCGCGATAACTCGCAACGGCTGAGTCCACAAAATCAGCGGGTCGATCAACATTCCCACCGATACAAAAAACAGCACTGCGAACGCATCCTGCATTGGTAGCGCGTCTGCACCAGCACGATGACTCAGGTCGGATTCGCTGATGACCACGCCGGCGACGAATGCACCGAGTGCGACCGAAACTCCAAAAATCGCCGCGGCTCCTACCGCCACGCCCAGCGAAACAGCGAGAACTGCAAGTGTGAACAGTTCACGTGATCCACTTTTTGCAACATGGGTAAGGAGCCACGGCACGGCACGTCGTCCAACAACCCCCATGAGGACGATGAATGCGGCAACTTTCAACAGCGTTAACGACACCATGAACGCCAGCGGCTTTAAAGACTGACCGGCACCTGCGGATGCCTCGACACCCAGCAGAATTGGCAATAGCACGAGCGCTACGATGACGCCAAGGTCTTCCACCACCAGCCACCCAATCGCCAAGCGTCCGTCGAGTGAGTCGAGCATACCGCGTGATTCAAGTACACGGAGCACTACGACGGTACTCGCGACACTTAGCGATAGCCCGAACACTATGGCAGCCGGCCACGCCCACTCCCACATTCTTGCCAAGCCTATGCCAAGTGAGGCGGCAAACAGCATCTGCAGGAATGCGCCGGGCAGGGCAATACTTTTTACCTTGGCGAAGTCGCCGGGCGAAAAGTGGATGCCAACGCCAAACATCAACAGGATTACGCCAATTTCCGAAAGCTGCTGAGCGAGGGCTACATCAGCGACGAATCCTGGTGAATGTGGCCCAATAAGGATGCCCGCAATCAGATAACCCACCAACGGTGGCAAGCCTATGCGCGCTGCCGCAAAGCCGAATACAAAAGCAGCGGCAAAGGCGGTTCCCAGCGTGAGTAGCAGTGCTGTTTCGTGTGGCAACGGCGAAGGTCAGGGAAGTTTGATAGTGCTGCATTAAGCGCGCGCGTTCGCCAAAGAACGGCAAGAGAACGGCAAAAGATCAGAATGAGACAAGCACGTCAGCCCGCTAGCTGTTTCTCCCGAAGTCGTCCGCCAAGCCGGTTCGAGTGGATTCTGCTGCGCTACCATCGTCGATATGGTCGTCGATATGGTCATCGAGTGCAAGCATTGCGAACGTCGCAAGCCAGTGCTCGCCACTATAGTCGCCGGAAACGTGCGGTATGCCGGCGGACAAATGGCGGGACGCGGCATCCAGAGCAATCGACCGTCGCGCATCAGATTCGTCAAATGCTGAGCCGAGCAATCTCCAGCACCATGCTCGGCTCAGATTCAGGCCATCGAGATGGGCGATCTTCCCGTCGGTTCGGTCACTCACAATAACCGGTTCGAAAAGCGCTGCCGGCTCTCGTTTCGATATAGACGGCAGGAAATTCGTAAACCACTGATCGAAGCGATCCTTGGGCAGCACACGGCGCATACATTCCGCTTCCATGAGCGCCGAGGACATAAAATCATCTCCGCCTGGCTCCCATGCCTGACAATTTCTGTCATCGAGATACCAGCGCTTGGCACTTTCCGTCAACACAGTGCGAAGCTCGCTCCGACGCACAACTTCCGTTCTGGCGATGGCGGCTGCTTCGTCTGCGGAGGTGGCGGACGCCGACGCAGACGAATTCGCGTACTCGAGAGCCAGCGAGACCGCGAAAGCGGTGTTGAAGTGCGTCCCAACACGGACGGGATATGTGGCAATCGGTAGGAATTCGACGAATCGGTGCAAGAACAGTGACGCCAGCGGACGCAGGGCGTGCGACCACCGATGCCCGTCGGTCGTGTCCAGCTTCTCAAGCTCCGCGGCAAGCATCAACAGCCACGCCCAGCCATAGGGGCGCTCGAATCCACGTCGGCCAGCATCCGAGGCGTATGAACGTTCGATGGCGACATTTTTTGTCGTAAAACGCTCGTCGAACAAGGCTCTGATATCGTCAGATTGAGCAGTCGAGGGAAAGCGTCGGAGCACACGCGCCAGCAGCCAGTAACCGTGCACACACGAATGCCAGTCGAAGCTGCCAAAGAAGATTGGGTGAAGGGAGCGAGGGCTCTGTACGTCCGAGGCGCCCAGCATGACATGATCAAGCTTGTTCGGGTACTCGCGGTTGACATGAGACAACGCGAGCAATGCAAATCGCCCCGCTAGATCACCCGTCAACATTATCTCACCCGGAAAACGAAATAATACATGAGAACAATGTTGGCGGATAGAAGAATTAACGCTGTGGGAATCTGTGCTTTGATTACGCCATTGCGATCTCGCAGCTCAAGCAGTGCGGCGGGGACAATATTGAAGTTTGCGGCCATTGGTGTCATCAGAGTGCCGCAGAAGCCCGAAAGCATTCCGATGGCCGACATGACGATAACATCTCCGCCAAATCTTCCGACAATCAACGGCAACCCTATCCCGGCCGTCATCACAGGAAACGCTGCAAACGCATTACCCATAATTACCGTGAAGAGCGCCATACCAATCGCGTATGTCGCTACTACGGCAAAGGGGCTGCCGAGTGGGAGATAATCCCCCGCGAGTTTCGCGATGACGGTACCAACACCTGCAGCTGCGAAGATTGCCCCCAGGGCTGCCAGTGATTGCGGAAGCACCGCCGCCCAACCCACCGAGTCCATCAACCTTCGCCCTTCGACAATGGGCGCCGAAAGTGGGGGACGCACCATGATCATGCCGACGATTAATGCAAGGAGCGTCGAGAGTCCAAGCGAGACCAGTGTGACCTGCTTTGGATCAATCAGCGACGCACCAAACAGCGACACACCCTTGAGCGCAAACGTGCCGATGAGAGTGCCGACCGGCACGACAAGCACGGGTACAAACAGCTTATTCCCCCATAACTTTGCGTTGGATTCGCGTTCGTCTCTGGTCCTGTCTTCGCTGCCGGAAGCGCCACCCATACCGACGCTCGCTACCACGACCATCACCAACACCAGCAATCCATTCACGCGGTCCGGGAGGTAGGAACCAACCAGAAATGTCACACCATAAACGCCCCAGAATGTGGCGTTCCGCCACCGGTGAGAGCTCGACGCATCTCGAGCATTGACGAGCGCGATGCCCAGCAGCATCACTCCCATCAATCGGTAAATGAATTCAAGACCGATCATGACTTTTCGCCGCCGCTGCGTTCACGTTCAATACGCTTGACAATTTTACGATCGAGCAACAGCAAACGAGTGCCGTGAATCGTAAATGCGCAAAGTGCTGTGGGGATTGCCCAGAACGCGAGAGATGAAGGTTCGACGATCGTTCCGTTCTGTTCCAGAAATCCGCGAATTAGCAGAATCGAGCCGATGGCTATGAATATGTCCTCGCCAAAGAACAACCCGACGTTGTCGACGGCTGCAGCATGCGCACGGATATACTCCCGCGTCTCTCGCGAAAGATCCCCATACTGAACTTCTGCCGCGCCCTCGGCCATCGGAGCCAATAACGGTCTAACCATCTGCGCGTGCCCACCGAGCGATGTGAGTCCAAGCGCCGAGGTGATCTGACGAACCGCGAGATAGGCGAGCAGTACGCGACCCGTGGTGGCGACCTTGAGCTGCCCGATCACGTCACGCGCCCGTTCCTTTAGACCGTAGCGCTCGAGCAGACCAATCACTGGCACCACAAGCCAGATAATCGCCACGTAGCGGCTCTCGATGAACGCTTTCCCAAACGCATCAACCACTTCGAGGGGAGGTTTGCCGCTGGCGATTCCCGTGGCAATCCCGGCAACGGTGACAACGAGTAGGGGGTTCAGCCTGACCGCGAATCCGACAACCACGATCAGAATTCCAATAAGAGGGAGCATTTGCTCGATTGAAGGTGATTGCCCGGCGTTAAAACCCAAGAACTGCAAGCACCCAATGTGCCTCGCCAACAGCCAGGTGTGCAAGAATTCAGCGGCTTGACGTCTCCCCGCTGAACCCCATCAGGAATGGACGATGAGAACACTTGACAGATTTGCCCGTTGCACCGCACTCGCTGCTTCCATTTTCATGCTGCCGACCGAAGCTATATCAGCTCAGGGCCGGATCATGAGTGGATCGGTGAGTCGCATATTCAGTGCTACGAACGTGACACTCGCGGATCGCGTACTGAGCTACGAAGTTACGGAAGTTTTCCGGAATTCGGGAAGCAGAATCGCCGAAGCCGACTATGTATTTCCGCTTCCATCGGGTGCAGCGTTCAACGATCTCAAGCTGCAGATCAATGGTGAGCTGGTAGCGGGCGAAACGATGGGCGCTGACAAGGCGCGCGGGATTTACGAAGACATTGTTCGACGGCAGCGCGACCCTGCTCTGGTGGAATGGATTGGTAATGGAATGCTCAGAGCACGAATCTTCCCCATCGAAGCGGGCCAGGAGAAAACGGTAGTTGTT
>JBBSTN010000037.1:0-15946 GCA_038235845.1 Gemmatimonadales bacterium | reverse complement strand
TAGACTCAGCAGCGCGTCGAGCGAACGTGGTGGGCCACGGTTCGCCCAATAGCGCCGTGCGCAAGCTGATACTTTCGACTCCGCGCTCAAGCACAAAGCCAGTACGCGCGCGGTGAGTATCGACGAATCGCGCGCTGATCGTCGCCCCGTCGTCGTCAGGCTGTACAGGGATGTCCAGCTCGTGACCCTGCCCCTGGTATCGGGCGCGCAGCCACCATCGCGCGCGGGTTTGCGCTCGTTTTTCGCCGGGCAGCTGCAAACGCTCGGCCTCCAACTGCAACAGCGCGCGAAGCGCGTCGGCATCGAGCGCATCGAGCTGCGATACCATACTGGCAAGCCGTTCGCGTCGCTCCGGAGCGAGCGCCAGGCCCACCGCACTAAGGACGCCCGCGTGAGGAGGCACAACAATTCGTCGCATGCCGAGGCGCTCCGCAAGGCCACAGCAGTGGAGCGGGCCGCCACCACCAAAGGCCAGGAGGGCCACGCCTCGGGGATCGATTCCCCGCTCCACTGAGATTCGCCGGAGAGCCCGCGCCATCGTCGCATCCGCGGTGGCAATCAACCCAGCGGCTGCGCGCTCTACCGAAACACCAAGCGCTGCGGAGAGCGGTGTCATGGCCGCTACCGCCAGGTCACGACTGATCGACACACCACCGCTCCAACTGCCTTCGGCCACGTGTCGCAGAACTACATGAGCATCAGTCACAGTGGGACGATCACCACCTCGGCCGTAAGCGGCTGGTCCCGGCACCGCGCCTGCACTCTCCGGCCCGGCCCTTAACGCGCCGCCTTCATCTAGCCAGCCAATGCTGCCACCACCAGCAGCCACCGCCTCGACCATCACGCGTGGCAGAGCGATGGGAACACCGGCGACAGCTCCACCACGCTCCACAAGCGGGTCGCCGTCGATTACCAATCCGACATCAGCACTGGTTCCGCCAATATCAATAGTGAGTGCGTGGGACAGACCCAATGCGCGAATGAACGCAGCAGCGCCCGCGACGCCACCGGCGGGGCCCGATAGCGCCAGCGAGGCAGCGTGCGTGGCAGCGTCGGTGGCAGCCATGGTACCACCCGCCGAGGTCAGTACCCGGGGCATTGGCATGTCACGTTGCTTCAAGCGACTTCCCAGCTCATCCAGATACTTTTTTACTGCTGGCCTCGCGTACGCCTCCGCAACCGTCGTGGCGGTGCGTTCGTACTCCCTGATCTCCGGCAGCACTTCGTGCGAACAGATCACGTCGACGTTTGGAAGCGCAGTCGCAATTGCATCCCGCAGCGCCACTTCGTGATCAGCCCTAGCGTACGAATGCAGAAAGGCGATTGCGACTGTTTCAGGCCGGAGTTCGCGAACTTTTTCGACCGTCTCCGCGATTACTTCGGCGCTCAGCGCGACGAGGACGCAATCGTGCCCTATTCGCTCCATAACGCCGACCACGTCGCTGCGATGTACAAGTGGAGGCGCATGTTGTTTCGCAAGATCATAGAGTGCCGCGCGATCCTGGCGGCGCAGCTCCAGCAAATCGGTAAAGCCGGCGGTAGCGCAAAGTGTCACACGGGCGCCGGTGCGCTCCAGCAACAGATTTGTCACTACGGTCGTGCCGTGCGCAATGAACGCCACATCCGACGCTACAACATTTCCCTGGCCGAGTACTGAAACAACTCCGAGCGCCCGGTCTGATGGCGTGCTCAGCACCTTTGCCGCCGTCACCTGCCCATCGGCGGAAATCGCGGCAAGATCGGTGAAAGTACCGCCCACGTCTATACCGATAGCGACGTTTTGAGACATGTCAGTGATGTTCCAGTCTGGTCCGACATGTCAACGCGCTTTCACCAGTCTGCGACTTCACGATCGGGAACGTCGTACGGTTCTGGCGTAGCTCCCTGCTCCGCCCATGCCGCGACGCGGCTCCAGCCGCCACACGGCTACCGCAAGCGCAAGATGCACCGGAATTGTCACGGCTAGAACAACACCATTGGACTGATGCAAAGCGGGAATGAACTGAAGTATCAAGCCCGTGAGCGACAACAATGATATGACCACCACTACTCCCACAGAAATCCGACCTCGCGTGCGATAGGCAAAGCTTAACGGAACCGTGAAAGCGGCGAGAAGAAGCAGTGGATGAAGCTGCAGCAGTGTTGTATTCTCGCCCATGTATGGCGCATGTTTTGTGATTGTGCCGGCAAGCAGCAGGAGAGTGCCAAGCAGGCCACCCGTGAAATACCAGACTCCGGCGAAAAGCGCGAGTGACACGCGTGAAACACGTCCGGTCGCATCTGCCAGAACAGCAATGAGGCCGGCAATGGCCAGTCCAAGAAGCGTTGCGAAAAGCATCCGGGAAGGCGGCTCTCCGGGAATGGGAATACGGTTTGCCTCAAATACCACCGTGTCCGTTCGCGCCAGTCTGTACCTCCTGCCGTCAGTGTCATGCAATACAGCGGTGGCAAGGCTCGTTGCGAGTCGCTCTGGAAGAAACGCTTCCTCCCAGAGAGTGAGCGAGCGATCGGCATCTCTTCCAAGCGCTATTTCGATTCCCGAATAGACCGGGAGATTGCTCGCTGTGATTCGCGCCGTTTCTCCACGCCACGTGCGCCCCATGCCCGCAATATTCAAGGGTGGCTCGAGCGTTCCCTGCAGCGCCCAGTTCAATACATCACGAATTCGCGTAGAACAGTTATCGCGATAGTAATCGTAGCGATAGTATCGGTTCTCTTCTCGCGCGTTCCATGTCACATACTCGAGTAGTGCCGCGCGCTCAACCGGCGTGAGATCGAGCTTTTGTATCCGGATGCTCCGATTGTTTCGAACGTAAACTGCATTGAACAGTTCCGTTGGAAAACCTTCCATCCAGTATCGTGTGTCGCCGGTAAGAAAACGTCCCAGAAAGTTGGGCTGATTGAAATCGAACATGCCCCAGTTATATGCGACATCCTGGCCGGTCAACGTGTCGCGAATTGCCAGTGCAATGTGTCCGAATCGCTCGAACACTTCATCGCCTGGCCCATATGTTATCAGCGATACCACCAGCGTCTGTCCCCGAATTGCGCGCGCGCTGTCGAGTAACGCGGACGTACCAGGAGCAGGTGGCGCATCAGTTGGCGTCCTGGCCGCGACTGGCGCCCGTGACACGACAGGCGCTTCAGGCCCAATCTGCGCCGTGAGCGCACTCGGCGCAGACTGTGCCCCGAGCGATGTCACGCTAGATGAGTTCATATCAAAAGCGCTCGACGACGGTGCGAGTACAAACGTGACGCCTGCAGCACAGAGATAGAGCGCGTACGAGATAAGTTTTGCTCTCCCTTTAGCGACGCGAGTTCTCCCCACTGCTCCCATCAGAAGCGAATCTCCTTGCCGTCGTCCGCTGCTTTGTAAATCGCCTCAAGCGTCTTGTGCACAATGACCTGTCCAACGGGCGGCTCATATGGCGCCTCACCACGAATCACTGCCAGAAAATGTGCGATCTCTGCTCGATAGCTCTGAAGGAACGGGCTCTCTCGCGCCGACGCACCGGAGGGCGAAACATCCACCGCGCGTCCATTGAGTTCTTTCGTAACCCGCAACGGCGCCAGTCGCGCCGACCCTCTCGTGGCATGCACTTCAAACCACCAGCGATCTTCGTCGCCGATATAGTTCCAGCTTACGTCTAGTGCAACGGACAAACCGTTCTCGTACTCCAGCAGCACCTGCATCGCATCTTCGACGGCACTGGCCGCCCGCCCGCGTCGCATCGAGGCGGATACGCGCACGGGCGATGGTGAATCGGAAAGCCACGTAGCGAGATCGAGCAATGGAAATCCATGTTCGAGAAACACACCACCACCCGACTCGGCGCGACGATTTCGCCAACCGTCGACCCCACGCTTGATGTGCAGCGCACCTGCCCGAATCGAAGTCAGCTGCCCGAGTTCCGCGTTGCGAAGAAACTGATCGAGCGCCTGAACATCAGATCGAAAGCGCAGGTTATGCCCGACTACAAGTCTGCGGTCAACTTTCTGCGCGGCTGCAATACATCGTTCGACGCCTCGCGCGGTAAGCGAAAGAGGACGTTCGCAAAGCACATGCAGCTTTGCGCGCAAAGCGCTCAGTACATGAGGTTCGTGAAGATGATTGGGTGTGGCGATGACAACAGCGTCGAGTTCATCCGAATCGAGCAATTCTTCGAAGTCTGTGAATACATCGGGCACACCAAAACGATCGCCCAACGCCCGCGCCTTGGCTGCGTCGTTATCACAAAGCGCAACGAGTGAGGCACCTCGCATGCGTGAGAGTATGGGAATATGCGTGAGCTGTGCTATAGCGCCTGTGCCTACTACGGCGATGCGTACGCCGTCCTTCATTCTGCCTCCGCAAGGTCAACGTCGCAGCGTTATTTCACGAGTACGCTGGCCTGCTTCAGTCTGCGTAGCCCACCGTGGTTCCGGGGTAGTAGTGACGCAGAATTGTTGTCGCGTTCTGCCCCGCCCGTGACCGTCCAATGGCGCCCCACTGACACATGCCAACACCATGGCCGTTTCCGGCCCCTCGCAACGTAACACCCGTGAGATGCCCGCGGGCTCTCGATTCGCGGTCTATCGAAAAACTCGTGCTCGGGAGAATCACGTTGCTCGAATTCCGGAATACGCTGCGCAATTCGTTGGCGCTAACGCTCACGTCCCCGCGATCAGTCCGGATTGTGAATGTCCCGATCCGACCCGACGGACTGCGCTGCGACACTCGAAGTTCCTGAATGGTGCCGATCGCCGATGACCGACTGCCCGCTGCTGCGACGGCTCGCGTCACAACGGCCCGCAGCTCGGGTTCGTCCATCTCCTCCACCCAGTGGTTGCGGGGCGAGATGTCGCAGTACGGCTTTCCGGATCCGGGATCAGTGTCGTCGACCGATTGCAGATAGGGCGTTTCACGCCCACCCAGCCAGGCATCCCGAGGTGTCGCGGTTCGTCCGCCACATGAGGAGGAATAGGGAGCGTCCACGGTGATGCCGTTATAGCGAAGCACCAACCCGGCGGTAGCGTCAACCGCGTGGTTGACGAGCGAATGTTCAACGTCGGCTCCGCCATAAACCTGATTAATCACGGTATTCACCACGTGCCATCCGGAAGCCGGCACAACCTCCAGTCGGCCTGACGCGCGAGGAACACGCGTGTACGTGTAGCTCCGCGCGGCAATAGTTTGCGCTTCCAGAGCGGCGTTGTCCGCAACTTGCCGACTGCCGAGCTCGAGCGGAACTACGCCACGAAGATAATCTTCCACGGGCAATCGGTTGACTACGAGAACACCACTATCAGTTGCGGTCAACCACAGTTCGCCACGATAGCGCCGCCCGTTGTACTGAACCAATCCAGGGCTTCCGTCGACGCGGACAACAAACGGGCCCTTTCTCCACGGCGTAGCGTCGCCACCAGCGCCCGAGATACGAAGCAGCCCCTTCGATTGTTCGACGCGCCATGCTTCGCCGCCGCCGCCGCGCACCAGCAATGCGGTTCCAGCCAATTCACTCACAGTAAAGCGACCGGTCGCCGAAACGGATGCGAAAGCGATCCCTCCTTCAATTGCCACACGGACGATTCGATCGGGTGCGGCCAGTCGACCTTCCTGCATCGAACCCGAGACTGCCGAATCCACCGATTTTCCATCCGCGACCGACACCGTATTCGGATCTGGCGTGGAACTCACGGCCACAGCAGTTGCACGGCCTCCCGAAATCAGTACCAAAACCGACAACATCCACCGTGCGCTCACGAGAAGGACGCCGTACACTTTATCCCGCACCCAAAGCGTCGACCATTGCATGATCCAGCCTTTCGAGCGTCTCGTCGATTACCTCGGCCGTGTGAGCGGACGACATGAAGCCCGCTTCAAATGGTGATGGCGCCAAAGACACGCCGTTCCGTCGAGCTGCATGAAAAAACCGGCGGAATAGAGACACATCCGAGGTTGTAGCTTGCTCGAAGTTGTGCACGACTTCATCGCGAAAGAAGAAACCCCACATTGACCCGGCATGTGCTGCCCGAAACGGCACGCTACGCCGATCGGCAATGTCCTGCATACCGTCGACTAGGCGCGACGTCTGCCACGTGATCTCGTCGTGAACCTCTCGAGTGAGCTGGCCGAGCGTAGCAATGCCCGCAGCCATTGCCAGCGGATTGCCGGAAAGCGTGCCCGCTTGATAAACCGGTCCTGAAGGAGCTATCTGCTCCATAATGTCGCGGCGTCCGCCATACGCGGCGACTGGAAGCCCACCTCCAATCACTTTGCCCAGCGCCGTAAGATCTGGAATAACGTCGAAACGCTCCCTGGCACCACCGTATGCTATTCGAAACCCTGTCATCACTTCGTCAAAGACGAGTAGCGCACCGGTTTCGTCAGCAATCCTTCTCAGACCCGAAAGAAAATCGCTGTCGGGTTCGATGAAGCCGCTGTTACCGACAATGGGCTCGACGAAAATCGCCGCCAGCTGAACCTCGCGCGCGACTTTCTCGGCCGCTGCGAGATCGTTGAAGGCGCAGGTCAGCGTAAGTCTGGCGAGCTCGGAGGGCACTCCAGGAGAGTCGGGCAAACCAAGTGTTGCAACGCCCGACCCAGCCTTGACGAGAAAGGAATCGCTGTGGCCGTGATAGCAGCCCTCGAATTTGAGGAGATGGCCGCGCCCAGTGGCGGCCCTCGCGAGCCGCGCGAGACTCATGGTGGCTTCCGTGCCGCTCGACGTGAACCGCATCATCTCAACATGTGGCATTCGCGAGGTGATCAGCTCCGCCAGCTCTACTTCGAGACCAGTGGGCATGCCGAAACTCGTGCCGTTGCTCATCGTGCGCGAGAGCGCCTCCAGTACCGGGGCTGGCGCGTGTCCGAGTACCAGCGGACCCCAGGAAAGCACATAGTCGATGTACTCGTTGCCGTCGACATCCCAGATTCTGGCGCCGCTGCCCCTGGCAGCCACGAATGGCTCGCCACCTACTCCGCGAAATGCGCGCACAGGCGAATTCACGCCACCCGGAAAGCGGTTACGCGCCTTTTCCATGATTCTCCCGGACTCCTCACCCGACAATTCCTCAGTCGGCGCGTCACTGTCGATTTTTCGCGCGTCGGTCATCGTCCAAAACTACCAACAGAAGTGGAATAACCATTCTCACTCTCCGGGAGTTTGCCGGCGTCCGCTGCACTACTGCCGATCAGTGGCAACGTACGGGATGAGCGGCGATTCATCGCAGCCTGCTCAGTAGACGTTGCAGCTCCCAATCGTTCGCGTAAGAAACTCGCTGTGAAATCGTAATCATCGACGACCTGGTCGACTCGCACATCAATCATGGCACCAGGGTTGAAATCAGCTTTGACGAACGTGAATCCATCGATGTCGTCGGCCTGCCAGGGAGCGCGGCATATCACCGTGCCCGGCATGTCGCCTTTCTTGTCGACCAGAACGGTCGTTTCTACGCCAATGAAGCGCTCGTATCGCTCAGACGTGATGGCCCGTTGGAGATTCTCCACTCGCTCCTTTCGCTCCTGTTTAAGACCATCGGGTACATCGTCGGCGATCTCGTACGCTCGGGTACCTTCCTGCGGGGAATATGTGAAACAGCCGACCCGATCGAACTGCATCTCTTCGAGAAACTCGAGGAGGATCTCAAAATCGCTATCGGTTTCACCCGGAAACCCGACAATCACGGTAGTGCGCACTGCCAGGTCGGGCACAACTTCCCGATAGGTTGACAGCCGCTCACGTATCGTCCGTTGTCTCTCGGGTCGTCGCATTCTCGCCAGCACACTGTCAGAGCCATGTTGCATGGGGGTGTCGAGATAGCGTACGATACGCGGATTTGCAGCAATCGTCTCCAGCAACCGCGGCGAGATGCCGGCGGAGTAAAGATACAGATTACGAATCCATGGAATCGATGTTTCCGCGATCAGAGTCTCGAGCAGCTCTGGCAATGCAACACCTTCGCGACGATCGCGCCCGTAGTGCGCAAGATCCTGCGCGACGAGATTGAGTTCACGCGCGCCCTGCACTTCCAGCAGCTGCGCTTCGCGCACCAGATCGGCCAGCGCGAAAGAGCGATGTCGACCGCGCATAAGTGGAATGGCGCAGAATGCACATCCGTGATCACAACCTTCGCTCACTTTCAGATATCGAACGTGCGGCGAATCACCGGCGAAGATGCGAACGCCGGGATGCTCAACCAACGAGCCACCAAGCAACCCTCGTTCGACGAGTTCAGGAACAACGCGGTCGGTTTCGGATGTGCCGAGAAAGACGTCTACTTCCGGGAGCGCTTCGAGCAGTTCGCTCTTATGCCGCTCGATCATGCAGCCGATCGCGAAAACGGCCTTGCATGCACCGTGCTCCTTGAGTCGTGCCGCCTCGAGAATCGCGTCGATCGATTCCTGCTTCGCGGCATCGATGAAGCCACACGTGTTGACGAGAATTACCTCGGCATCACGCATATCAGTAACGGCTTCTGCGCCATGCGCCACGAGATCAGCGAGATACCGCTCGGAGTCTACCGTGTTCTTGTCGCACCCGAGGGTGACCAAACCAATCTTGAGCATCCTCTAAAGATGCCCCACCAAATGACCTATCGGAAGTTGCCGAACTGAAGCTCCACTTCAAAATCGCCCTTTCGAAGCAGTGCGATGGCTTCCTGAAGGTCATCTCTCGAAGGCGATGAGACTCGCACCTGTTCACCCTGAATCGAAGCCTGAACCTTTTTCAGCTTCGCATCCTTGATGTATGCAGCCACCTTTTTCGCCGTGTCGGTGTCGAGAGCCATCTTGAGCTTGATCTCGCGCCGGACGGTGTCACCGCCTGCTGGCTTCACTTCGCCCATGTCGAGATTTTTAACGGGAACACCGCGCTTGATGAGCTTGCTCTGGATAACGTCAAACATCGCGTCCATTCGCATCTCGCTGTCCGTGACGAGTATGAGCACACCATCTGCGCGATTGAACTCGATGGTAGCCGTTGCTCCCTTGAAATCAAAACGCTGCGCGATTTCCTTCTGCGCCTGGTTCACAGAGTTGTCTACTTCCTGAAGATCGACGCCCGTGGTTACGTCGAACGAATTGGTTGTTGCCATGCTCTTGATGCGTGTAAAATATGGACGAAGTTGAAATCGGTCGAAACAAAACTTAACCGAGAAAACTCTCAAGCGACTTCGAGCGCGAAACGTGACGGAGCCTCGACAGCGCCTTCTCCTTGATCTGCCGCACCCGCTCGCGCGTTATGCCCAGCATGGCTCCGATTTCTTCGAGCGTCATGGGCTCTGCACCGTCGATTCCGAAATACAACCGAATTATCTTCGCCTCGCGTTCCTTGAGACTTCCGAGAGAATCCTCGATTGCTTCGTTGAGCGCCCTGTCGAAAGTATGTTCGTCAGGCGTGCGGCTGACAGTATCAGCCAGATAGTCGCTCAGGCGATTGTCCTCACCTGCAACAAGCGGAGCGTCGAGGGAGAGGTGCACCTGGAAAATCGACATCGTCTTCGCGACTTCTTCCTCGCTGATGTCCATTCCCTCGGCGATTTCCGCATTGGTCGCCTCACGTCCAAGTTCCTGAAGTAACGAGCTCGCTTTCTTACCGATGCGGTGCAGCGCACCGGCGCGATTGAGAGGAACGCGAACGATGCGGGACTGTTCAGCAAGAGCTTGAAGTATCGCCTGCCGGATCCACCACACGGCGTAGGAGATAAACTTTATTCCCTTCGTTCCATCGAACTTGTTTGCGGCGCGAATCAGGCCGAGGTTGCCCTCATTTATGAGATCCGAGAGGGATACTCCCTGGTTCTGATAACGCTTGGCGACAGACACAACAAAGCGAAGGTTGGCGCGAACAAGCTTGTCGAGTGCATCCTGATCACTCACATGAATACGCCGCGCCAGCTCTGCCTCCTCCTCCCGCGAAATCAGCGGATATGCGCGTATGTCGCGCAAGTACAGATCAAGCGAGCCTTCTTCGTAAGATGTCCTTTTCTTGACTGTTAATACTGTCATTTTCAAGGCGACCCGGCGGGGGAATGCTGGACGACGGAACCGGCGCGAGGAGAGAAAAACCTGGGAGGGAATAGAATAGCTGAAACATTATAACACGATTTCACACGCATTCGATTTACTGGGCTTAACGCGTCACGCAAACATCACGAATCGGTGCGCTATCTCACAACGTTGCCCATTCGAGACCACCGAATGCGCGTCAGCCACGGCGCCGGCGAACTGGAATCCGGTGTGAAGCTGTAATACACAAAAAGAGGGGTTCCGCGCAATAGGCTGTCCGGTACGAAACCCCAATAACGCGAGTCGAGAGAATTGTCCCGGTTGTCGCCCAGCACAAACATGTGACGCGGCGGCACGACAATTGGCCCCCAATTGTTTAACGACGGGCTGTATGTCGAGACCTCTGCCAGATAGCTCTTCTGCCAACGAAACTCCTCGTTCAACGGATCGATATCGGGGTGAGTATGTTCGACGTACTCTTCGTTTAGTGCTGTCCCATTCCGAACGAGCACCCCCGCTTGCATCGACACCGTATCGCCAGGCAACCCCACCAGTCTTTTCACAAAATTCTTGCTTGGGTCGACTGGCCACTCAAAAACGATTACATCACCGTGACGTGGCGCACGGATCGCCGGAAGGTGCGCTCCAGAGAACGGAATTTCTGCACCGTAAACGAGCTTGTTGACGATAAGGAAATCGCCCACCAACAGTGTTCGCTCCATGCTTCCCGAGGGAATCTTGTAGGCTTCTACCAGGAACGCTCTTAAAAGCAGAAACAACAGGACGGCAGCGGGAAAAATCTTTGCCCACTCCCAGATCCAGGACAATCGTCCTCCCCGCGCGCCACGGCGACCGCTGTTGGCTGCCCTCAGCGCAGCATCACGCAGAGCGGTGTCGTCGGCGATCGCAACCCGTCGATCCGGACTTGCTATTGTCCCGTTCTGCTCCGTCATCTCACCTGCCCGTGCAACGTGTCGGTCCATTGGCGGCGACGTCGTCGACAATCTTTGGCAACGCCTAGTAGTTGTCGATCTGCGCGCGCTGCAAAACGCCCGAGTAGTCGATGTAGCCCACCTTGGTCTCGGAATAGAAATCGTAAACTTCGGCTCCACCCTCGCGATGACCATTCCCAGTCTGCTTCACTCCACCAAATGGCAGATGCGCTTCTGCACCAATCGTTGGCGCATTGATGTACGTAATACCGTTATCGAGCTCCTCGAGCGCACGAAACGCGATGTTGACGCTCGAGGTGTAAACGGACGACGAGAGCCCGTAACGAACGTCGTTGTTCACAGCAAATGCTTCGTCGACGTCAGCGACGCGTGTGACGGAAAGTACCGGGCCGAAGATTTCCTCCTGCTCCAGTCGCGACCCTGCTTTTACATCGGTGAAGATGGTCGGGGAAAAGAAAAAGCCTTTGTCGAGTCCTTTGCCAGTAGCGCGCTCCCCACCCACTTCAAGCCTGGAGCCCTGCGCTTTGCCGATCTCCACATAGCGCTCCACCTTCTCACGGGATTCGGCGTGTATAAGTGGGCCCACGTCAGTGTCACGCGCGCGGCCATCGCCAAGTCTTAGCTCGCGGGTGCGCGCCACCAGTCGCTCGATCAACTCATCGTGCACACCAACCTGGATGATGAGACGGCTCGTTGCCGTGCATCTTTGACCGGTTGTTCCAAAGGCTCCCCAGAGCACGCCATCGAGCGCGAGATCAAGATTCGCATCGTCCAGCACGATCTGAGCGTTCTTTCCTCCCATCTCGAGCGAAAGGCGTTTGTGCATTCGCCCGCACGTTTCACCCACCTTCCTGCCGGTTTCGGTTGATCCGGTGAACGATATGACCGGAACGTCGGGATGCTCGACGATCGCCTTTCCGACCGTCTCACCCATGCCATGCACCAGCTGGATAACCTCAGGTGGTAATCCGGCCGAAAGCAGGATCTCAACCAGCACCGACGCGGTCTGTGGGACGTCTTCTGCCGGTTTGAGGACAACCGAGTTGCCACATAGCAGCGCGGGGAAGGCCTTCCACGTAGGACTCGCGAGGGGAAAATTGAATGGCGTAATCAGTCCACAAACACCGATTGGACGGCGCATCGTCATGGCCCACTTGCTACGCAATTCACTGGGCACCGTGTGGCCGAAAAGCCGCCGGCCCTCCGTGGCTGCGTAATATGCGGTGTCGATTCCTTCCTGCACATCGCCGCGTGTCTCCGCAAGCGGCTTCCCCATCTCACGCGTCATCAGGTCGGCAATCTCTTCCTTGCGTTCCGACATGATGTCACCCACCCGACGAAGAACATCACCGCGGGCCGGTGGCGGCGTTCGTTTCCATTTTTCAAATCCACGCTGCGCGCTTTGCACGGCGCGATTCACATCGTCGGCATTGGAGGACGGGAATCGACCAATGAGATCATCCTCATCGGCTGGATTGCGGTTCTCGAAGTATTCGCCACTCGATGGCTCAACCCATTTGCCGTCGATATAGTTTTCGAAAGTGGTAGTCATCCTTTCAACCTATCGTATCGTCATGAATTCGCGCCCGGCTGCCGCGTCGGCGCAGTGAACGAAAGCTGCGGCGGCCTGGCGGGCGGAGTTGTGGACGGATTTACCGGAACGCCGGACGCCGGGAAGTCGGCTGCCGTGCAGTTCCACCCGACGCCACGGTCGACAGTCGGTATAGCATAGCCAACCCGCGGCAGCACCTCGCGGGCGCCGAGTACCAGGCCCCAGACAACGACGACTAGAGAAGCCGCGTGCGCGAGTCCTAGTCGATGACGCCATGTGCCGACAGCGCTCCACAACCCCAGCAAGGTGACCGCACCGGTGGCGGCGGTGAAGCCGATGAGCGGCAGACCACAACGTCCTGGCCAAGGCCAGAACATGAGACCTATCGCCGCAGCGACGGCTATGGTGACTTTGAGCCAGCCAGCCCAGACACCTGCACCAGTCTTGGTTTTGACGATGGTGGGCGAATATGCGGTGCCAGCAGCTGGAGCGGTTGCACCCGCTATCGGTACTGCGCGCTTGTCTCGTGCACTCGGCGCTGGCGGTGAGGCGGCCGCTCGCTGCTCTGCGACAAGCTGCTCGTCCGAGATGGATGAGAGCTGCTTGTCGATCTTGGAGAGTTCAGCGTCCCAGTTTCGATCGCTCATAGTTGACTTTGTGATCGGTTGTTGGCGAAACGAACGAGGGCTACGCGGGAGTAGTTTCGCGCGTCAGCCCGTATCGCTCGATTTTCTTGTACAGATTGGATCTTGGCATCTCAAGCGCGCGCGCGGTTTCCGAAACATTCCAATCGAATGCGCGCAACTTGGCAATCAGAAAGGAACGCTCAGCTTCCTGCTTGAACTCTTCGAATGTTTCGCAATCCACCAGATTGCCCAGCCCCGCCGGCTCAGCAGCTCTTCGTCCAACGAGTCGTTCGACGTCGGCGACATTGATTGTCGGACCTCCCGCAAGAATCACCAATCGTTCGACTGTGTTGCGAAGCTCCCTTCACATTACCAGCCCAATCGAGGGCCGTGAGGGCAACGAGTGCTTCGTCCGTTATTCCACGGGCAGGAAGACCATCCCTCGCGGCGAATTGCTGCAGAAAGTGAATAACCAGACTTTCGATGTCCTCGCGGCGCTCGCGAAGTGGAGGAACTGTGATGGGTACGACATTAAGCCGATAATACAGATCTTCGCGAAATCGACCTTCCGAGATTTCGTTTTCCAGCTCCTTGTTGGTCGCAGCGAGTACCCTGACGTCCACCTGCACCGTCTTCGTACCTCCAATTCTTGTTACGACACCGTCCTGAAGCACGCGCAGAACTTTTGCCTGGGCTGAAAGCGACATGTCACCGATTTCGTCGAGAAACAGGGTGCCGCCATCGGCCTGCTCGAACTTACCGGGCCGATCAGCGACCGCGCCGGTGAATGAGCCCTTCATATGCCCGAAAAGCTCGCTCTCAATCAGCTCGGAGGGAATGGCAGCGCAGTTGACCTCGACGAAAGGTTTCTTGCTCCGGTTCGACCCTCGATGGAGCGCACGCGCGACAAGCTCCTTTCCGGTGCCGTTTTCGCCCGTAATCAGAACCCGGGCCGGCGTCGCGGCCACTTTGTCGATACGCTCGAGCAGGGCCCGAATGCCGTAGCTCTTCCCCACAATTTCGTAGCGCGACTCGATGGTTTCGCGCAATCGATCGTTTTCTTCACTGAGCGTTCGTTTCTCGAGGGCATTTCGGAGCAGTACGAGAACGCGATCGGTATCGAGTGGTTTCTCCAGGATGTCGAAAGCGCCAAGCTGAGTTGCTTCGACAGCGGTTTGGATAGTTGCATGACCACTGATCATGACAACTGTCGCATTCGGATCGGCAATACGAATGCGTTTGAGAACTTCGAGCCCGTCGATACCGGCCATCTTCACGTCAAGAAAAACGAGGTGAGGACGGAATTTCTCGTAGTGAACCATCCCTTCGGCGCCGCCCGAAGCGGTTCGAACGTCGTAGCCTTCGTATTCGAGCAGTTGGCCAAGCGCTTGTCGGATGCCGGGTTCGTCGTCGACGACGAGAATACGGCGCGGATTCATGACGTTTGTGGAAGGGTGAGCATGGCGTAATCTACCCGCATCGCGGGATGTGGTGCCGGTCAGGGCGTGGCGCGATAAAGCGTTACCCGGCCGTTGCTCACACGGACGTCCGCCACGAATTTGGGCATTGGTATGGCAATGCCTTCGGCAGCTAGCGAATCCGCCATGAAGGGACCTCTCATCGTGCCAACAAGCGATGGGATCAGGCGTTGCGGAACGTCGAACCCCTTGATTTCGAGGCGGCGAACACGATACTGCGCAAGCCCGGGCCTTATCGCGTCGATCGTGCCTTCGAGACGAAGAGTGTCACGACCTTTCAATGCTACGCCGATAACGCTCCCAAACGCGCCGCTACCCGCAAAGTCGCTCGTGTTAACCTCGGCGCGCAAAAGCACACGATCTTTGACCAGCGCTACCTCGGGATTAATGGATGAACGGGGCAAGCCACGCGCAAGCGCGGTGGCGAGAAATCCGGCCAGATCACCCGCACCGAGTGTCACGTACGGCGGCCCCTTGCTTGTGCTTAGCCGCGCCACCGATTCGGCGCCACCAACGGTTGCCTCATTGAGCGACGACCAGACAATTTTTGGCTCGGCCGCCGGTGCACGAGCCACGTCAGAGGCCACCGCCTGTTTTGCGCGACCCGCGAGCTTTCCGATTTGATTCGGCAGATCATCGCCGTAAAGCCACCATGCGCCTGCACCTGATGCAACGACTACCGCCAGACAACCCACGCGTGTGATGCAACCCATTACTGTCCTGCCTGGTGAAAAGAATTCCGCTGCCGCATCGAGCTCGCATCCCGGCGCAGTGGAATGAGCAACCTTCCGCTTGCGCCCCTGAAAAGGAGTACCATGCGAAGCAATATGCACATTACCCGGTCAGCCCGCGTTTACGGAAGTTAGCTCACGGCGTTCCCCCTCAATCACCGGTCGGTACCTGAGGGCCTCGCCAAGATGCTCGCGGGTCACCACGGGCATGTCGTCGAGATCGGCAATAGTTCGTGCTACCCGCAAAACGCGATGATAAGCGCGGGCGGAAAGTGCGAGCCGGTCGGCGGCTCGGGTAAGCATGGTACGAGCGTCGGCGTCTAGTCGCGCGGCGGGGATAACGAGGCGAGGCGGCGCTGAAGAGTTTGTGATTCGGACCTGTGGACGGTTGGACGACGCCTGCGCACCGGACACACCGTGCAGGCGAGTAGAAGGAACGGCGGACGAAGTGTGAGCAAATCGTTTTCGCTGACGGTTGCGGGCAGCGATTACTCTTTCCCGAACCTGCGCGGACCGTTCGGCGGGAGTGTGTTGCGACAGTGCCTCGGTCGGGACGCGATCGACGTGAATATGAATGTCGATTCGATCGGACAACGGCCCCGAGAGCCGCGATCGATG
>JBBSTN010000036.1:0-16119 GCA_038235845.1 Gemmatimonadales bacterium | reverse complement strand
CACAGGTGGATCGCCACTCTGATATCCTGCGATGGCTCCGAGCTTTCGCGCCGAGTTCGGTTCTGTCGCCGTTGTGCACCCAAGCGAAATAAGCATCGCGAACAACGTAACGAGTCGCATGGTTAATCCCTGATAAGAATGCGAGAGCCCGAGTCAACTACGATAACCTAACCATACCTTTACCAGAATGAGCAGCGCGAATTAGCAACGCGAATGAGCAGCGCGAATTAGCTGCGCACGACATCACTAGCGGCCGCACCTCGCTTGGCTCGCGCATCCACTACCGGGACGCCAGGATGGGACATCGCGTACTTAACGATCAAGCCATCCGCCGTCACCAACGGCAGGTTATTGAGCTTCGCCGCGGCCATCAGCATACGGTCGGCCGGATCATTGTGAATCGCGCCAGGCAACCGTGTGCTGAGTAAGAGTGCTTCACGATCGAGCGGCAGAAAACGAATGCCAGGCGCCCTCTCGGCACGCTTGAGCCAGAGCGCCGGTTCGAACGACAACGTCAACCTTCCCTTTGCGACTTTCACGCCGACTTCCCAGAATGAGATGTCAGAAACAAAAATCCGTGACTTCTTTCCGCTGCGATCGAGCAGCGCCGTGACGCTCGGCGCCACACTCGATGAATTGCCTTCGAGGTGCCAGATCCAGATGTGTGTGTCCAGAAGAATCGGCCCGTCAAAGTTTGCCAGATCTATCGCACTCCACACGCTCGACGACTTCACCCCAGGTCGCCCCAGGATTCGAAATCTGGCTCGACGATATCCCCAACAATCATGATCGTGCCACGCAGAAATCCGAACGCACTCGGCAGCTCCGCATCGGGCGGAACGAGACGCGCTACGGGCTGACCATGTTTGGTCACGATAACTTCCAGTTCGCGCGCTTTTACCTGATCGAGAAGTTGCAGGCAGGTGTCCTTGAAAGCGCCGGCGCCTAATTGCACCACCGGCGCAGACTCGAGATGCGACGCCGGCGCGGGCTCGCTCACTTTACTCGACCCGCGTTTCTTAATCGTCATTGTGGTTCCTCTCCACCATGTGTGGCTACTTTTTGATAGCTATAGCCAAACTAATAAAACTTCATGCGCCGGTCAAGCTGTGCACCGGCGCGAGAACATCAAAGGGGAATCTGACCCTTGTACTTCTCAAGAAAGTCGCGGAACGTCAACATCTGAGGATTGAGTTTGCGAGCAAGTTTGGAGTCGCGAAGCCGAGTGACGCTGTTCTCAAAGTCTCGATAGACCTGAAACATGTTTCCCATCTCGTCAGCTCCCGGGAAATCGAAAGTACGGTAGGTATCCGCGCTGACAGCGTTGTACGCGATGGGTGGAATGCCGAACACTTCGGAAATCTGCTGACCCATCTCCTCGATGGTGAGAAACTCAGAAGCGATTGCGACTGTGCGCCCAACATAGGTCCGGCCGGTCTTGAACAACCCATAGGCAGCTTTTCCAATGTCTTCCGCGGCGATACCTGCGAGTTTGGCTTCACCCATCGGAAACGTCCAACTGTAATTGCCATTGTCGCCCTTTTTCGGGGCAAGGCCGAACGAGTAAAGATTATCCCAGTAGAAAGACGTTACGAGAAAGGTCGTTGGAACGTTCTCAAAATATGAGTTGGCTTCGGCCTTGGCATCAAAATGGGGGACACGATAATTGTCTTGAAGCATTGGCATACGCGTATCGTCTGCCGCCATGAACTTGCGAGTGTCCTCGAGCGTCGACCAGATAACGTGATTCATGCCAATTGCGCGCGCCGCGTCGGCCATGTTCCGTGCCTGCTCTTTTTCTTTTTCGGCGGAGAAGTGCTCCCAGAAATTCGTAACACAGTATGCGCCGTACACGTCGGTGAACGCATGTGTCAGGCTATCCATATCGTCGAGATCGGCCTGCACAACTTCTGCGCCTTTGTCGGCTAACGCCCGCGCGCTGTCCTTGTTCGGATCACGCGTGATTGCCCGACAGGCATACTCACTATTGCTGTCATCGAGTATCGCTCTGCACAAGGACCCGCCTTGCGCACCGGTAGCCCCCACAACTGCAATGATCTTCTTATCGGACATAACTGTTCTCCATTATTTCTGGTGACATACCGAGATTTCGCTTGATTCAGTTTCGGCTACTAGTTCTGGTTTTAGATTCGGGTTTTGTTGTGATTTCGGTATCGCTTTTCATATCGCGTCGCAGATCGCGTTGCATCTCGCTTCGGGTATCGCTTCCACCCCGCCTTCGCACACCCGGCGCGGAATTCCTGGTAAGTACCCGACCAGCGCGCGCGCCTGTCGGCTTGCTTTGCAAGACAGCAACGACACCGTTCACAATCACAGTTTCGATTCCTGTGGGATACTGATGCGGCGCCGCGAAGGTCGAGTTGTCCTTCACCGTCGCTGGATCGAAAATCACGACATCGGCAATGCCACCTTCTCGCAAGACACCACGATCGGTTAGCCCCAGCCGTTTTGCAGGCATCTCCGTCATTTTGCGCACAGCAACTTCAAGCGGCATAAGCTTCTGCTCCCGTACATAAACGCCCAGTACGCGTGGGAAAGTCCCATACGCTCGCGGATGGGGATGCCCATCCCCGGGCTGTGACAGCCTGCCGTCGGAAGCGATCATCGTTTGCGGATGGAGCATTATGCGCTTTACATCCCCTTCATCGAGCACATGATAGATCGCATTCGCGCCGCCGTTCTTCATTGCTTCGAGCACCAGCAATGCACCATTCTCGGGTGTGGGGCTGAGGTCTTTGCGGGCTGCCCAGTCGGCGAGCGTTTTCCCTTCCAGTGACTTGTCCCACGTCACCCGTGAAAACTGAACTCGCGCAAGGTCTCCACCGCCCCTGTCGTTGATAATGTTGTCGACGATTCCGCGCACAATGCTGTCCCGTAGAGTTGTATCTGAAAGCCTGCGCTCGAATTCAGTGTTTCCGCCCACCATCGCCCATGACGGAACCAGCACTCCGATACCTGTGTGCGTCGCGGTGTAGGGATATTGATCGATCATCACATCGGTGCCCGCATTGCGGGCACTGTCCACCATGGCAAGCGTCTTCACGCTCTGCCCCCACATCTGCTGTCCTACTGCCTTGTGATGTGTAAGCACTACCGGAATCTGAGCTCGTCGACCAATCTCGAGCGCCTCCCCGACGCCTTCCAGCAGACCGATTCCTTCTTTTCTGAGGTGCGACGTGTAAATGCCGCCCGAGTCGGAAGCAACTTTTGCGAGCTCCACGATCTCGTCCACCGTTGAATAAGCGCCTGGGAGATACAGGAGTCCGGTGGAAAGCCCGAAAGCCCCATCGTGCATTCCCCTGGCCACAAGCTGCTTCATTCTGTTGAGCTGAGTTGACGTTGGTAGCCCATCACTCATACCCATAACTGCCTCACGCACATCGTTGTGACCCACGAGAAAAGCAACATTGATTCCAATTCTTGCTGCGCGAACGGAATCGAGGTATGGGGCCAGCGGCAGTGGCGAACCACCATCTGGGCCGCCAACTGCCAATGTTACACCTTGTCGCAGTGCACTCTCGGCGAGCGGCAAATCAAGCAACGGGTCGAGATGCGCATGCAGGTCGATAAACCCGGGCGAAACAATTCGACCCGACGCATCAATGACGCGTCTTGCATCCTGCGGACTTAGCGACGACGCGGAAATAACTACAATCCTGTCACCAACAATTGCCACATCAGCTCGACGACCGGGCTCCCCCGTTCCGTCGACGACAGTGCCGTTTGTTATCAGCAGGTCGTAACGGGGTGATTGTGCTTTCGCGGTTGAATTAACCGAAGTGAGCCCTGCCATCAGCGCAAACATCGTCGCGCGCAATGATGTCACCGAAAGCCTTCTTCGCATTCCGAATCGTGCGCGCATAATAAACATTTATTGCACGCTCACCAACTCAACATCGAACACGAGCGTGGCGTTTGGCGGAATCGACCCGCGACCGTCCCGGCCGTATGCCAGATCCGAACCGATTACTATCCGACGTTTTCCACCAACCTTCATTCCCACGAGCCCCTGGTCCCAGCCGGCGATAACCTCACCGCGACCAAGCTGAAATGAGATTGGCGTGCCGCCAACATTCGAATCGAACTTGTTGGCGTTGGTCAGCCAGCCAGTATAAGTGACCCTGACTTGCCTACCCACCACCGCTTCGGCTCCAGAACCGACCGCCAGATCCTGGATATACAGGTTGTCGCTCCTTTTCGTCATCGCAGCGATGTTCACGCCAAGAGATGAAGCAAACGTTTCTCCTGCCGGAACAGATGGGGCCGTCGATGCACTGCCGCTATCTCCGCAGGCGGCACCCGTCGTTGCAACAATCAGCAACGGCCATAGCAAAAATCGTTTTGAAGTAAAAAAGGGCCTCACCAGAGCGGCGGTGAACATTCTGGTGATCGTTCGGAATTTCATTCCTGATTGCGCGCTGACTGGCATCCTTTATGTCGTCCTGATGGGAAGAGTTAGAGAGGGGCGGGAGTTCACTTTCTCCACTGTATAGTAACTGCAGGCCGTTGCGCCGCACACGCACCGCCGATACGCTGTGCTCGTGGAATTAACTCCGTCGACAACCGAACAGACTTCCCTGCGCTTTATCCTCGAGCTTGCGAGGGCGCTCCACGCGTATGGAACGCCCGCACACCGCCTCGAAACGATGCTCATCGCGGTCGCGGAACGACTTGGGCTTCAGGCCGAGTTCTTCTCGACTCCCACCAGTATCATGGTTGGATTCGGTACATCGATCGATCAGAGGGTGCACCTGCTGCGAGTTGATCCCGGCGCACCCAATCTCGGGCATCTCTCCCGCGTTGCGGACATTACACGTGCCCTTCTCGATGACGAACTAAGCGCGTCGGAGGGACTCAAACGCCTCAACGCCCTCAAATCGGAACCGCCGCGTTGGCCCACATGGCTTGTCGTCTCGGCGTATGTGCTTGCCTCGGCCTCGGTGGCATCCTTCCTCCAGCTTCGAACAGGTGAAGTGCTGGTTGCGTCGATCCTCGGGCTAATGACTGCCGGAGTCGATCTGTTTTGCATTCGATACAGGGCATTCACAAATGTTCGGGAAGCACTCGCCGCCTTCATCGTTACAACCATCGCACTGGCGATAGATGTTTCGACGCACTCCGGTGCCGGCTACCTGACTTCGCTCGCGGGTCTGATCGTTCTGCTGCCCGGCCTAACCTTCACCGTCGCACTCACCGAGTTGTCTTCCCGTCATCTCGCCTCGGGGACTGCACGACTCAGTGGCGCGCTTGTCGTATTCCTCGGGCTGGCGTTTGGCCTGGCTCTGGGCGCGAAACTCGGCACCTCCATCGGACTATTCCTGCGCGACGCGATTGACCTCGTCCAACACGCGCCCCTTGTCGGGCCTGTGCTACCGGGTTGGGCAGAATGGCTTGCGCTGCTAATTGCACCGCTGGCGTTTACGGTTCTGCTCAAGGCTGACAAGCGCGATGCGGGCCTGATCATAATCGCCTGCTCTGTGGCATACACCGTGTCGCGCATCGCCGGCAACGCAACCGGAGAGGAACTCGGCGCGTTTCTTGGCGCGTTTGTTGTCAGCGCAGGTAGCAATCTGCTCGGAAAGTATCTCCGTCGTTCGCCGATGATAACGATCGTGCCGGGACTACTCATTCTGGTGCCGGGAAGCATTGGATTCCGCAGTGTCACATCGATGCTAGGTGCGGAAACAGAAGTTGGTATTGCAGCTGCATTCCGTGTTGCGATTATCGGGATTTCGCTGGCGGCCGGAATCCTCGCCGGAAACGTGGTTATGAACCGCGAAGACAGTTCACGGATGTAAACGTGCCATCTCCGCCGTCTTCACAAATGCCGACCTGCCCCATTGCAGCAACAGTATGGTGATTGTCATTCCAACAACCGCGCATACAGCCAGTGACCACCGCAGATAGGATGGGTCTCCAAATACCTGATCGGTGAGAATTGCAACCGATGTAGGACCGAGTACCCCCGAGACCAGGTTCACGACAAGCTGATAGACGGCGCTACCCTGTCCACGCATCCTCGAAGGCATTGCTTCCGCGATTGCAGCACCGGCAGCACCCCATGGCAATGCTGCAAAAAAATTTACGGGAATGAGCAATGCAACCGCGACAGTTGCAGAGCTGACGATCGGGTAGAGTGTAGCAGTTACCAGCATACCAGCGGCTCCAACCATTCCAACAAGAATTGGTGCGTCTTCTCTGCCATTCCTCGCCCACCAGTCGGTAAGACGTCCGCCGGCGAGGCTCCCGACTACACCAACTGTCGCAGTAAGCAAACCTTGCAGGGCGCCAGCCTGCGGGATCGTCCACCCGTGGGTTCGGACGAAGAAGGTGACCATCCAAGCTGCAATGCCGTAATTGACGGACGCCGAAAATGCAAAACCGAGTGACAGAGCGGAAATCGTTCTGGCGTTGGTGCGAAAGTACACCATCAGCTGAGCCAACGGCACAGCTCCTGACATTGAACCCGGAGCGGCCTCGACGGATGAGTTTCTCGCAGGTTCACGAATGGTGAGCGCGAGCAGCGCAACGAGCAGACCAGGTGCGCCGACAACAAAGAATACCATCTGCCAGGGATGAATCTGACCGACGAGCGGGATAGTGATGAATCCTGGCCGATCGAACTGCCCGACGACGTACGCGCCAAGTGCGTAAGCTATTCCGGAGCCAAAAAACGTTCCGACCATGAATACGCTCATCGCCGTACCAAGCTGTTTCCGGGGAAACGAATCGCCGATGAGCGATATTGCCGCGGGCTGCAGTGTCGCTTCCCCTACCCCAACTCCGACTCGCGCGGCGAACAGGCCACCAAACGTCCTGGCGAACCCGGAGAGCATCGTGAACACACTCCACAGAGCCGCCCCCCCAGCCACAACCAGCCTTCGGGATCCGCTGTCGACAAGGCGACCGATCGGCAATCCGAGCACCGAATAGAAAACGGCGAAGCTGAGCCCCATGAGCAGGCTCACCTGGGTATCGGATACGCCGAGATCCCGCTTGATTGGCTCGACCAGCGCGGAAAGGATCTGCCTGTCGACAAATCCCGACACGTTGGCAATTGTCAGGACCGCCACAGTGTACCATGCCGCTTTCATGGCGCGCTCAGGCATTTTTGGCGACGAACTGTCAGATGTAGTTTCAGGTGTAGTCATCGTGCACAGCTGGCATGAATATTTGTGGCTTGGCTCGTTGCGTGCGAGAGGTGGCAGCGGTTCAACCTACGACGTTGAGCGCATGGCTCAAACTGGAGACGTGGTAAAGATTTGAAGATGGATAATGATGAGCAACGATAGCCCGGCGGTGATGGCGGCCCCTGAGTCGATCCCGGATGGCGTGATCGCGACGATTACTGTCCGGGTCGCATCCGACGCAGTCGAACGGCTGCCACACGCGGAGGCGGAGCTGGCGCGCAGCCTGAGCACAGCGCGAAGGGCGCCGTTTATAGCGGGCCGAATGGCCCTGCGCGCGGCATTGCATGCCGTCGATCCGGCGCTGGCAGGTGAGCCATTGCTGAGAACAGCGCGCGGCGGACCGCTCTTACCTGCAGGCGTTTCTGGCTCGATAAGTCACAAACCAACGAGAGCAATCGCGATTGTCGCACCGTTTCGCGACAACCACTTGGGAATAGACCTCGAACATCGCCCCATCGAAGGGGACCCTCGCAACGCCGAAACCGCGACGGGCGCACTCGCGCGCCGTATTCTCACCGCTCACGAACTTGAACAGCTCGACCAGTTCTGCGCGGAGAAGGCGGACCATTCAGGAAACACCTCCGGCGCCCGCGCTTGGCACGAGCGCGCATTACGCGAGTATGTTTTGCTGCACTTCGCATTGAAGGAGGCGGTCTACAAATCCATCGACCCGCTCGTGAACAGACATGTCAGATTCACCGAAGTCCAGCTCGATGTTCGCACTCAATCGCAACCTGGAGAGCTGTCATCCCACGCGCAAAGCGAAGGAACCGCCAGCGTCACCCTGTTGCTACCCGAGCTTTCAGGCGGATCTGTCGAGGTAAATACGGCCTGGTGGATGGATGAAGACTGGATCGTTGCAACATCACTCTGCGCGCAGTAATCTCGACGCGCTGATCAACGCTTCCTGGCCTGGTGCAGTGCAATACCACCCGCCAGATGTCGCGTGACACTCTCAACATCGAAACCCTCTTGCTCCAACAGTCGTCGAAACGCCTGCCAGCTCATAAAGGTGTCGATAGAATGCGCGATGTACCCGTAGACAATTGGATCGCGATGCCACCACCATCCCACTGCGTTTCCCGCTGCTGACAGGTAGCCGAGCAGAAGCTTTCGCCAGATCGTGGATTCCGGTCGATAGAAGTCGAGTGTGACCAGTATTCCGCCCGGTCGAAGCACTCTCGCAATCTCTCGCACGGCGACACCGGGTTGTGGAACATTCCGCAGTCCATACCCAGCCGTCACCACGTCCATCGACGCATCGAGAAATTGGAGTGCGCTCATGTCGCCGGTGATCATTTCCACCCTCGCAGCCACATCCTCGTCCGACGAACTCGAGGCAATTCGTTTATTAGCCAGCTCGATCATTCGCGCTGACGCATCGAGTCCCGTCATCCGCGCATCAGGAACGGCGCGTGCCAGCGCGATTGCAATGTCGCCCGTGCCGCAGGCGAGGTCGAGGAAATTGGTAAAGCTGCCATCCTGCGTGGCGACCCCGTGCCCAGCCCACTCACGCGCGCGGTGTCGAACCGCCTTGAGCACCGCCGTCTCAAGTTCAAGTTTCCAACCCCTGTCCATGCCGAGCGAGAACAGTCGAGTGAACCGGTCGTAGCGAGGGGCGATGATGTCGAACATCGGAGTCACGAACTGCTGCTTGAGCTCCGGATCGCCAAGATATTGCCGAACGTCGAGTTCACCCAGTTTGCGAGATTGTTTCAACGCGGTGGGCAAAGTGTCATCTTTGGATATGTCATCTTCCGACATGCGTCCACCCCTGTCCAATGACGACCGCTCCACGCAAGAGCGGCCACGAGAGCGCGTTCCGATCCTTCAGCTTTTGGTCGTTGTCGCAGTGCTCGCGACGGCCATCGCCGTTGGCAGATATCGCGACGCTTCCAATAACAGCTCGGCCCGCTCCGCCGATGGTTTGCAGGGTGGGCGAGGCGAGCTGGTGTCTGGCAGCGACACCGCGCCTGCGTCTGCTCCTCTGGTTGGAGCTGCAACCGGCGCCGCGAGCGTTCTGACACTCGATGGCTCGATTGCACCGCTGGTTGTTGATGGCGAGCCGACGATCGTGATGATCAGTTCCCGTACTTGCAGCTGGTGCAAGCAAGCGTTTGCCGACATCGGCGAAATGTCGGGGGGACGGGCTGTGCCTAGACTTACGGTTTTGACGCTCGAAGGCGCGGAAGTGGGAATCCCAATGGTGGGACGCGAAAAAATCACGGGAGCTCGGCTTGTCGGGCCCGCAAGCAGTTCGGGAAAGGTGTTTCTCACGTTCCGATACCCGGGCACGCCGACTTTCGTAGCTGTCGACCGTAACGGCCGTGTTGTACGCACTATGCCCGGATATCCGGGTCGGCAGGAGCTGCAACGTTGGTTTGCTGTTATGGTGGGAGAACAGGAAACGCCCTGAGGCGCGCCAGCCTTCGGCGATCGAGCACGACCAAAAGCGCACAGATCGTGATCGCCACCGCCGAGACGAGACACCAGGGACAGAATCCCTTTAGAACGATGAATTCACCGTATTTTAGTCGAAGGGTGAAGAGCACCGCTGGCCAGATGAGGGTTTGCATCAATGTGTTCGGCCACTGCTCGTTCTCGAACGATGGTAACGTCCCTGCGACCGCAACTAAAAAAAGAGCGGCATAACCCACAGTGCCGATCAGTGCTACGTCTACTCCCATAAACCAGCCGAACCGGCTGCCCTGCACATATTCGCAACCCAGAGTTCCGCTGCAGGCAAGCGATCCCGTGAGGCCAAGCTTCCAGAGATGCAGGTAAAGCGCGACCAGACATGATATCAGGCTCGCGAGAGCAATGCCCATTCGATTTGTCACGGCCTCAGATCGTGAAGAAGCGTTTTGAGTATGTCCGGTCGCCTGCTACTGAATGCGAAGAGGAGCGAGAGAGAAGTCTTCATCCGATCACAAACCATTAAGGTAAGGCAAATCGCCTGGAAGCCGCGGTGCCCGGCAACGGGTGAAAGCGGCGGTGCCCAGCATTGGGTACTTGCGAGAGTGGACGCGAAGCGTACCTTGCCGCGCCATGAATATTAATTCCCCCACCGGTTCGCCGGACTTGCTGTCCGATCGCGACCCCAGCGAAGATCGGCGTGCACTCGTTGCATCCACTCGCGAACTCGCCAGCCGTCGCTCGCGGGTTGCTGCGATACTCACCGCTGCGATGGTGGTGGTGTATTTCGGCTTCATACTCACTGTCGCGTACAACCCCGGGCTGCTCGCCACGCAGATCCAGAGAGGACTGACGCTGGGCATAGCGCTGGGGGCAATCGTGATTCTCATCGCGTGGCTGCTCACCTACGTCTACGTAAGCTGGGCGAATCGTGTTTACGACCCCGCACTCGCGGTGCTCCGAGAGCGATGGCGTGAGGCGCACGTAGCCGACAGCATTGCATCCGCGACGTCGTCCATAGCTACGTCGGCCACCTCAAAGTCAGAGGAGCGGCCATCATGAAACCCGACAACGTTTCGATCGCGTTTTTTGCAATATTCATGACCCTTACCATGGGGATAACGTGGTGGGCCGCTCGCAAGACGAGCACCACGGATCAATTCTATGTTGCTGGCCGCTCGCTTACCGCGGGGCAGAACGGATTCGCTTTGGCGGGTGATTACATGAGCGCGGCCTCGTTTCTTGGAATTGCCGGGCTGGTTTCGACAAGTGGATTCGACGGGCTCATTTACAGCACCGGATGGCTGGTGGGATGGCCGATCGTGCTCTTCCTCATCGCAGAACCATTGAGGAATCTGGGGCGCTACACTTTCGCCGATGTGGTCGCCGCACGGCTCGATCCGATGCCTGTGCGAATTGCCGCAGCATCCGGCACGCTCGCGACCATCGCATTTTATCTGATTGCGCAGATGGTTGGCGCTGGCTCACTTGTTCATCTGCTATTCGGAATTCAGTATGAAATAGCGATCGTCGTTGTGGGAGTTGTCATGATGGCATACGTACTCTTTGGCGGGATGCTCGCCACAACATGGGTACAAATCGTGAAGGCGGTGTTGTTGTTGGGTGGCGCAGCCGCGCTGGCGTTTCTGGTACTTTCGCGGTTCAGCTTCGACCCGCGCGAACTCTTTGCCGCGGCCGCCGAGAAGTATGGAGATGGGGTGCTCGCACCCGGCAAACTTATCAGCAATCCGCTCGACGCAATCTCGCTCGGCTTGGCGCTCATGTTTGGCACGGCCGGGTTGCCCCACATTCTCATGCGCTTCTATACAGTGCCGGACGCGAAGGCGGCACGAAAGTCTGTTTTCGTTGCCACCGGTCTCATCGGACTCTTCTACCTGATGACGTTCATTCTTGGCTTTGGAGCGATGGTTCTGGTTACGCCCGACGCGATCAAAGCAATCGACAGCGGCGGAAACATGGCGGCTCCCATGCTCGCCGAGTTGCTGGGCGGTAGACCGTTCCTCGGTTTCATCGCAGCAGTCGCGTTTGCAACCATTCTCGCGGTGGTCGCAGGCCTCGCTCTGTCGGGCGCTGCTGCCATCTCGCACGACGTATGGGCCAGTGTGGTACGCAAGGGCGAACCCAAGCCGGGTGAGGAGCTCAAGGTTGCGCGAATGTCGACCATTGCGCTTGCAGTGGTGGCCATCGCCCTCGGCATTGCCTTCAAGGGTCAGAATGTAGCATTCATGGTTGGTCTGGCATTTGCAATTGCAGCGAGTGGAAACTTTCCGGCGCTCGTGTTGAGCGTATTCTGGTCTCGAACGAGCACGGCAGGTGCTGCAGCGAGCATGGTAATCGGAACGCTCTCAACGCTCATTCTGATCTGGCTTTCGCCTGCCGTTCAGATCGACTTGCTTCACCACAGCTCTGCGCTCTTTCCGCTCAGGAATCCGGCGCTGGTTTCCATTCCGCTATCGTTTGCCACGGGTTTTGTGGTTTCGCTCATCAAGCCTGATGTTCGCTCGCAGGACCGTTACCGTGCGATAGCAACACGTATGCTACTAGGTACAGACTGAAATGACTTTCACAGTTACAAATCCAACCACGGGCGAATTCATACATGAGGTGGCTACTCTAAACGCCACGGAGCGCGAAGCTCTTCTGGCGAAGGTGGACGAGAAGCAGCGCATCTGGCGGAGTTCGAGTCAGGAGCAGAGAGCAGCGTTTACGCGCGCTTTGGCGCGCGCGCTACGCAAACACAAGGAGGCGCTCGCGTCGTTGCTTACGCAGGAGATGGGTAAGCCAATCAAAGCTGCTCGCAGCGAAGTGGACAAATGCGCGTTGCTGTGCGATCTGGCTCCGGAACTCGCGCTCCGTGCATTGGCGGACAACGTACTTCTCGACGACGAGACAGCGTTGGTAAAGGTCCGCTACGACCCCCTCGGGGTCGTTTTGGCTGTCATGCCCTGGAACTTTCCGTACTGGCAGGCGCTGCGATTCATCGTCCCTGCGCTGCACGCCGGTAACGGCGTGTTGCTCAAGCCAGCGGCCTCGGTAGCAGGTGGGGCGCAGTTGCTGGAGGAGTGCATGCGCGAGGCGAGCCGCGAAGCCGAGAATGAGAACGATGCGCCTGCCGCGCCGGTTTTTACAGCGTTCATCGAACACGAAGCCATCGCCGAAATGATCGCCGACGATAGAATCGTCGGCGTCACGCTTACAGGTAGCGATCGTGCTGGGCGCGCAGTTGCAGAAGTTGCGGGCGCTAATCTCAAGAAGGTCGTGCTAGAGCTGGGAGGTAGCGATCCATTCCTGGTTCTGCCCGATGCAAATATCAAAAAGGCGGCAAAGACTGCCGTATCAGCTCGCACCGTCAATTCGGGACAATCATGTATTGCTGCAAAGCGGTTCATCGTTTGCGATTCAGTCTATGATGAATTCATCGAGCTCTTCGCCAAGGGCATGCAATCGCTTACCGTTGGCGATCCACAAAACGAAGAAACTGATGTTGGTCCGATAGCAACAAGCAGAGTACGTGATGATCTCGCAGCGCAGGTTCAAAAGTCAGTCGACGCAGGAGCGCGTGCAATAGTTGGCGGAGAAATCACCGACTCGGTCGGAAACTTCTATCCGCCAACCGTGCTAGTTGATATTCCGGATAGCGCTCCCGCTGCACGCGAAGAGCTGTTCGGCCCGGTGGCGTCGGTATTCCGCGTTTCAAACGTGAACGAGGCAATTTCGCGCGCAAACGATACACCGTTCGGATTGGGCGCAAGTGTCTGGACTGAAAATATGGTCGATGCCGACAGGTGCGTGGCGTCGCTGGATGCGGGGATGGTTTTCGTGAACGATATGGTTGCGTCCGACCCGCGATATCCCTTTGGTGGAGTAAAACAATCCGGTGTCGGCCGGGAGCTGGGAGAACTCGGCTTTCGCGAGTTTACCAATCAGAAGACGGTGCGCGTCGCACGCTGACTTCTTCCTCTGGCGACGGCCCTTCGAGCAGTCGTCGCCACCATGGCCGCTGATCAAATGCCAGTCGCATGGAGCGCACCACCAGCTTCCACTCCACAAGCATGTCGCCCGCATCGGCAAATCGCTTGTCGACGTCAGTTGCGAGGCCCTTTGCCAGCCAATCACGCAGTTCGTCAGTAAAGAGAGCATCGGGAGGTATCTCCACAATGTCTCCGGCTATTTGTCGGCCAAGAATCGTTTCTGTTTTGCCTTCACCAAACGGAGCGCCGCCGGTAAGCACAAAGAAGACGATGCTCGCCAGTGCGTAACAATCCGTTGCCGGCCCCTGCACTTCCCCCAGCAGCTGCTCTGGCGCAGCAAAGGATGGAGTGCCGGAGGTACCCATCTTTTCGTCGCCTAGTGCGTAGGCAATTCCAAAATCGGCAATTCTCCATCGACGGTATCGGTCGATGAGAATGTTTTCAGGTTTCAGATCACGATGAATGATCCCGGTTGCGTGGGCTGCCACCAGCGCCTCGAGCAAGTTCTCGATCTGCTGATCGATCTCCTGAAATGGCCGAGGGCCCGTGCGGGCAATGAGACTCGCCACCGATCCGCCTTCCGCCAGCTCCATGGTGTACCACACGACGTCACCCCTGCTGTCGCTGTCGTAGATCGGAACAATCGACGGGTGAATCAAGCCTGCTGCCAATCGCGCTTCCCGACGAAAGCGTGCAACCGCTATGTCGTCTTCCGATACGTGACGGTGAAGCACTTTGATCGCGACCTCCCGGGACAACGAAAGATCGCGTGCACGCCAGACGCTTCCAAACATTCCGCGTCCGAGTGGTGAGAGAATTTCGTAATCATCGGCTGTAGCGCGTCTAAGTCGCGACTCCGACGATTCATGCATCGTGGGTATTTCCTTACCCTCCGGCCCAATCAGACGGGGACGAACGGCAACGTGTCGGTCGATGTCGCGAAGCAGCGCCGATATGGAAGGGAAACGATTTTCAGGGTCGGGAAGGAGTGCGCGCTCAAGAACCGTTGACAACGATAGAGGGCAATCCGGTCGAAGCAAACCAATCGACGGAGTATCCGACTGACGCGGATTCTCTCCCGTAAGCATCAGAAACAACATCGCGGCCAGCTGCCATTGATCGCTTGCGGTTGTTGGCTGCCATTCGTGAGGCTCCCACTCCGGCGGTGGGCTCCCATCAACGTTTGGAGCATAGCCCGCTGGAATCTGCTCCGCAGGAAGTGTCCACTCCCAACCGAGCAACCACAAACGTCCACCTGGCGTGAGCCAGACGGAATTAGACGACAACCCGCCGTGTGCCTTGCCTGTATCGTGTAGATAAGCAAGGGTGCTTCCCGCTTCGCGCAGCACCTGCAACGCAGATGGAATGTCTGCGGTACCACGCCGTACGATTCGCGAGCGCACTGTCTCACCGCTGATCCACCTGCGGAGATAGCCCGGTCCTCTTCGGCTCTCGCTGTAGGACGCCCAGTAATGATAGGTCGTGGGTATCGACGGATGATTGCGATGCGCAAGCGCGCGCGCCTCGTTGTGCAACCACTCGCCATGCTCGGGGTTGGGCGCAGTGACGAGGGACAACGAACGTCCGAGCGCGTCAATCACTTCCTGATAATGGCGGTGCTCGTGAAACAATCCGTCTGCACCCCAGGACCAGGCAGGCGGAAGCACCCAATCTGCAAGATGCACCGGGATCGTTGAGCTCGATTTAAACGCACCCGGCTGAATGTCAGGATCCATGTGCGATCGAGAGCAGTGCCTGACGAATTCCGTCCGTCAACTCGTCTGCGTTTGCGCGAGTGAAGCAGATGGGTGGCTTGATTTTGAGCACGTTGTCGAATGGGCCATCGGTGCCAACAAGGACACCGCTATCTCTGAGGTGATTCTTTACTTGTGCGGCCAGACTTGTATATGGCTTCCTGCTTTCCCGATCATGAACGAGATCGAGTCCGAGAAACAGGCCCTCACCGCGCGCGTTTCCACACACTTCAAAATCTTTCACCAACTCCTCGAGCCCGTTCAAGAGATATCGTCCCACGTTCATCGCATTTTCGGGCAGCCGCTCATCGTCGAGTACGTCGAGGACGGCCATACCGATAGAGCAAGACACCGGATTACCGCCAAATGAGCTGAAGAACTCCATCCCGGTTTCAAACGACTTGGCAATCTCGCCCGTGGTAACCACTGCAGCGATCGGATGTCCGTTTCCCATTGGCTTGCCCAGGACAACGATGTCCGGAACAACACCGTGCATTTCGAACCCCCAGAAATAGCTGCCGAGGCGGCCAAAGCCCGTTTGGACTTCGTCGCTGATACAAACACCACCCTGCATTCTAATAAACGAATACACCGTCTCGAGATAATTCCTCGCCAGTGGCACTTGTCCACCGCACCCCACAATTGGTTCCGCAATAAAGGCGGCAACATCAACACCACCAGCGCGCACCGCGCTTTCCAACCTTTCCGCGTATCGAGCTGCGGTAGCATGCTCGTTACCCGCAAAGT
>JBBSTN010000035.1:0-16223 GCA_038235845.1 Gemmatimonadales bacterium | reverse complement strand
CGGAAAATCTCGGGGAAATCGCCATGGCCGTGCTCAATGGACGGGTGCGGGTTCTGCTCGTCGAAGACGAACGGATGGTACCAGGTCGCATTGATCGAAATACCGGTAGTCTGATGCACGGCGACATCGCCGATGCTCATACGGACGACCTGCTCGACGATCTCGCCGAGTTCACGCTCAAGATGGCGGGTGAAGTCGTGATAGTACCCAGCAGTCGGATGCCTACCAAGACTGGAGCAGCGGCGATCTATCGCTTCTGATTTGAGGTTGGGTGCGGTAGCGGAGTGGCGAAGTAGCCAGGATAATTGAAAACGACGGCTTGCGGTTTGACTGCATGCCGTCGTTTTGTACTCAGCTACCCATGTACCTCGAGCGTATGCCGCGGTCGGGTAATGAGCTACCGGCCGTCGTCGGGTAATGAGTTACCGGCCGTCGTCGGGTAGTGAGCTACCGCAACGTAATGTTTTGTCGTCCCAGCGCGGCGGGTGCGCTTAGTCGTGAGCTTGCGATTGCAAGAACGATGAGTGTAAGCAGGTAGGGAATTGAAAGAAACAGCTGGTAGGGAACATCACTCCAGCCCATCGCCTGAAAGAGCGTGTCGAGCGAACGCGCGGCGCCGAATAGCAGCGCAGCAGCCGCAACACCAATTGGTTTCCATCGTCCCAGAATCACTACGGCGATGGCGATAAAGCCACGCCCCGCAGACATTCCTTCGACAAAGGTGCCTGCCTGTGCGAGTACAAGTATCGCACCTGCAATACCCGCCATGCCACCGGCAAACAGCACCGCCCATGTTTGCACAACACGTGGCCTGATGCCGGCGGTGGTTGCTGCTTCGGGTTGCTCGCCAACTGCTCTCAACGCCAGGCCCGCCTGCGTTCGCGCCATCCACCACGCAACAGCCGGCGCTATAAAGTAGAGCGCATAGGTGACTGCAGGCTGAGCAAAAAACGCGCGTCCGATAAACGGTATGTCCGAAAGCAGCGGAATTTTTGCGACGCCAACGGTGGGAGTGGTCAGGGCGACGCCGACGGCGCCGTATTGACTGCTGTAAAGCGCGCCAGTGAGTCCAAGCGCAAGCAATGTTATCGCGGTGCCGGTGATGATCTGGTCGGCTCTGATCCAAACCGCGAACACGACAAACACTAATGCAATCAAGACACCGGAAATTGCTCCAACCAGGAACCCAGCCGTGGGGCCGAACGCACCGGCACCAATCGTTGCGCCTAATGCGCCCGCAATGATCGACCCTTCAAGACCAATATTGATTACACCCGCACGTTCGCTGACGCATTCACCAAGCGCTGCAAACGCAAGCGGTGTAGCAAAGCGAACGCTTGCTTCCAGAAAAGCCGATGTGGAGTCGAGTGCAGACAGCATTACTTCGGTGCACCCGTGGACGATGGTTTCAAGCCGGAAGACGGTGTCGTTGGAGGCTCATGAGTTTGCAGACGCGGTGCACGCCAGCGTTCGGCTGCAAGCACCAACAGTATGAAAGTTGCCTCGACAACGGAGACGATTACTCTCGGAACACTCGCGTCACGTTGCATCGCGCTTCCGCCAGCCTCCAGCGCACCAAATAGAAGAGCCGTTGCCAGCACTGCTATGGGGTGGAGACGTGCAAGAAGCGCCACAGCAATTGCAGTGTAACCGTAGCCCGGCGAAAAGTTGTCGTAGATGGCGTACGTGACGCCGGTGTATTCCACCGCGCCAGCCACGCCGGCAATTGCGCCGCTAATGAGAAATGCGCCGGTGGCAGTCCTGGTAACATTGATACGCCCGGCACTTTCTGCGGCAACGGGATTCTCACCAATCACGCGCAGGCGAAAGCCGCTTGCTGTCGAACGCAGCCACCACCACGCGGCGGCTGACATCGCGACAGCAATCACCGCGCCCCAGTGCAGTCGCGTCCCCGATACGAGTGATGGAAGATGATACGCAACCGGAAGTGATGCCGACTGCGGATTGATCAATGACGGTTCCTGAAGCGGACCACGCACGAGATACCCAACCAGGTACAGCGCAAGAAAGTTGAGCATGATCGTGCTGATAACCTCCATGACCCCGTAGCGCTGTCGAAGAAATGCGGCAATGCCCGCCCACCCTGCGCCAGCAAGTGCGCCGGCACAGAGCATCATGGTGATCGTAGCTGCGACACCAGACAGCGATGCGTTGGCAAGAGCTGTGTCTGAAGACGTAGCTGCAAGTGCGACCGCTGCAGCAGCAGTCGCACCCGTGAGGAGCTGACCTTCTGCGCCGATGTTGAGGATGCCCGCGCGAAACGCAATCGCAACTGACAAACCGGCTATGGCGAGCGGAATTGCTCGCACTGAGGTTGCAGACAAAACTGCGTATGACGAACCGAGCGCACCATTTGCGAGGGCTTTCAGTGCAAGCGGTGCATCATATCCCATCACCGCCAATAGAAGTGCAAGCACGCCAATAGCAATCACCGCCATCACCAGCACGCGAAAGAGCGTTGACGCCACGAATCTCATTGCACTGGGTCGCAAGCCGATCTCGTCTATGTTGAAGATGTACCGTCCATCGCGCCATACACGCCGAGCATCGCCCGGCCGATCATTGCCCTGTCGAAGGCGGTCTCGGTTAATCGTCCCGCATGCATAGCGTAAACGCGATCGCACAGCTCCAGGAGTTCGTCCAGATCACTGGAGTAAATCACAATCGCGGCATTACGTGCGCGAGCCTTGCGCAATTCTCCGTGTACGGCCACCCTCGAATTCACATCCAGACCGCGCGTAGGGTTTTCTGCAATCACCACTGTTGGCTCGTCGGCGAACTCGCGGGCCAGAACAAACTTCTGCTGGTTTCCGCCGGAGAGTGTGCGCGACAAGGTGTCCACACTCGGTGCGCGCACATCGAAAGCGCGAATCATCTCCCTCGTTCGAACCCGCATTTCGTTCCACGCCACTCGACCGTGCAACGAGCTAGCGCCGCGCAATGCTGTATTCTCGAAGAGGGGCGAGTCGCTCAGCATTGCCTCGCGCACGCGATCTTCCGGAATCCAACCAACGCTTCCATTAATCGTCGCGTCGCCTGAATCGGCCACGACTCGCCTCGCGAGCAAACGCATCAGCTCTCGTTGTCCGGCACCCTCGACTGCGGCGATGCCGACAATTTCCTGAGCGTTGACAGTGAGATTGGCGCCGCGCACCCGTTCTACACCGCGAGCGTCTCTCAACGAGACGTTTCGTAGCGTGATTATTGCGCGACGGTTGATGTGATTCTCGGTTGACCGCGTGCTCAACGAAACAGTCGACGGCGTACTTGGCACGACGTTGGACGCCGCTCTCGATGTCAACGTTGTCTCCACGTTCGATGCGACAGCCTCCACTGCTGGCAACAACGGCGTCCGCGCAGTGGTAGCGCCGAGCATGGCGTTGAGCAGATCACGCTCGGAGGTCTCTGTTGCTCGCGCGGAATAAACAGAACTTCCGTTTCTCAGTACCGTCACATCATCGGCAACCGCAAGCGCATCCCGCAATTTGTGGGATATGAGAACTACCGCAAAGCCCGCGTCGGCACGACGGCGTACCCAATTCAACAGCTCCGCCGACTCTGCTGGTGCAAGGACCGCTGTAGGCTCGTCGAGGATGAGAATGTCAACATCCCGAGCGAGCGCCTTGATGATTTCACAACGTTGTTGCGCAGCTACCGAAAGACTGTCGACACGCGAATGAGGGTCGATACTCAACCCTGCTCGTTGCGCGATTTCATGCACCCGCGCTGCCGCACTTGCCGGGTCAAATAGCATCGATCGCAAGCGGGACTTTCGCGTCGCGGTGGATCGGTGTGCGCCTCGCCATCCCAGCGCCACATTCTCCGCAACGGTCATGGTCGGTACGAGCGAGAAATGCTGATGCACCATGCCGATACCATTCTCGAGAGCATCGCCGGGGACGCGAAATGAAACCGGCTTTCCGCGAAGGCGGATAGCGCCACCATCCGGTTTGAGCATTCCGAACGCAATCCGCATGAGCGTTGTCTTACCCGCGCCATTTTCACCCAGGAGCGCGTGGACTGTGCCCGATCGCAGCAGCATCGACGCGCTGTCAAGTGCAACTGTGTTTCCAAACCGGCGCGAGATGCTTTCCAGCGAAAGCAGCGGCGCGCCTTCAACCTCGGTCATGACCTGTTTTGGTCATTAGCCAAGTTGGTCATGATCCAGTTGGCAGATTCATAAATGTCCACGGGATGCCAAACCGGTTCAGAATGAACTCACCGATTTTCTGCACGCCGAGTGTTTCAGTTGCGTAGTGTCCGGCGTAGACGACACAGATGTCCAGCTCCATAGCCTCAACGGTTGTGTGATGCGGTCCTTCACCAACAATCAGTGTGTCTATCCGTTTCTCGTGGGCTTCGCGTATTGTTTCACTCGATGCACCGCCGCCGCTGCAAATCGCCCATCGTCTCGTACGACGATCCGCGACGGGTACACTTGTTCGAACTGAACCACCAAATTGATTCACGAATTCACCCACTCGAGAAACGAGCGTCGACGTCAATTCATCGGACGTTCCCATCACACCAATGTCGACAGTCTTGAAGCGCGCAAAACCCGCTGATGGCACCAGCCCGAACGCTTTCGCCAGTAATGCGTTGTTTCCTAGCTGTGGATGCAAGTCCAGCGGAAGATGTGATGCATATACAGCAACGTTGTTGAGTATGAGCGATCGGTATTTCGCAAATGCATTGCCGGTAACCTGCTGGGCACCGGCCCAAAAAAGTCCGTGATGAACGACAAGGAGATCGGCGCCGATTCTAACTGCTTCGTCGATGGCATCCCGCGAAGCATCTACCGCAACGGCAACTCGTGTCACCGAGCCGTTGTTCTCCATCTGCAACCCGTTGAGCGCGCCCGGATAGTCGGGCATCTCATCGACCCGTAGTTCCAGGTCGAGTGCGCTCACGATGCTTGAAAGATCCGTTGACATGTCTACTAGGGTTTGCGAGGTGCCGGAATAGACTTGGCGCTGTCTGCACCGGCGAGAACGTCGTCGAGCTCGTGAAAATTGTTTGCGCGCAGAAGAGTGCTCACGGAGTCGACGCTGGCTTTAACTGCAGCCGGAATCCGACTCGCCAGGTTGCTGTTCATCTCAAGTCTCACAACGTCTTCTGCGAGCCCCAGCTGAATGACCCGGCCCTTGAAGGTGCCACTCTGAACTTCGCGTGCGATAAGCAAAAATGCTTTGGGCTGATCGACGACAACACTGCCGACGATAACGTCGGGTGCAACGTCGTTCTGATTTGCATTAGTGCCGAACGCAAGAACGTTCTTCTCCTTGACTGCCTGGATTACGCCCAATCCCGCGGCGTCCGCATTCTGAAAAATGACATCCGCGCCTCGCGCGATCTGGGCGAGCGCCAGTTCCTTTCCAGCGCTCACATCTTCCCAGTTGCCGATATAGGACTCGAGCGTGCGCACGTTCGGATTGATCTTCCTGGCACCGCGCTCGAACGCGATAAAACTCGCCTTGACCGGCGGGAATTCTGTTCCGGCAATAAGGCCGAGCACTCCGCTTTTGCTGAGAGCGGCCGCAATCATTCCGGCTTCGTAGGTGACTTCCTCAAACTCGAAGCTGATCCCCGCCACATTGGGGCCGGCGATCCGTCCCGACGTAACGACAAAAACAGTTTTCGGATAGGACGAGGCAACGCGTGCGGCCGCATCATGAAATTCAAAACCATGTCCTATCACCAGGTCGTAGCCTTGGGCGCCATACTGCCGGAAGTTTTCCTCGAACTCTGCGGGCGTGCTGGTCTGGATGTGTGAGATGGACGCGCCGAGCGAGTCACGCACGGCGAGCAGACCCTGATAGGCGCTGCCATTCCAGGATTTGTCGGAGATGGGTCCGGGTGTGATAAGCGCCATCCTGAACTGCGGTTTCCCGCCCGTCGTCGAATCATTGGCGGTGCGATCGGCCGGTGTGCACCCCGACACCCCGATCGCAAAAGCCGCTAGGATAAGGGAGGGGAAAGGTGACCACCTCGTCTTCGAACGTAGGAGCCTAATCAAGAATCCTGGCATTATTCGGCTATCCTGTCTTTGAACTGCTGTGATAGTGTAGTTAAAAGTCGGGTGAAATGAACTAGAATTCAAGGTTTACGCCAAGTATGGACAGGAGCCGCTCGAGGTCCTCATTGGAGAAAAACGATATGCGGATGTCGCCCTGGTCAGCAGAAGTGAGGTTGATCGTCACTCCGGTTTGCAGCTTCTTCCGCAGTAGCTCCTGGATTCTTCGGGACTCAGCCGACGTGTGCTTGTCGGACTGTTCGACGCTCTTAGCCACCATCTTCCCTGCGGGACGAGGCGTGTCGATTTGTCCGGTCTGCACCCTCCGCTCAACATCTCTTACCGACAGGTTCAGAGAACTGATCTGTTTCGCAAGGCTGATCATTGATTCAGGCTTGTCCAACCCCAGCAGAGCGCGAGCATGACCGGCGGTAATTGTGCCGTTCCTCAGCAGTGTCTGGACCTCGGCTGGAAGTTGGCGAAGCCGAACGGCGTTAGCGACAGCAGAACGGCTCTTTCCGACCACATCGGCGACATCCTGCTGTGATAGCGCAAACTCTTCCATGAGTCGGTGGTAACCGTCCGCTTCTTCCATCGCGTCCAGATCCGATCGCTGCAGGTTCTCAACCATTGCAAGCGTGAGCGCCGCTCGATCGGTGGTCGGCCGAACAATAGCTGGAATTTCGGTCCAGCCAAGTTCATCGGCCGCTCGAAGTCGCCTCTCACCGGCGATCAGTTCGTACCTCGACGCCCCCTTTTCTACGCCATTGTCGACGGGCCTCACGGTGATTGGCTGAAGCAGTCCATTTGCTTCAAGACTCAGCTTCAGGTCGGCCAGTTCTTCGCTTTTGAAGAATTTTCGGGGCTGGTACGGATTCGGAGCGATCGCTGCAAGCTTGAGGGTCTGGAGTCTTGAACCGGTGTCCTGGCCTGTATCCGAAGTCGAGCTGGTGCGCGAACTCGAGGAAGTAGAGGACGACGGAGTCGAAACCGCTGACGAGCTCTTCGCGCGGGATTTGGAGTCTTGCGACAGGCTCTCTGCCGGCGCCTCCTCACGTCGCGCCAGCAATGCGTCCAGTCCTCGGCCTAATCGTCGCGTGGGTTCTTGTGCAGCCATGGTGTTGGGGTTGTAGCTTTAGGAAATTGCCAGCGATGCTTGTGGCGGTGGTGCTAGCGGTGCTTGTGGCGGTGGTGCTAGCGGTGCTTCTGGCGGTGGTGCTAGCGGTGCTTCTGGCGGTGGCTCTAGTGGTGCTTCTGGCGGCGGCTCTAGTGGTGCTTCCAGCGGCGGCTCTAGTGGTGCTTCTGGCGGCGGCTCTAGTGGTGCTTCCAGCGGCGGCTCTAGTGGTGCTTCCGGTGGTGGTGCTAGCGGTGCTTCCGAGGGGGGTTCGAAAGGCGATAGGGCGTTCGCGCGGAACGGCGGTTCGCTATGCATTGTAGCTTCGGTATGTGTTCGGGCCAGTGCAATGGCGGAGCCAACTGTTCTCATCTATATGGGTTCCGGATGGAGTTGCATGAGTTCGTTAGCGACGGCCATGTAGGCCTGAGCGCCGACAGAGGCAACATCGTAAACGACGATGGGTTTTCCAAAACTCGGAGCTTCTGCAAGTCGGATGTTGCGGGGAATGACCGTTTCGAATACTCGGTCGCCGAAGTGTTCTCGGGCGTCTGCAGCGACCTGTCGAGCGAGGTTCAGGCGATTATCGAACATCGTAAGCAGTACGCGTTCCACTTGTAGAGTTTCGTTAAGGGACTCCTTGACACGATTCACAGTGGCGAGAAGCTGAGACAGACCTTCGAGTGCATAATATTCGCACTGGAGTGGAATCAGGAGCGCGTCAGCCGCGACTAGCATATTGAGCGTGAGCAGACCGAGCGATGGCGGACAGTCGATGAGAATGTAGTCGTAACGGTCGCGGATCGGAGCGAGAGCGTCCTTCATCCGGAACGCCCTACGATCTGCGTCAACGAGTTCCAGTTCTGCTCCTGCCAGATCTGGCGTAGCGGGTAGAATGTCCAGATGGCGAAAGTGGACGGATCGAACCAGGGCCTGATCCACGGAGTCCTGACCGATGAGAACCTCGTAAGTAGTCGGTCGATCGCTGCCGGGTTCAGCCGAGGCGCCGCTGCCACTTGTGGCATTTCCCTGAGGGTCGGCATCGACGAGCAGAGTTTTCTGCTCGGCCAGCGCAAGCGACGCCGCGAGATTGACCGCGGTTGTGGTTTTGCCCACCCCGCCCTTCTGGTTTGCGATAGCGAGTATTCTTGCCACTTTCGGTGGTGAGAGTCGGTTTAAAAGTTGATCTGAGTGCGGGGAGGCACCCGTACGTCCTCCAACAGGGCACCCGGCGGAGTTAGCACGATTTATAGATGAGCCCCGGAGGACCGGTGGGACCTCTAGATCACCACTCCGCGGAGCCGACGAGAGATCTACTGGAAACGCTGAGTAGCCTATCACGAGCCTCTCACCTCTTGCAAGCAGCTTCCGTCGCTTCCGGCGATTGGAGCGCCATCTACAGACTAACGACTGATCACCATCTCCGTGCGACTTAGAGGGGTTGACGGGCGCATTTAAACCGGTGAATGAGAGAAGTCAGAACATCTGCAGGGGTTTCGGCAGACGAGGAGCTCGGTGAACACGCCATTCAACGTACCGCCCGGCATCTCCTGAACGTCATCCTTGGCGCGGCGAACAGGGCGATTGTTTCACGTGAAACAGTAAGATGGCAAGGGGAGGAGGCTAGCCCTCTGGGCGCGATTGAACACGCTTTCAGTTTGCAAATCGCACCTTCGCGCGCATCTCAAGCCATTCGCGTTGTTCACGTCAAATATTTAGATGCCAAGTTAGAGCTGGCTAAACCCGCGTGGAGGTGGATGAACGCTCGCGTTGTCAGTTGCGAGCTCCGAGATTTCATGCCTAACGGTCGTAATCAGTCGTTTCACGTGAAACAACGTGAATATCTCTCCACTCGCGGCTGTACGCCCTGGAAGCGCAAAGCTTCTGCCCAGCCTAGGCTACTCTCTGCGCGATGTTTCACGTGAAACAATTGCCATTGTGAATCCTCTGGATGCTCACAGAATTCTGGCGCTATGTGATCCGAGCGATACGTTGCAATGGCTACGGACAAGGCCGGAGCATCGATCTACGTGTAAAAAATGGCCCCGGAGGGCGAAAACTCACCTCCGGAATTTGAACGCGGTGGCTCCTGTCCAAAAGTCGAACTTCCACGGGCCTTCGTCCTCATGGAGGCCTCGGGTGATAGTGGGATCGCTGTCCAGCTATGGCTTCCACGAGATATCTGTGCGAGCCAGTGCTTCAAACCGGCTAACGAGCGGACCGGAAGCGCCAACGGGTCATAACACTCACGGAAACGGTCGTCATACCTTCGCTAAGTGGTGTCGCGGCGACATCGGAACTTTTCTCCATCCTCATTGCAGCCATCATAGGCCGCGGGGTGGGCTGCTCGAAATCGTTGATTACAAGTTCGAGCAACTCGAGTCCTTGAACGCCAGCGGCTGAGGCTGCTGTGTTTGCTTGGCGTCGGGCTGCCTCGATTGCTTTCTTCAGGGCTTCATCTTTAGCTTGGGAGGCATCCTTCACGGTAAAATCGAGGCCGGCAACGCGATTGGCCCCGTTGTTGAGTGCGGCGTCGATGATGGGACCGGTCTGGTCGATCTTGTCGGTTTCTACCTGTACGATGTTGCTCACGCGATATCCGTCAATCATTGAACGACGTTCTTTGTCGTCGTACCGTTCAATTGGATAGACGTTGTAGTTTAGGGTTGAGATGGCGGATGCCGGGATTCCCAGCGCCCTTAGTGCAGCCAGAATCGCTGTCTGCTTTTTGTTGTTCTCGTCTGCTGCTGCTGCAGCAGACTTGGCCTCCGTCTGCACCCCCAGCTGTACCTTGGCGTGATTCGGCGACACCTCGACCTCGCCGCGAGCTGAAACGACGATCTGGGGGACGGGCTCGCTCAGGGACTGCTGTGCGCCACCCGTACGCGCCCAGCTGGTCAAAGTGAACGCTAGGGCCAGAGCGGAGAGCGCTGCGTTGGAAAAAACAGATGGTCGTTTCATTGTTGTTCTTAAGAAGATACGAAGTGATCATGTGGCTGCTAAGAGATATGAGCGAAAACGGTCAGGTAGATAGTCCGACTCTCTCGCGCCTTGCTCCTAACTGGCAACCCCACGGCGGTCACAATGTTCGAGTGAGCGAGCTGAGGGGACTAGGGCATAGGCATGTGATTTGCCACGCGCCGGTAGTTCGCATCCGAACTAATCTGGTGTTGCTGCCGTTACTCTGGGCGAATGTGGGCTGTAGATGCATGCCCGTTTTATCACACCGTCAGCTAACTGTACTTCGTGAGTGGCGCCAGCCAGGCGAGAAAGAGAGCTCTCAATCGTGCGCCAGATCGTTACCTCGTCCATTCCGCGCGCAGCAAGCTCTTCGCTTCGGGATCGCGCGCGGGCACGAAAGAGCGGCCCACTCGTGATGCCGGTAGCTTCAATGTATTCGGCAGGGCTTGGGCAGCGGAGTAATGATTTCCAATCGTGTGGCGCTTGTTGCCCTTCTCATGCAGACGAAGCGTGGCCTCGTCACCGTCTTGGTGCAAATCGGAAACTTTCAATCGACATACAGTCGCGAGACGAACACCGCTGTAAACGAAAGTCCGAAGAATCGCGCGATCGCGAATATCAAGCAACGAGTCTCCGCTTGGCAGTGCAATGACTGGCGCGCACGCGTTGCTGAGAGGGCACGCGTTTCGCGACTGGCGTTACTAGCTGATCGCGCGATGAATCGAGCGTGTGCGGGGTTCGGCACAGGGATCGGTGACCGCATCTTGGTCGCAGCGCCAATGATATACTTGTAGAATGAGGAGAGTTAAGAAATGCGACGGTTTACTGTCTTTTGCGCGGCAGCAGCCAGGACGAGCTACTCTCGAATCTCCAGCACGTTCGTAATCGACACGTGAAGCACGGCCATCGAATCTTTTGGCCACTTCCAGCCCCTGAACTTCACACACGATAACGTCGCTTCGACGAGCGCGCGGAGTGTGTGGACTCTCACGCCTCGCAACCCCAGATTCGGAGATCATCGAGACATTGGAAAAAACTTTCCGCCTGTTGGCGCACCTCCGCCGTTTCTCAACCTCCTAAGATGACTGGTAACGGAGATGGGTCGTCCGCCTTACCGTTACCGTTTCTTTGTTCATGCCTCTCTCCTGCGCTCTTATGGCGAAGGATAACAGATTTTATCTTTCATGAAAGCATTGAAAACGGAATGCTCATCGAAGGAGCTAGGAGGGCGCCCAATGTCAGACTTTGACATTGGGCGCTATTCCGGGTATGCTCCAAGTACGCACCCATACGAGAGGCACCCTATGAGTCTGAACGTCTCGCTCACACCCGAACTCGAAGAGTACATCTCTTCGAAAGTTCAAAGCGGTAACTATACATCGGCCAGTGAAGTCGTCCGCGAGGGTCTTCGACTCTTGCAGGCGTCTGAAGGATCAAAAGTCGAGTGGGCCGTTAACGCCCGTGCGAAAATTGAACGGGGTTGGCAGCAGGCTCAGAGCGGTCAGCTCGTCGACGGCGCGACGGCGACGGGACGTATTAAGGATCGAATGGAAGTCACCATTAAAACGCGCTCGACAAAACGTGCGTAATGGCTTCGCTTTTTCGCCTTACACCCCAGGCAGAAGCCGACATCAACGAGATCATTGAATATCTCGCGGAGCGAAGCGACGACGCACCACGCACCGTTTTTCATGCGTTCATTGATGCCTTCGAACGTCTGGGAGGAAGCCCTCAAATCGGTCACGCTCGCGAAGATCTGACAGATCGTCCACTGAAATTCTGGGGCGTCTATTCTTACTTGGTTGTCTACGACCACCAAGCTTCTCCTTTGCAAATAGTTGCAGTGCTTCACGGAGCGCGTGACGTCGCCTCGCTCATGAGAGAGCGGTAGCAGCGTGCTACAGTTCACGCACTCACAGCAATTTTAGGAACGCGCTATGTCGATGGAAACTGACGTTATTGGTAGAGTGCGGAACACACGTCTCGGGGCTCGAAGCGGATTGATGCCTCTCTTCGAAGCTGTCGTAAATTCAATTCATTCGATTCAGGACGCCGCCAAACATGACGGCCGAATCACTATCAGAATTGAACGGGACAAGCAGTTGTCGATCGACTCACAGTCCGGTGGGGCGAACCCGATAGAGACTTTTGTAATTGCGGATAACGGAACTGGATTCACCGAGGAGAATTACAAGTCGTTCGCGACGATGGATTCACAACGAAAGTTCAGTCGTGGCGGAAAAGGTGTCGGTCGCCTGCTCTGGTTAAAAGCATTCGATGAAGTCGAGATCGAAAGCACATATTCCGAGGGGAACAGCTGGTTTAAGCGGAGGTTTTCTTTCAAGCCAACTCTCGCAGGCATTGAAGGTCATTCGAAAGAACCGCTCAAAGAAGAGAAACCACCGGCAGAGCCTTCGACCACCGTGCGGTTGAAGCGCTTCAAAGACACGTATCAGAAGCCAACGGTGAAGGCTGCTGATGCGATTGCTCATCGTATTGTTGAGCACTGCCTCGAATACTACTTACTCGGTGGTGCTCCACAGATCGTTGTCAGCGATCCTGTTAACAAAGAGACCATCGATCTAAACCACATTTACGCCTCTGAAGTTAGGTCTGATTCCCCGAAGCGTACGATCACAATCGGCACAGACACACTGTCTATTCACGACGTGTTCGTTCGAGGAACTTCAGATCCTCAGCACAGGCTTCATTTATGTGCACACAACCGTGCCGTCGAATCGATGTCGCTGGCTGGAAAGATTTCTCATCTCGACTCTTCGTTTCGTAACGAAGCGACCGGCGAAGCTACTTATTATCACTGCTATATCACGGGCAGCCTACTCGATAATTCTGTCGACGCGGCGCGAACGGGATTCGTTCTTGACAGAGACGACGAACTCGCATACAAAGGCGAGTCGACCTATGAGGACGTTATAAAAGAGTCCCTCAGAGCCGTTCGAGAATTTCTCGAACCCAGAACTGCTGAAGCAAAGCGTAAAGCATTCGAGCGCATACAATCATTCGTTGAACACTCGGAGCCAAGGTATAGACCTCTCCTCAATCATCGGAAGACCGATGTTGAAGAGATCTCAGGGACCGTCACCGCTGAGAAGCTCGATGACGCATTGCATAGCATTTACCATGATTGGCGTCGAGATGTGACACGAGAGGCGGCACAGAAACTCAGCGAAACTCCTGCAACTCCGGATGCATTCGCACTCTTTAAGGAAGACTTCGCAAAAATTATTGGTGATCTGCAGGAAGTCGCAAAATCGGAGTTATCAGACTACGTAGTTCATCGTGCAACTGTGCTGAGCTTCTTTGAAAAGATTCTCGGCACCACAGAAGCGGGCGTTTTTGAGACCGAAGACTCATTACACAATTTTCTCTTCCCTCAGCGAAAAACGTCTAATGAAGTCGATCTTGATGAGCACAACCTTTGGGTGATAGATGAGCGTTTGGTCTATCATCGCTACTTCGCTTCGGATCTTCCCTTCAAGCAGCAGAAGGCAAGCCCAGTGCAAGTCGATTCAGACGATCGCGCTGATTTCCTCATTTACAATAGCCCAATTGCCTTTTCGGTTGGAGAGGACAGCCCGATAAATTCGGTGGTGATCGTGGAACTCAAACGCCCACATCGAACGGGGTATAAGGACTCCGAAAACCCAATTCGTCAGACTCTTTCTTACGTCGACTTAATACGAGAAGGTAAGGCGCGCCGCAAAGATGGGTCGTACATCGACAAGATGCCTGATACGACTCCGTTCTTTTGCTACATCATCGCCGATCTCACCGACAATTTGCGGAAAGAGATTCGAAATCAAGACTTCATTGAGACGCCCGATCGTCCGGGTTATTTCAAGCACCACAAAGCGGCGAACGCTTACATCGAAATCTCGGGATACAGAAAGGTGCTTCTTGATGCGAAGAAGCGAAATAACGCCTTTTTCGAGAAACTCCAAATTAAACTGAACTAAGGACCTCCTCACTCTGAATCCTCTGGAGATCCAGTGAATCGAAACGGTGTAGTCGATTGTCTTCAAGATCTCTCACGCTCTTGCACAAGAGCGAGATCTATTTCCAGAGAGCCCACACCAAAAAGTTTATAATATTTGGAAATCTCGCTGCAGAAGACCTTCGCGAGGTTTCTCAGTAGCCTTTTTGGTGTGGACTCGATCAGTAAGATCCTCGGCGCGGAAGCGCCTGTGGGGACCCCTTCGGGGTCAAGATACGAGATGCTGCGCATCGCGGGGCACTCCTTCGGAGTGCATTGAAATGAAGAGTTTTTGTGCGAGTGGAGTTGCCGCTCTCCTCAGGTACCTGCACGTCGCTCGATTTAGGTGAACTTTTCCCACTGAATTGCAGCCTACGTTCTTCTTTCGCCATTAACTGATCGCTTCGCGAGCAGTTAATCCCTCGCGTATGAGGTACGTCAAAGGTGCGCCAGGTCGTTCACCTGCACCCTGAACGGGTGCTTCGTTCGCGCTTTGGCCAGCGCTCACCCGCGTCGGATGCTGGGGCATCCAACCTCAGTGGACACTTCAAATCCGGCCATCAATCGACACTTCAAAACCGGCCACCACGCCGGCGTGCTGAGACTGGTTAGCGGGAAGTGGTGAGTGTGGCTTCGGTGCCCGCGGGAAGTTTGGTACGCCAGCTTCGGGGTCCGCAAGTGAGGATGTGGGCGTGGTGGAGCAGCCGATCGAGCATCGCCGTGACGGCCGCCGTGTCTCCGAGCAGTTTGCCCCAGTCATCTACGGGGCGGTTCGATGTCAGGATCGTTGAGGCCCGCTCGTATCGCCGCATGATCACTTCCAGGAGATCTTCGGCGGCGTGTGGGGGAGCTTCCGCATGCCGAGATCGTCGATGATCAGCAGCGGGACGGTGGTGAGCGCGGCGAGCGTGTCCTTGCGCGTCCCATCCAGCGTGGCGTCGGTGAGTTCTTCGAGGAGCATGTGCGCTTCGCGATAGAGGACCCGATGTCCCTGCTGTATGGCAGCCTGTCCGATCGCCTGCGCCAAGTGGCTTTTGCCGCTTCCCGGCGGGCCGAGAAAGAGGACGTCCTCGCGCTGGGTGATGAAACGACCCGTCGCCAGTTCGAAGAGCAGGGCGCGATTCATCTTCTTGTTGAAGCTGAAATCAAAGGCATCGAGCGAGCGCGCGGGATCGCGGAAACGGGCCTGCACTCGCCGCCGTTCGAGCAGGCGATCCTGGCGGCGTTGGAGTTCGTCGTTGACGAGCATGGAGAGAAAATCGAGCGGTACCATGCGTTCGGCTTGCGCGTGACGCAGCCGAGCGTCGAGGACGTTGGCCATGCCGGAAAGCCGGAGTCCCCGGAGCGCGCGATCGAGTTCGGTAATATTCATGAGTTGGTGGGTGAGCTGGTGGGTGAGCTGGTGGGTGAGCTGGTGGGTGAGCTGGTTGGTGAATCGTTGTATGAGTCGGTGGCGGTGCGGCGCTCGATGAGGTCGCGGTAGACGGTGAGTTGGCGGATGAGGGGATCGACCTGTTTGAGCATGAGCGCTGGCGCTGGCACGCGTTCGACATAGCGGCGAAGGAAGCGATAAGACGGCACGCCCATCTCAAGGGCGGCATGCGCAGCATCCTCGACCAGGGCGGGTCCATGTTTCCGCGCAAGCGCGAGCACACCGAGGATGCGGCGCACCGCGACCACGCCATCGGTGCGATGGATCTGATCACAGAGCGTCCCGATGGACGGCCCGGCGGTGCGCGCGACATTGAGCAGCGCGAGCGTCTTCGCGGGCGTGCGCGTCGGGCGATCGGCCGCCTCGACGCGATGATACCCGCGACGGGTGCGGAGATGTTCGCGCAGCAGCCCGCCGCTCTGGGGATCGAGGACGCGCACGTAGAGATCGTTCCACTGCACCGCGACTTGCTGGCTGATCAAGCCCGGTGGCACGCTGTAGTAGGCCGCCTCGACCTCGACACAGCCATCGAGATGCACACGGCGCGTGCCGTAGCGGTAGTAGCGAAAGGGCTCGAGCGGCAGCGGGCCAAGCGCGGGGCGCTCTTCTGCAAACATCACACTGACCTGGCGCTTCGTGGTGCCATGGATGCGGGTGTCCGCCCAGCGCGTGTCCCAGTTATCGAGGT
>JBBSTN010000034.1:0-16241 GCA_038235845.1 Gemmatimonadales bacterium | reverse complement strand
GTATTATGCACGAACGAACTCGGACATCGCCGAGCTCGTACTCAAATAATTCAGTCTCCGGGAATCCCGGGTCGATTCATTGAACATCTCCTGAATGTTCTGATGCAGCTGTGAGTAAGTAAGAGCCATTATGTCCGCGCGACAAGTAAATGCGTTCAGCTCATAGCTGACGTAGAAATCGTCGAGACTGGTTTGAAGTACAAACGGAGTTGGTTCGACAGCAATGCTTTCCGTACGCTGAGCCGCTCTGATCATCAGCTCGTGCACCGTTCGCCACGGTACGTCGTAGCCGATTGTGATCGACGTATTGAGAATGAGGCCGTTGCTTGCAGCAAGCGTCGTGTAGTTCACAACCTGGCTGCTCAGCACCGCACCATTCGGGATCGTTACAGCCACATTCTTGATCGTGCGGAGGCGCGTAACGATCAACGTCTTCTCGACGACGTCACCCACCGTGTCGTTGATCTTCACCCGGTCGCCAATCTGGAAGGCGCGCGTATAGGTCAACACCACTCCGGCCACCATATTTCCTATCGCAGCTGAAGAGCCGAGCGAGAAAAGAATACCAAGGAAAATCGAAACTCCCTTGAAGGCATCGCTGCTTGCCCCGGGCAAATACGGATATAAAACCGTCGCCGCGAACGCGAACACCAGGATACGCACAATCTTGTAGGTCGGAATCGCCCAGTCAGGATAGAATCCGTTGAACGTTATCGATCCGCTCCGCACCGCTTCCGATAGCAGCCCGAGAAACTTGAGCAGGTAGCGAACGATGATAATGCCCGCCGCCAGGTAGAAAAGGTTTGGCAGATAAACCACCAAACCCGCCCATGCGGCGATGAACGGCCTCAACGCGTAACTGACGATTCTTCGCGACAGAGGCGCCGTCCACGGAAAGAAGCTCAATACGAGCGGCACGTAGACATAGAACAGCAGTAGCGTCAACACGATTCTCGCGACCCGCGAGATACCCACGAGAAGCGCCGACAGCCTTCCCGCAGAAAGCAATTCGAATTGCTGGATCCTCACCGCCGGCAAACGCACGCGACGCAAGGCTTCGATCCGCACGTATAATCTCGGAAATCCCCACGACAGGAGCCGGAGCAGTAGCACGAGGACGACTGTCGCTGCGACAGCCAGACCGGCGTCGATTAGAATGGCCTTCGTACTTGTGCGTTCGACGTTCACCAAAACCCTCTGACGTATCACTTCCGCGTAGCGGCGAGCCAGATCGGTACGCGCGGCCCCCAGCGGAGCTGCATCCGCATTTAGCACGGTCATGATCACCACGTCTCCCAGGGACACTTCGCTGCTGGACTCGAAATCGGTCACCACCAGAGAGTCTCCCAGCGCGATCGCAGCTTCGTTACTGCGTATTCGTTTTACTACTGCGGCAGCCCTATCCACGGGTGAAAACGGCCCGAGATTGCCATACAGAACAAAAAGAGTATCAAGACCAATCACGACTGGTGCGCCAGCCGAGATGGCGCTCGCTGTCGAACTGTCGCCCGCGATTGCTGATTCACCACGACGGGGAGTGGCTGGCGCCCGTATCGTCTGCGCATCTATCGGAGGTGCGCAGATTCCTTGCGCGGAGAAGCACAGCAGCCCCGTGAGAATTAGATGACGGGTGATTCGGCTAGCTCGTGCCATTGCGAAGACGCGCATTCTAATTCGGTAAAGGAAGGAAATGGACGGCCTTACGGGTAGCAGTGGGCACTACGGTACGCAAGAGTTTTCGCCACTCCGTAGCTATTCTCGCGACATTGGACGAACTGCAGCTCCCGTGATAAGCTGCAGTATCAGTATTCTCATTCCCCGCGCTTCGATTGCGCGACGACTGCCCCCATATGTCTTCATTCGTTCCGCTCTCCTTCGTACGCAGACCCCTCACCACATCCACTGAGCGAGCCGCCGCCTTTTATGAGGACATGAATCGAAGGCGAACCACACGACATTTCTCTAAAGATCCGGTTCCGCGCGCGTTGGTTGAAGCAGCGTTACGTACTGCTGGAACCGCTCCCAGCGGTGCACATCAGCAACCATGGACGTTCGTAGCTATCTCTGACCCAGAGCTCAAATCGCAGATACGGGACGCGGCCGAACGGGAGGAGCGCGAGTTCTACCACGGCAAAGCCCCGCTCGCGTGGTTGGAGGCGCTCGCCCCTCTCGGCACCGACGAAATTAAAACACATCTCACCGACGCTCCGTGGATCGTGGTCCTCTTTCGCAAGGCTTACGGACTGGACGCCGATGGCCAGAAAACAACGCACTATTACACGGAAGAATCATGCGGAATTGCCGCCGGGTTCTTCATCGCTGCCATACATCACATGGGCCTCGCTACGCTCACGCACACTCCCAGCCCGATGGGCTTTCTTCGAGACGTGCTCGGACGGCCGATCAATGAAAAACCAATGCTCGTGATGCCTGTTGGCTATCCTGCTGACCACGCCACCGTTCCTGACATTCAGCGCAAATCGCTGGACGAAATCGCGATCTGGAAATAGCTCCGATCACTCGCTGTCCCACCACGACGAGAGTCGTCTTAACGGTGTCTGCGGCTGATTCTCGTAGTGCGAGGTGTCGTTGAACAACATCAGCCGCGCACGAACGACATCACGAAAATCGAGCACATTCAGGGCCGCCGGTGACTGATCGAGCCGATCTCGGTATCCTCGCGCCTCGATGCCGAGAAGGCTGCACAGCAACAGTCTGATGGTAGCCTTATGTGACACGACGAGAACATGCTCGCCCTCATGCCTGGTAACAATTTCCCGTAGTACCGGCAACGCGCGTGCGAGAACCGCGACTCCCGACTCACCCCCTTCAGGTGCGAAGGTATAGGGGTCCTCCTCCCAGGCCAGGTACTCCTCCCTGTATCGACGTTCGACGTCGCTGCGTTCGAGCCCTTCCCAGTGACCGTGACTGATCTCACGCAAACCTTCTCTTATCTGAATCTCTGCAGCGTGACTTTCCTCCTTGACGATCCTGGCGGTGTCGATGGCGCGGGAGAGCGAGCTACTGTAAACTGCCGAAATTTTCTCCTCCCGCAATCGCGCCCCGAGTTGCGCTGCCTGCCAGCGTCCGGTTTCTGAAAGCTCGACTCCGAGGTCACCCGAAAACATGTCCTCAGCCGTGCTGTGCGTCGCCCCATGACGCACAAGAAATATTCGGGTCGGAGCGGCACTCTTCGTATCGGGCATAATATTCAACCTCGGCATGGTGATTGCGATTCAGCTGTACATCGACAACGTCGAAATTGCTTCCAATAACTTCAAGAGGACAACATGAGCATCTTTGGAAAAATGATGTCAAAAATCTTCAAACGGGACGAGCCGAAGGCAAATGCCCCTGCTACGCCACCGGTTGTGGATCGCGCCGCGATAAACCAGCCTGTACAAACTACAGTAAGCACAGTGTCGTCGAGTGAGCCTGTGGACGTCGAAGCAGTACTTTCGCAGATGGCTGCGGAGAGCAGCCAGAAGTTGAACTGGCGAACGTCAATCGTCGATCTCATGAAACTGCTTGGATTGGAGAGCAGCCTCGCCGAACGACGTGAGCTTGCAGACGAACTGGGATTCACGGGTGACAAGTCGGACACAGCAACGATGAATATCTGGCTGCACAAACAGGTAATCAGGAAATTTGCTGACAATGGCGGCAAGGTGCCCGCCGACCTTCTGGACTAGCACGCCACCGGTTGGAATCAGTAGCCGATTTCGGCGGAGACCTGAGGGCGAAGGTCGATACGTCGGCTCCCAATAGCGAACGACGCCCGCCCCAGCGCCGTCGCGACTCCGGCTGTAACGCTGACGCCAGCAATGTACTTGCTGGCGTTTACGTTTTACGCCGCTTCTCGAAGGCCCCAACGTCACCCGCACGATGATGGATAATGACTTGGAAACCTTCTGCTGGACCGCAACCTCTCCCAGCTGAATTTCATTTCCCGAACGCTCCTGCGCTTCCAACGCAGCAAACTCCAATTCCCGAGCTGGGAATATGGCGCTGTGTGATGCCCCGCCGAGGTAAAACCGGTCGAAGAGCGGAAGATTCGCGCATCCCGCCGACCCGACGGTAACCTGTGCGATTGCTGTGGTTGTGCAAGAAACTGGCAATCGGAGTTCGCTCTCCATCTGAAAGGCTTAAGCCAATGCTTAAACCAAAATCGCACCGCGCTGGCGGCCGGATTCATGCCGTGGATCCAGCCTCTTGTCCGTTTCGAGGCGCCCCTGCACCTACATCTACCGATTTAGCGAGTTTTATCACGCCTTGTGCGATTGCATCCTGGCTCGACGGATCAACTCGCAACACTACTGTTCTCGTGGGGAACGCAATTTCTATTCCGGCTGCTGAGAGCTCGTCATAAATCTGAAAATTGATTGCCTGCTGAATGTCCATGTATGCGTTGTACTCTGACTTCAGCACAAAATATACAGCTTCGAAATTGAGCGCTGAATCACCGTAGTTGCTGAAATGCACACGATCCACTCTCGTGTCATTCTGCGCCTCGATTGCGCCTCGTATCAACTGTGGCACCTTCCTCAAAAGCTCCTGCGGAGTACCATATTCCACGCCGATAGTGAAGACGGCGCGCCGCTCGGTCATCTTTCTGTAGTTCCTTATCCTCGAACCCAGAAGATCTCCGTTTCCAAACACGAGCTCCTCGCCCGAAACACTGCGGAGTCGCGTCGTCTTTATGCCGACTCGTTGCACTGTGCCGGCCTGATCTCCAACTTTGATAAAGTCGCCGACAAGGAATGGTTTGTCGAGAATTATCGACACAGAAGCGAATAGATCTCCTACCACGTTCTGAACCGCGAGCGCAATTGCGATGCCTCCTATCCCGAGACCGGCTATCAACGCAGTCACATCTATCCCAAACGAAGCAACCACAGACAAACCAAGCATGACCCAAAGCATTGCTTTTGCCAGCATGCCAAGTGCACGAATCGTCGTCACACTACCTATGTCGCTCTGCGCTCTCGCCTTTGTTACCTGCCTGACGCAGAAACTTATGCCTCCATGTCCCCACCAAGCCATCTGCAGTAGTACTACAACCGCAGCAAAAACGCGCAGCAGGCGTGGTGATACCTCGGGCAACTTCAGAACCGACGACGCCAGTGACATTGCCACGATAGCGAGAAACAGGAACCGTGTGTGTTCAACCATAACTTTGACGAACTCTCTCAGCCTGGTCCTGGGCTTGATCTTCTTGAGTAGAAGGGAACGGACGATAGCAAGCGCCGCGAGGACGCCCACAAAAATTCCGCACGCTATCAGCCACGCCTGAAGAGAGTTACCGTAGTACATCGACTCAAACATTTCTGTGGTATGGTCGGTGGTTCATCATGCCGGTCCGGGCTACTAACAGGTGCATCAGTCTCCCCCGGCCGCGGCGAGTACGGGCTCACGCAGCTTCTTTTTTTCGGCTCCTCGCCGCATTACAACCCGCATGAACCAACCCGAGAAGTCCTCGAAGTACGTATAGACTACAGGTACAACGATGAGTGTGAGAAGCGTACTGGTGATCAATCCTCCGATAACGGCACGCGCCATCGGTGCGCGGAACTCGCCTCCCTCACCTGTGCCGAGCGCAATGGGAATCATGCCGAAGATCATCGCCAGCGTGGTCATGATGATTGGCCGCAACCTGATCGCTCCTGCTTCCGCCAGCGCAGCGTCCCGTTCCATCCCACCGTCGCGATGCTGATTGGCGTTGTCGACGAGCAGGATCGCATTCTTCGTAACCAGTCCCATCAACAGGATGATTCCGATCATGCTCATGATATTCAGCGTGTCGCCCGTCGAAAGCAGCGCGACCATTACGCCAACAAGCGAGAGCGGCAAGGCGAGCATGATCGCAAACGGCTGCGTGAAAGATCCAAACTGTGATGCGAGAATGAGATAGATGAGAACAACCGCAAGTAGAAGTGACTGCACAACGAAGCCTGTGGTCTCAGCCAGCTGCTCCGTATCTCCACCCATCGACGCCGTATACCCAGTTGGGAGCCGGAGTGTATCCAGCCCGCCTTGAATCACACCTGAAACTTCAGAGAGGGATATACCCGCGCCGACGTTTGCCGAGATTGTGATAACGCGCTGCAAAGCTTCGTGATCGATCTGTGCGGGGCCGGTTCCCCGCTCCAATCGCGCAACCTGCCCGAGTGGAATGGTGATCTTCTCGCCTTCCCCGCGCGTTGTAGCAATTGGAAGACTGGCGATCTTGTCTGCAGTCGTGCGATCGCTCGCCGGAAGTCTCACCAACACATCACGCTCTTCCCCCGTCTGATCCTCCCAGGTAGTTGCAACCTGACCAGCTAACAGCGGCCGCACCGTATTCGAGATTCCCGCTACATCGAGACCAAGATCATTTGTGCGATCGATGTCGATGTGAAGCTGTACTTCGGGCTTGGGTTCACCGATACTCGATTCCACCTCGATTGCACCGGGAACAGCCTTCGCGATAGACGCAACGCGGTCTGCGATACGCTCCAATTCTTCGAACTTCGGGCCCCGAATGGCGATCTGAATCGGCTTAACCGCGCCACCCAGCCCTCCACCCACCAATACTGATGATTCGGTACCGTACACATTGAGCAAGGCCTTACGCGCCATCGGCATTATCTCCTGCTGCGACAGTTTCCGCTCATCGCGCGGGAAAAGCTTCACGAAAACGTTTCCGCTTGTAACCGTTCCAGTTGCTCCCGCACCTACGCTCGCGTAGGTGTAGTCGACACCTTCCAGCTTACCGAGAATAGCCCCCGCTTCGCGAGCTTTACTCTCGGAGTATGCAAGCGACGAGCCGGTCGGGGTCTTGAAGGCCACAGTGAATTCTCCCGTATCCTGATCGGGCATGAACGCTCCTCCAACGAGTGGAAATAGAGCGATCGCCGCGACGAAACTCAACACCGCAACCGCGACCGTGAGAATCCGGTGACCAAGTGCCCACACGATGATCCTGTGATACGCCTTCTCGAGCTTCTCGAACATCCCGTCGAAGCGCCTGCGAAATCGGCCCATCAGGGTCAACCGCTTTCCATCTACCGGACCGACTGTGGAGCCATGCGAACCGTGTGCGCCATGCGAACCGTGTGCGCCATGCGAATCGTCGTCCCTGGTCCACCACGCTGACAGCATCGGCGTCAAAGTAAACGAAACGAACAGCGAGACGAGTACCGCCCACGCAACGGTCAGTCCGAACTGGAAGAAGAACTTACCGACGATTCCGCCCATGAACGCCACCGGAACGAACACCGCCACAAGCGTCAACGTCGTTGCCATCACGGCAAGAAAGATCTCCTGCGTTCCATTCGCCGCGGCCGCAAAGGGCTTGTCGCCCAGACTTCGTCGTCGCACGATATTCTCGATGACCACAATGGCGTCATCGATCAGAATGCCGATTGACAATGACAAGGCCATCAGCGTAAGAATGTTGAGCGTGAAACCAAGTGCATCGAGCAGAATGAATGTGCTCAGCACCGACACCGGCAAAGTCATTGCCGTTATCGCCGTTGCGCGCCAGTCGCCCAGAAAGATGAAAACGATAAATACCGTAAGCGCTGCACCAATTAACAGCTCGTGCTGCACACCGCTTACCGACTGCTGAATCGACACCGAGTTGTCGACGATCACATTGAGAGCCGCGCCCTCCGGGAGAGCTGCACGTAGTCGTGGCAATGCGGCGCGCACCTGATTCGCGACGTCCACCGTGTTCGCGCCCGATACCTTGAGAAGATCGATGCCGATGGCGCGCTCACCGTCCACCAGCGCGATACTTCTGGCTTCTTCCGTCGTGTCGGCTACAGTCGCTATCTGCGAAAGCCTGACGGGCGAGCCGTTTCGATCCGCGACGATGATGCCCCCAAACTGTTGCGGACGCTCAATGCGACCGAGCACACGAACGAGCTCCTCTCTGTTCTGCGTCTCAATTCGACCGGCGGGTACATCCAGATTCTGCTGCTGAAGAGCCGACATGACCTGACTCACGCTCACATTCAACGACTGCATCGATGTGGGATCGAGAAGTACATGCACCTCTCTGGCCAGTCCACCCGTTATCTGTACTCGCCCAACGCCGCTTACACTCTCGAGCGTCCGGCGAATTTCATTGTCCGCAAGCGTGGTGAGATCGCCGATTGGCGTCGTTTTCGAAGACAGTGCAAGCGAGAGAATCGGCGCTGACGCAGGGTCGAACTGTTGAACCACCGGCTGGTCGATGTCAGCCGGCAACTCTCGCCGGATCTGTTCGATTTTCGAACGAACGTCTGCCGTCGCTGCGTCGACGTTGGTACCTAGTTCGAATTCAGCTGTTATCGAACTGACTCCTTCCAGCGAGATCGATTTGATCTTCTTGATTCCCTGACTGGGATTTACTGCTTCCTCAATCCGCTTTGTAACCTCACGCTCGACTGCGTCCGGTGACGCTCCACTGTACGTCGTCTGTATGGAGACAATGGGTATCGAAATATCCGGAAACTGGTCAATCGACAGTCGGGTAAGCGAAAACAGGCCCAGTACCATCAGTCCGACCATTATCATCGTCGTGAACACAGGCTGCCTGATGGCTACTCCGATCAAACCACCAACATGCCTGATCGATTCCACACCGCTGTCCTGATCGTCATCGCGATGATCGTTATGATCGTCGTTGTGATCGTTCACCGTCGGTGCTTCATCGGCCGACCTGGTTCTCTCGTACTCTTGCTCTTCCATTTCTACTCTCCTCCCCTGCTTCCGCGCCCACTTGTATCGGCTACAACCGGCCTGGACGCGGAACTGTCAGAAAGAATCCGAATGCGTGTAGTTGCGAGCGCCGTCTCAGGCGCGTTCACGAGAACCCTTTCGCCAGCCTTGACGCCCGACCTTATCTCCACGAGCCCGCGATTCGCATCCTCGCCGCCAAGCGTCACCGTTCGTTTGACGAGCTGATCTCCCTCAATCACGTAAGCTACGCTTGCGTTTCCGTCTGCTCGCACCGCTGTGCGTGGTACTGCAGGCATTGGTGTTTCACTTCCTTGCCTCAGAATCAAACCCGTCGCAAAAAGTCCCCCGACAAGCTCATGTCGTGCATTGGATACGTGCACATATACCGCGACCTGACGGGTGCCCGTCTCAGCCACCGGTTCGATTCGCGCAACACGACCCGTCACCGCGCGTCCACTGTACGCGTCGAGCGTAAGTTTGACGGACTGACCAATCCGCACCCCCGCGATATCTCCCGGCGCCACTCGTCCAGCTAGCTCCAGCGAATCGGTGTTCACCACCGTGAATAGCGACGTGGCAGTTTGCACCGCTTCGCCAGGTTCGATCATGCGATCGCTTATCACACCGGAGATAGGAGACGTGACCGACGCCCGGCCAAGCGTTTCGCGGGTCTGTGCCAGTTGGGCACTGGCCGCGTCGCGTGCAACCTTCGCCTGCACAAAGTCGCGTTCGGAGATAGCGCCGGCCTTGTACAGCGTGTCTGCCGCTCGCAGATCGCGATCCGCTGCCTGTAATGCGGCGTCCGCGCTTGCAGCCTGCGCTCGCGTTCCACGGGCATCGATGGTCGCAAGCAACTGACCGCGCCGAACTGCCGTGCCGCGATTAACTGTAACCCGGTCGATCTGTCCGGCGATCTGTGACTTGACGTCGATTTCCTGCGCAGCGTTGAGAGAACCCGTAATCGTAATTCCCGAAGCGATGACTTCGTTTGTCACCGTCATGACGTCCCGAGTTCCGAGCATCATCGCTGCGGTGGAGTCGGACGTCGCTTCAACTGGTTCTGACTTGCCGCAACCAACCGTCGCACCCACCAGCAATGCGATGGCAAAGCGCGCGGCCGCCGTTCCTGACGTGAAGTTCGAGCGCTTGCTTCGCGACGTGCCACGGTGCGATCGCGCCCCTTGAGATAATGAAGTTGACATGGAGTTTTCCTCTTGGGTGCGCTCTGAGCGAGCGTCGGTTGATAAAATTCTGGATTTCGTGAACGCATTCAACGTGCTGGATGTCGTAATGGGTATTGTCGCGGGTATCCGCCGTCGAAGCATTGTGCTCATTTTCGAGCTCATCGAAGGGAACCCTCCGGTATCGATCGCTGAGCGAGTTCCAGCTCAGTCGCACCGGATGCACGGAGCAGTCTCGCGAGCGCGACGTAATAGTCATGTAACGCCTGCGCTTCGTTTGCCCGGGCTTGCTGCAACTGCAGGCGCGCATCACTCAGTTGAAGGCTGGTCTGGACGCCGCGCTCATACGCAAGGTTGGTCAGTTCGTAAACCCGCTCCGCCTGCGACACAGTCTGATTTCGAGCACGAATAAGAGCAGAAGCTCTTAGCAGTTCGCCTCGCTGCTGCTCTACATCGAGCGATATAGATTCGCGCAATTGCGCCAGCTGCAACTCCGAAGTGCGCAGTTGCACTTTGGCACTCTCGACCTCGGCTTTGCGCTTGCCGCCCGCAAAGATCGGTAACTGAACGGAGACCCCGGCGCTCCAGTCGTCTCTGAAGTCACCTCCCGAGGGAAGAAAGTCGCTTGGGAGCGCCTGTTTCCCGAAATTCGCGGACGCCGCCAACTTGGGCAGGTATGCGCCCTTCGCCAGCGAAACCTGCTCTTCGCGAATTTTTACCTCCAACTGCTTGGCGTCGATTACCGCTCTTCGCTCGAGCGCCATGCCGGTAAGCATCGCCACAACTTCTTCAGGTACCGGTCTGAAGTCGGACGATGACAGTGGTTCCGTCAACCGCACGGGTTGCGCTATGGGCAGGTTTATCAATCGCTTGAGGTTGAGAAGCGCAATATCGCGCTGATTGAGTGCTGCAACCCTTTGCGGTTCTACATTCTGCAGATCGACTTCAACCCGCAGTACGTCGAGATCCGAGGCGTTTCCAGCCGCCCGAATCAGTCGCACCTGCTCGGCCTGCGACAGCAACTGTGCCGCCGAATACGTCACGATGGTTGCCTGACGGTCGGCAAGTACGGCATCGTAATAGGCCTGAATGATCTCGAGACCAAGATCGAGTCGCTGCTCCGTAGCCTGTGCGCCCGCAGCACGCTCGAAATCCTTTGCAATCCTCAGCCCCGAGAATACGCCCGGATCAAAAAGCGTTTGCGATATGCTGATAGTGCCGAGATATGTGTTCTTCTGGCCAAACGGCAATCCGGTGAACAGCGAGCTGAGGGCGCCGAGCCCGGCGTTCGGAGTGTTTCTCTCCAGATAACTGAGTCGCTGGGATATGGACGCCAGCGAATCGGGGCGAAACTTCAAACTGTCGGGGAGAGCGAATCCTGAGCCAGTGTTGATAGGACTTCGAATTGTTCTTTGGTAGCTCAGACGCCCGTCAACCTGAGGAAAGATGCCAGAGCGCGCAGATGCCACTTGCTGCCGCGCGTCTTCCACTGTCTGATTTGCCAGCCTCACCTCCTCCGACTCATTCATCCCTCGGCTCAGCGCTTCGCTTAAGGACAGCGGGACAGTGTCCCGGGAGGCCGCGCCCGCGAGGCTGGTTCTGCCAGCCTGCGCACCGACAGCCGACACAGCAGTGAACATAAGCAACACAGCCGCAATAAGCCCGCTAGCGGACTGCGAGGCAAAATAAGGTAACTTCATGATCAGCTTGTATGACATATATAGTTTTGTTAGTAACAACTGACTTTCGTGTACGAAAAAAAATGCCCGCGAGGAGGCGCCGCTAGCGGAGCTTGCGCAGCGGGGACTTACCTTCGGTAGCGGGTGCAGGCGTTCCGCTCTTCTCGTTGACGTTCCACTGCCCCAACAAGTCCTGCGTCATGTCGATAGCGAGCGCGTAAAAACGCGCCATCATACCCAACCGCTCTCGACCAATGTCCACCGATGCCGGAAGTTCATCGATAGCCTCGGCGATCACCGAATGAATTCTGCGCATTCTCTCCAGCTGTCCCGTCAGCAGTCTGCCATAGGGGTCCTCGGTGATCTGATATGCCGCGGCACGCTCGCCGGCCACCGCCACCCGCTCTATCACCTGCAATCTTTCCAGCAGACGCGTATTGGTGCTCACGCTACCATGACTCACCATCAAGTCCTCGGCGAGCTCAGCAGCCTGGCGAGGCTTTTTGCTGAGGAGCAGATGACCCATTATTCTACCCGCAATCCGTGGCAAACCCTCATTTTCGATGAGGAGGCCGAATTTCTCGATGAATTCTTTGGCGGACGGTGGAAGTGTACTGGGCATGAACGCAATATATTACTTTCAGAGTATTTAGTCAAGACTGACGCAACTATTATCACGTCCTCCTTAGCTCAACAACCTCGTCAACCGTCCGGCCGAAAGTCCCCGCAAATGGCCTCTCCTTCAGTACCAGAAAACACTAACGAAACCCTTCCGCCGGAACTCCTGGGCGCGCTCCTTCATAAGCTCGGTCTGAACTTCGACATTAAAACCAATTTCGACGGCCTAACCCGAGTGTACGAAGCGTGGTGCACGCACGTTCCGTTTGATAACGTCAGAAAACTGATCGCCCTCGGCAGCGGAGACAACGGTCTGCTTCCGGGTGCGCATGCTGTCGACTTCCTTGAGAACTGGCTCGATCACGGCACCGGTGGAACATGCTGGTCGAGCAGCAACGCGCTCTACGCCCTTGTAAAATCGCTAGGCTTTGACGCACGGCGCGTTGCGGGGTCGATGCGCGACGTTGGCGTTCCCGGTCACGGGTCGGTGAAAGTGACAATCGATTTAGCCGACTGGCTGGTCGATTCATCGATGCTTCAGATGTATCCGATGCCGCTCACCGACAATTACTTCGTCCGCGAAGACCCACTCTACGGCGTCGAGATTGAACCTGGCGACGGACAGCATCTGATCTGGTTTGCCACTCCTCCGTACAACGACCTCTTTCCCTGCCGTCTGATGCTCGACCCTGTAGACCACGACTTCTATCTCGAACGTTATGAGATTTCACGAACGCGTGGTCCGTTCAACCACCATCTTTCGGTGCGCTACAACCGCGACGGGATACGTACGGTTTTACAGGGTCACACACGTCACAGAATGACCTCTCGCGGTTTGCAATCAGACGCCCTCACTCCCGACGGACTGTGTGACGCTCTTCGCGATGAAGTCGGTATGTCGGAAGAGGTCGTAGACCGCTGGGTGAAGAGTGGCGCACTCAGCGCCGCGTTCGAGCCGCCACTGGTTCCGCCCGCGCCAATCGCCGGACGTCCGCCGTCGCGACGATAGGATCGTTCAATCCTTACTCGTCCACCCGCCCACCGCAAAGCCGGACGACATTCGTCCACGCACTCGAAAGTCGTCTCACGTCACCCTGTTGGGATGTTTCCGCGATGAGCATAACCATTTCGCTCAGGGTATCCGTTTTCGGCGCCGACAGTGTGCCGCCGGTTGTTGTCCGACGCTCACGCGTAACGGCCGCCGCACCTCCAACCGTTGGGTAGGTGAACAATATCACGCCGCCGCTGGCAGACATCGACATGCGGGAATCGGTGGCAAGTCTACCCGCGTCGAACCGGTGAACATCCCGAACGGAATCGACACCTGCGGCGTAGTTTGCAGTGAGTTCGAACTCACAACCCCGGACTGACTTTGCTTCCTGAGAAAACGCCGACGGATTGCGGCTCACACTCTGCACAGCAGACACGAACGCCGTATCCGCGTCAAAGATTTGCGCAGCTGTGCCCGATCGCTTCGGAGGCTGGGCAGAGATAACCCCTTCCCTTGAGCAGGCGGGTGCCACCGCAATTATAATCGCCAAGGTCAGCGCGCCCAGGAGCATTCCCGTAACTGGCTTGTGTCTGAAAGTTTTGCCTTCGCCCGACAACCGACCTGAGTGCATTTGCGTTGCATGTATGTTTAAAGAACCGGAAGACGCCAATTTATCAGCACGTCGGTTTCAAAGCGACCGCTCCGCCCGCACGCGGCAAATCGCGATATTGCGTAGCGTCAATTTTTTACTCCACCAACCCTACCAGTTGATGCGTTTTCACTCGTTACAGATGTGCCGGTCGCTTTTGCTCCTGGTCTTGCCTCTTTCCTTTGCTCCGCTTGGTGCGTTGCAGGCTCAATCCACAGCTCCCATCTCCCCTGGGGGAGTTCTGGCGCGTGAAGGTGAGCGCACCATACGCGCTCTACGGGTTAGCGACAAGATCACCATCGACGGATTAATCGACGAAGCGGCGTGGGCCATCGCACCGGTTGCCGCCAACTTCATCCAGTCGGAACCCAGATCTGGGGAAGCTGCCACCGAAGCAACCGAAGTGCGCGTGCTCTTCGACTCGGACCGTCTCTACATAGGGGCGACGCTGCATGATTCGGCCGCGGCCCGCGCGGTGGTGAGTGAGATACGAAAGGATTTCAGGGAAGATGATCAGGACGATTTTGAAGTCATGCTCGATACGTTTCACGACCGGCGTAATGGCTACGTGTTCATCACCAACGCGTCCGGTGCGCGAGCAGATCGTCAGATTGCAAACGAAGGGCGGGAAGTGAACACCAGTTGGGACGGCGTCTGGACCGTGAAAACTCATCGAACCGCGACCGGCTGGACCGTGGAGATGGAAATTCCCTTCAAGACGCTGCGATACGATCTCGCTGGTGGCAACGAATGGGGTATCAATTTCGCCCGGCGCATCCGACACAAAAATGAAGTCGTTTATTGGTCGCCTGTTCCCCGCTCTTTTACAATTTCGCGTATCTCACAGGCAGGTTTGCTGGACGGTCTGGAGATCGACGCAACTTCGCGTGATCTTCGCGTAAAACCTTATGTCGTGGGCCGGACCGTCCGGGAACTCGGTGGTGTCAACGCTACGACGAGCGAAGCCGTCGGCGGCGATATCACTTATGGTCTCACCAAACATCTAACGCTCAACGTCACCGTTAATCCCGACTTCGCGCAGGTGGAAGCCGACGAGCAACAGGTGAATCTCACGCAGTTCAACCAGTTCTTTCCCGAAAAGCGCGAGTTCTTTCTTGAGAACTCCGGGATTTTCTATGTTGGCGACGCGGCTCGCAACACGCGTGTATCGCTTGCACCGACACCCGACGAAGATATGTTGCTGTTCTTCAGTCGTCGCATTGGGCTATCGCCAACGGGCAGGTCGATCCCGATTCCCGGCGGCGTACGCGTAACAGGAACCGCCGCAGGCCTCACACTCGGCGCGCTCGCCATGCAGACGCAGTCCACGTTCGGTGCTCCCGCCAATCGCTACGGTGTTTTGCGGGTGAGAAAGAATCTTCGCCCCGGTTCCGATGTCGGACTGATAGTTCTCGACCGCGAGGGCTTTGGCAGTGGCGTCGATCACAGTTGGAATCGCGTTGCGGGCGTTGATTTCAACTTCCGACTACCCGGTATCTGGGATTGGAACAATTACGCCGTGGGAACACGCACTCCCGGACGGGATGGGGGTCAGTACACCTGGCGTTCGTCCATCAGTCACGAAGGCAACTTCTTTCACGGCAAGTTCGGCGCGCTCGAAGTGGGACGTGGTTTCGTGAACGACCTTGGATTCTATCGTCGAACTGATACGCGCAAATACATCACGGATGCTGGTTTCCGCCCTCGCCCGAAGTGGCTGGCCGCAATTGGTGCACGCGAGATGCATCCGCACATTACCTGGAACTACTACGAGACACTCGACGGCAACATCTCGGCGAAAGATCTGCACTCGGGCTACACGTTTTTCTTCAACAGCGGCGCCTTTACCGAATTGTCTGTAAATCCGCGCTATCAGCGCATCACCACTCCATTTCGCATCAACCGGTCGATTGCGCCGATTCCGGTGGGCGGCTACGCATGGACCGACGTGCAATGGAAGGGCGGTACCAATGCGAGCAAACGTGTCTCCGCCACATATACGATCACGGAAGGCGGCTTATGGAATGGTCGGCAGCATTCGCAGCTGGTGAGCATCACCGCGCGACCAAGCTCGCAGTTCGCCGCCTCGGTGGGTGCGTCGCACACCGCCGCAACGCTCACGCTTCCGGACGACAATTTTGATGCGCTGCTGTACACCGCGCGCACGAACTACAGCTTTACCACCAACATGTTCTTTGATGCACTTGCACAGTTCGACCCGCGGTCACGTCAATTGAATGCGAATCTCCGTTTCAATTTCATTCACCATCCGCTGAGCGATCTGTTCGTTGTTTTCAACCAGCAGAAGATCGCAATGCCGGATGCGCCAGCTACCGGATTTGGCGTGATTGTGAAGTACACGCAAATGTTCGCGTTCTGAGGTTTATTCGACCGGATCGCGGTGAGAGCACACGGCT
>JBBSTN010000033.1:0-16387 GCA_038235845.1 Gemmatimonadales bacterium | reverse complement strand
GTGCGCGTCGTTTTTGTGTCTCATGAATCAGGAATCTGTGAGAATCCCGGTGTATCGAAGACTCTTATAATCCATCCAGCAGTGAGTCGTTATTCGGAGTCCCTGCAATACGTTTGATAAGCCACTCCATGGCCGCCTGCGGCGGCATCTGGTGAAGGCCTCTGCGCAGCAGATGCACCTTCTCGAGCTGATCCGGGCGATACAGCTTTTCTTCACGGCGCGTACCGCTGGTGGCGATGTCGAACGCCGGGAAAATTCGTCGGTCTGCAAGAGATCGGTCGAGCTTGATCTCGCTATTTCCGGTGCCTTTGAACTCCTCAAAAATCACGTCGTCCATACGCGAACCGGTTTCCACGAGCGCGGTTGCGATGATTGTCAGCGATCCGCCTCCATGCTCCTCTGCAATCATGCGTGCAGATCCGAAAAACGCTTTGGGCTTCTGCATCGCATTCGAGTCGAGACCGCCCGACATGGTGCGGCCGGTACCGCGATCGACGGTGTTGTGCGCACGCGCGAGTCGGGTGATGGAGTCGAGCACGATAACTACATCCTTGCCTAATTCCACTTGTCTGCGTGCACGCTCGAGTGCCATGTCGGCCACTTCGACGTGTCGCTTGGGAGGCATATCGAAGCTGGATGCCACTACTTCGCCATAACCCCAGGTTATCATCTCGCTCACTTCTTCCGGCCGCTCGTCCACGAGCAAAACGATCAGAATCGCTTCCGGATGATTGACGGCAACACCTTCCACGATCGCCTGAAGCAATGTGGTTTTTCCGGCTCGCGCTGGTGCAACAATCAGCGCGCGCTGCCCGTAGCCGATTGGCGCGATCAGATCAATTGCGCGGCGCGTGAGTTCCGGTCCAGTCTTGGCCGGACGACCCGTTTCCAGAGTGAGTTTCCGATCTGGATAGCTCGCCGTCAGCGTGTTGAAGTCTGGACGTTTGACCACCTCGCCCGGCGGGACGTCATTGATCCCGGTAATCTCTACCGTGACAGATCGGCCGCGCTGATCCTTGCCGTAGCTGATCTCCAGCTTATCGCCACGCCGCAGTTGGTGTTGGCGAACCAGCGCTGCCGACACAAACGGATCACCGGGGTCTGGCAGGTAGCTGTTTTCAGCTTTCCGCAAGAATCCACTGTCTCGCGAGGAGTCGAACCAGCCCTCCATCGTGCCTTCGGGCGTTACTGGCGCTGCCGGACCTCTTTCATTGCGATCAAAGTTGCGCGAATCGGTGCTTGCCCCATCCTCGCGTGGCCCGCCTCGTCGCGCACGGCTGCGTCCTCGGCGGCCACTTCTTCGGGCATTGCTGCTTCGGTCACCACGATCCGGGCGATCGCGAGCGCCATCCCGCGAACTATCGCGAGCGCCGTCCCGCGAACTATCACGAGCGCCGTCCCGCGAACTATCACGAGCGCCGCCCGCCTCGGGTCGGTCGGTGACTCCGCTATCAGTGGTCTCTCTTGCGGGAGGATTCTGACGATCGTCCCGCGGCCCGCGGTCGTTGCGCTGGTGCCGATTCCGGCGGCCTCGATGGTCTGGCCGTCCTCCACGATCAGGACGCTCCGGCCGCTCGCCCCCTTCGGCCCGATTGTCAGCCTGGCGATCGGGTCTATCTCCTCGCTGGCCTCGGTCTGTTCGCTCCGTCTGCGGGGGACGCTGCTCGCGATCTATCTGGTCGACGGGTTCGCCGCGCTCGATCCGATCCATTCGATCAAGCCGCTCAAGCCGTGCGTTAAGGTCGCCACTGTCACTGCGCCGGACTGGCGGTGCCGATTCCTGAGCCGTCGGCTGAGGCGCAGAGCCATTGTTGTGTGCGCGCGATTCTGCGGAGTCGGATGGGGAAGCGGCAGAGTTGCGCTCACCCTCGTTGCCGGATGCGGCGGTGTTCTCAGCCGCGTCGCTTGCGTCGCTGGCAGTCGCACGAGGAGCGCGCGGCGCACGCGTCCTCCTTGGTTGGCTTGTACTCGCCTCGACGTCGGTCCCAATGTCGGGATAGCTTTCGCTCCCGCTCTGGGGTCCGCCTTCGGGCGGACTTTCTGATTTCTGGGATGTTGAGCGACGTCTGGTGGACGGCGCGCGAGCAGCTTTCTCCGGCGGATTTGCGTCGGCCGGCTCCTGTGCATCGCGATAGGGATTGGCGTCCACCGAATTCTCGGTGGGTTCCGCTGGCTTTTTGCGGCTGCGGGATGGGCGGACTGGGGGCTTCGGTTCGTTCATTTAGAAACTACGTGTGAATCGTGGGCCTTATTCCGGACGGAATGAGGCAACGCGCCGCAACTTGGAGTGATTGCGAGCCGGTAGTGCCGAGTGATGAAACTCGAATTGCGTAATGCGCGATGCGCTATGCGCTGGGGTAAGTATGGGTGTGTCTGGACGGTAAGGAACGGAGCCGTCTCTCCCCCGAAGGGCAAACCTGCCCCTCGGCACTGCATGGTCGCGCAGAAGCGCGCATTCGAATACCAGGGCCTGCAGGAAGCCGGGACCATACGCCCGGACCTGCGCACATCGCTTTGATCTGTATTTTCCGTGCCACTCTGTCTGCGATCATCCGAACGAAAGGACGAAAGCGCGATAAACGTTTATCGGACGGGGGTCGGACCGTCATCAGGCGAGGTGCGTTGCGGCGACCGTCGTCAGGGCTTTCGCGGCTGCACGAGATTTTCGCAACACTGTGATAATTACGATTAAACAGCTTCTGCGCAACCCGCCGCCCAAACGTTGCACCGAAACTATCTTGAATCGCAATGACCCAAAGCTCAAAGAATCTGGCCTCGGCCGTGGCGAGCGCAGCTTCCGAATACCAGGCCACCGGAGACATGGGAGAGCTCATGTCAAAGCTCCATAAGCTGAGAGAGGGGATAATGGCCGACGCGCTGATCGCCGCGGCAGAGCCCTTTCTCCAGATGCCGGAGGTGGCAGGGCCGATCTACGAAAAGGTGGTGGAGGAACAGCCTCGGAACGCGCGCGCGCTCGTGATACTCGCCAACGCTTACTGGCTGTCCGGACGCGGCCCCGAGCTTGTGGGGGAGCTCGCGTCACGTGCGATGGCCGCCGATCCGGGAAACCGGGGAGCCTGGCACATGTGGGCGCTCACCGAGTCCAACCAGCGGGATCGCACGATCCGCTGGCTTCAAGTAACGGAGCGCTTTCCTGCCGACTCGCTGGCGAAGGCAGCACTTGCCGATAACGCTGCCTCGCTGGCGTCCGCAGAACAGGACAAGGAAGCTCTCGCTCTCGCTATTAAAACCTACCAGTCACTGCTGGCCGAATCGACGCAGCCTCAACAGCGCGCCGCACTGGAAACAGCCTTGGCGGCGCTGGGGAAGTACCGGCTTTAGCCCCCCCCAATGAAGCTCCGGGAAGCGCACGCCCCGCGGTGATGACCGTGAAAACTGCCGTGACACGTGGATCCGTAACCGTCTTCCGATGATCGTCGGCCACACGGTCAACTCTACTCTGCAACGAGTACACGTGTGACGGCATTGCAGTTACTGTAACCTTTACACCGTCACGTACCCACGTGTGACGGCAGCGCAGTTGGACTGTTACGTCTACCGTACCGTACCCACGGGTCACGGCAGCTAAGCCTGCGTACCGAGATTGCGGATGACCAACCGCACCGGCTACCAGTCTGTCGGACGGCGCATCAGCCTGTACGGCGGGTGCTACTTCACGCGATCCCGACGCGGCCGAAGCCAGACTGGGACGAACCGTGTCACCTGCTGCGAGGTCGCCACGTAGGGAGGTCGCATCAGCTTCACTGGCGAGAGCCTCTGGAGTGGCTTTACCGGAACACGATGCGAGGAGGGAGAGGGGAATGCACGTGCGCTCACTCGGAGTACAACCCGGCGATATAAAGCGGACCGAGGCGACGCTCCTCGCGGAATTTGCGAATGGAGCTTGTTAGTTCGCTCACGGTACGATCGCTGCGGTAGAGATGAGAGAAACTCTGGATTCGGAGAACTGATAGATGGACGCGAAAGGTAGTAACGTCGGTAACGGCGATGTAGCGACCGCCCCGACAACCTCGCGCGAATCGCGAGTAAAAAAGCTCGCTCGCCTCCTTTTTCGAGGCTCGCTCTACGGGGCCGCCGTGTCAGTTGGCTTGGGCCTGGCCGGCTACACATGGTGGTCGTCCTGTGGCTACAAAGGCTGTCCCAGCGCAAGTCAGCTAACTGCCTGGAGGCCCAGCCTCGGCGGTGAACTACTGGATCGCGACGGAAAGCTGATTGGAGCTCTATCGCCGATCCGTCGAGAAAATATCTCTCTTTCCAAAGTGCCAGCACACCTCAAGGCGTCGTTTTTAGCCGTGGAGGACAGGCGCTTCTACCGGCATCATGGAATCGATTGGCACGGAGTTGGACGAGCGTTTGTCAACAACGTAAAAGCCTTCGGAGTTCGTGAAGGTGGTAGCACCATCAGCATGCAACTCGCCCGCAACATGCTCCTCGCAGACAGGGCGAGCGAGCGCAGCGTTACGAGAAAGCTGCTCGAAGTGCGCTACGCCAAGCTGCTGGAAAAAGCGTTGACTAAAGACGAAATCCTCGAGCGTTACCTCAATACCATTTATCTCGGCAACGGCACCTATGGGGTTGAGGCAGCCAGCAGGGATCTCTTCGGAAAAGGTGTCGAAAAGCTTACACTGGCCGATGCCGCGTTGCTGGCCGGTCTGCCCAAAGCGCCGTCTACGTATTCACCCCGCCGGAGTGTGGAAAGAGCCACGGCGCGTCGCGCGGTGGTGCTGGGCGTAATGGAACGGGAACGAGTAGCGAGCCATGAAAAACTGAAAGCCGCCCGTCACACTCCAATCAAGCTCGCGAAAGCTGGCTGGGACCCATCGCGCAACATCGATTCCTGGGCTCTCGAAGTGACGCATAGCGTTCTCGACTCCCTCCGCGGAGTCGGCGAGATACCGAAAGCGCTCGGCGATCAGCATCTGGTTGTCTACAGCACCTTCGACCGCAAGGCACAAGCGGCAGCGCAACGCGCTGTGGCTGCCGGCGCTCGCCAGGTAGACGCTGAGCGCTACAACAGCCGAGCAAACCCCACCCAGGGTGCGTTGGTGGCAATCGACCCGTCAAACGGAGCAATCCGGGCCATCGTGGGCGGGCGTCAGGTCGAGCGTAAAGGTTTCAACCGCGCGCTTCGAGCGCGACGCCAGGCGGGGTCGACGTTCAAACCGTTTGTGTATGCCGCAGCGCTCATGCACGGTTACACAACCGCCACCATGGTAGACGACGACCCGGTTTCTGTCGAGACGGATCACGATCTCTGGACCCCTGCAAATTACGGGGGAAGCTATGCCGGCTCTGTCACCCTGCGTGATGCGCTCACCAGATCGGCAAATGCCGCGACAGTTCGGGTAAGCCGTGATATCGGCATACTCGCGGTGGCCGATCAGGCTCGGGCGCAGGGTATCACCAGCAAACTCCCCTTGGTACCGGCGCTTGCGCTGGGCGCAGGAAGCGTGACCCCGTTGGAGTTGACCACGGCTTATGCGCCATTCGCCAATGGCGGGACGCGGGTTACCACCTACGTCATAGAAAAGGTCGAAGACAATTTTGGCAGAGTGCTCTGGGAGCATGACAGCGAGGGGTCGAGCAGGGCGCTGGAGGCAACCGACGCGTTTCTGGTCACTTCCATGCTTCAGTCTGTGGTCAATAACGGCACCGGCTCCGGCGTCCGGGCGATGGGCATTCGAGGCCCCGTTGCAGGGAAGACTGGAACGACCAATGACGGCGCCGATGTCTGGTTCGTAGGATTTACTCCCACTCTTGTCGCCGGCGTGTGGTTTGGTGCCGACGAGCCAGCGTCGTTGGGAGCCCGCGCGACAGGCGGTCGATTCGCTGCACCGACGTGGGCCCGATTTATCCGCGACGGTTGGCACAGCCCAGAGGACGACGCCAATTGGGCGGTTCCTTTTGGAATCGAAAAACGATCTATCGACGTGGCTACTGGCCTGCTGGCCAGCGATTGGTGTGGCGATTCACGGGAGGAATACTTTCGAGTAGGCACCGGACCCCGGGAGAATTGCGAGGATGACTTCCATTTCCGCATGGGCGATCTGTTGCCGGATTATCAGTACGACGCCAACCCTTCTGAGATCAGGCCTAGCCGTCGGTCTCGCTCATCCGTCTCCTATTCCACCGACGATGTAGGTCGCGTGGTCGACCAGGTGAAGAAGGCCATTCAGGGCAGTGACCGGGGCAGGGAGCTAACCCGGTCGATGATGAGTGAACTGAAAGCTGCCATTGAGGAGCAGGCGGCCCACGGGCGGGGAATGGAGAAAGGCTTGGCGCGGGATCTTACCCGCGAGATGCGGCGGCAATTTGAGCAACAGATGGAGCGCCAAAGAGAGGCGGCCGGGCGGGAGAGGCGGAGCGGGCAGCAGCGCGGTAATGTGGAAGACCGCTAAGGCTTCGACGAATTGTATTGCCGCACAGCTCGCTGTCAGCGATGCAGTTGTGCACTGCATCGCTGACAGAGGTTTTTAGGCTTTCACTTCGGTTGCGCCCCAGCCCTCGTAATCGCGCTGAAGATCTGCGGCATGCTTGTCATCACGAGCACGTGTGCCTAGCACAATACCGCCCTTGTTGATTCCCGTCTCGTACTCCTTGGCACGATCTTCGGGAATTCCTGCACCCACTAGGGCGCCGATGATACCACCGGTCGCGCCACCCGCGCCGGCTCCGGCAAGCGCGGCCGCCAACGGGCCGGCCACCACGAGGCCCAGGCCGGGAACCACGATACTCGTGCCAATCGCCAGCAAGGCTCCAAGTGCAGCGCCAATTCCGAGGCCGATGCCACCGCCGACGCCCGCACCTTCAACTGCTTTGGTGCCGTGGTCAACATCCTTGCCCTGCACCACGTCGCCATAGTGACGCTTGCGCGAATCCTCGGACATCAGGACGCTGATTTCGTCCGCCTTGTAGCCATGACGTGACGTAAGATCCTTGTACGCGCGTCCGGCCTGTTCAGGAGAATTATACATGCCGGTGATGAGTGAACCGCGCCCGCCACCCGTTGCGCCGCGAGCGCCGTCCGTTTCATCCATGACGTTGTTGCTCTCCTGACGCGACCGTCCTTCTGACTTCTCCATCTCACCTTCACGCTTCATTGACTCATTGCCGGTGAGGGAACCGTATGCATCCTTGGATGCACCCTTGATGCGCTCGCCAAGCGCAGACGTCTCTTCGGCAACACTATCGTCCTTCTTTCTGTTTTCCATTTCATCTCCGGTAAGTGAGCGTAAGTAGATCGCAAGCTGAACTGCAGCTGTTGGCGTGCACCCTCGCAATGGTTGTGCCGAATTTTCCGGGCGCCGCCATCGGTTTGTTTGCACTCCGATTGAGGACTTGAACCTCGTGGGCGCGCGCGAGGGCGACTGGACAGACTCCCCCGACAGACAGTCATCGCGTTACCGCGCGCGAGGGCGAGTGTAAGTTCCCTGATACAATTTCAGACGCGCGTTCGCGGATATATCCCAATGATGATGGAGCTGCAGGTGACAAGGTTCTCGTTGCCGATGTTGATGGCAACACTACTTCCGGCACTGGTCGCGGATGCGCAGACAACTCCGCGCGCGGCTACGCAACCGCCAAGCACCGAACCAAAGGTTGCGGTTCCCATCAAGACAGTGATGCTCTTTTCATCGGGCGTCGGCTATTTCGAACACGCAGGGAAAGTAAGCGGAAATGGCAGCACCGAGCTTCGGTTCAAGACCTCGCAAATAAACGACGTCCTCAAGTCCCTCGTCCTTGAGGACATGGACGGTGGTCGCATTAGCGCGATCACATACCCGTCTCAGGATCCTATCTCCCAGACGCTGCGCAGCTTTCAGGTCGACATAACAGGCAATCCCTCCCTGGGAGATCTGCTCAACCAACTTCGCGGCGCACATGTAACCGTCGTCTCGCGCACCGAAAGGGCCAGCGGCGTCATACTAGGCGTTGAAAAACGTACGACATCGGTTGAAAATGGTCAGCCCGTCGAGACACCTATCCTGAATCTTTTGACGGGCGCGATCATTCGATCAATCGATCTTCCTGACATTCGCACACTCAGTCTTGATGACAGCACGTTGCAGGAAGAGTTGAACCGCGCATTGCGCGCTCTCAGTCAAGCTCGAGACCAGGATAAGAAACCGGTGGATATTCGCTTCGCCGGTAGCGGTGAACGTCGGTTGAAGATCGGATACGTGGTTGAAACGCCGATATGGAAAACCAGCTACCGACTGCTGCTGGATTCCACGGTCAATCGGCTGCAGGGATTCGCGATCGTCGAAAATCAAACCGAGAGCGATTGGAGCGATGTATCTTTGTCCCTCGTTAGCGGTCGGCCATTATCGTTCATTATGGACCTGTACCAGCCGCTATACGCTACCAGGCCAACGGTTACCCAGGAGCTGTTCAACGGTCTCAAGACTCCTGTCTACGGTGGTGGAATAGCCAACGCTCCACCGCCAGCCGCGGATGCGGCTGATTTCAGCGGCAAGGGAGTTCGGGGCGGCATAGCCCGAGGCCGAGTCTTTGATTCAACAATCACTTTCAATGCAGCTGTTGTTCAGGGCGCCATCAATCCATTCGCACAGGCCGTGGCCACCGCCGAAAAGATGGGAGAGCTGTTCCAATACTCTATTCCCAATGTTACCCTCGCCCGTCAAAACTCAGCGATGCTTCCGATCATTGCAGATACCGTAAAAGTTGAAGCGCTGTCGATTTATAACGCCGCTGTCCTTCGCTCCCATGCGCTCAACGGTGTGCGTCTGTACAACACGACAAACAAGCATCTGCTGCAGGGGCCCGTAACGGTTCTCGACAAGGGCCGATATGCCGGCGATGCGCGCGTGGACAACGTGCCGCCCGGTCAGCAACGTTTGCTGAGCTTTGGTATCGATCTCGAAATGCAGATTGACGCCACAAGAAACGAGTTCACCTCATCGATTGGCACAGCGAGAATTGATCGCGGACGACTGATAATCAGCAGAAAAAGCGTGTCGAGCCGGGATTACATCGCGGAGAACAAAGGTGATCTAAACAAGCTTCTTGTCATCGAGCATCCGGTTCGCCCGGGTTGGAACATCGTTGGAGATGTAAAGCCAATCGAGACGACCTCAGAAGTTTATCGGATTCAGATTGCGCTGCCATTAAAGCGTGTGACATCGTTTACTGTGCGTGAAGAGCGGGTAGATCAGGAGACAGTAGGCCTGTTCAACGCCCCAAACCCGCAGATTATCGCCTACGCCAGCAACCGTGAGGTTCCAGCTGACGTTCGAGACGCGATCACGAAAGCCGCTCGCATGAAAGCCGAGATATTCACACTCGAGCAGCAAATTGAGAGCCGAACCCGCCAGATCGTCGAGATATCCGAAGAACAGAATCGTATTCGTGAAAATATGAAGACCGTCGGACAGTCGAACGATTATTACATCCGTCTACTGCAAAAGCTGAACGAACAAGAGTCTACCATCGAGCGTCTTCAACGTGAGCGCGCTGATTTACAAGCGCAGCGCGATCAAAAGCAACTTGAGCTTCAGAGTTACCTGGATAACCTTATCGTCGGCCGCGATTAGGACCGGCAACGCCCGTCCGTCGAGCGCAGCATTGCCCTGTTCAATTACAGAATCTTCGCTGCGAAATCGTTTCGCTAGAGCAGCCCCGGCCACGCCAGCGTATTCACTGGATAGCCCGGAAAAATCCTGTCCATCTTGTCGGCTCCCAGATGCTTGCTGGCCACCTCGCTGAATACACTCCGGAAATCGGTGGTCAATGCCAGATCCCGACCCTCGTAAAGCTGCTCAGGGGCGAGACCTGGCCAGCGGCCATGAACCTTTTGCGGTGACTTGAGAGAACCGCCGATCACAAACATCGCTCCGGCATGTCCATGATCAGTACCGCCCGTCCCGTTCTGTCGGGCCGTTCGACCAAACTCCGACATCGTAATAATCATGACGTCGTCCATGCGATCACCAAGGTCGGTCACCAGCGCTGCGATACTCCGTGAGAAATCGCCAAGACGGTTAGCCAGCAATCCCTGCGCACCGCCCTGATTCACATGCGTGTCCCAGCCGCCAACGTCCGCAAATGCAACTTCTAACCCCACCCCCGCCTTGATCAGCTGCGCAATCTGCAGCAAATGCTGACCAAACGGTGAGCGCGGGTATTCGGCAAACGACGACGGCTTGTACTGCTGAGGGTTGGCCGCCCGCAAAACCTTGAGCGCCTCGAACATCTCCGAACCCGTACCATGCACGACGTCCGAACTTCCCGCGCGATAGAGCGCCTCCAGACGATTCTCCGCTGCCCCGCCGTTAGTGCGAATGGAGAACTCCTCGATGGAGTTCATCGCAACCGACGGAGAACCACCCTCCAGTATTCGCGGCGTCTGAGATGTCATTGCCACGGCCCGAAATGGAGCCTTTGCAACGCCATCAGCCGCAGAGCCAGGGACACACTGCTCGCACGTACCGCGCACCGCGAGATAGCGGTTCAACCAGCCGTCGGTCGTACCCTTCTGGTCCGGCGTACCCGTCTCCATGTAGTCCTGGGCATCGAAATGCGAACGCGTTGCGCTCGGACTCCCAACAGCATGGATTGGTACCAGCAACCCTCGGTCCCACAACGGCTTAAACGACGACAACGCCGGATGAAGTCCAAAATATCCATCCAGATCGAGGGCCCCGGCAGTACCGCTCGCGGCGGACGGGTCCGCGATGCCGAGCTGTGGGCGCGCCGTGTAATAGTCCCTGTCCCCAAACGGGACGACGATATTGAGCGCGTCCGCCGCGCCGCGCTGAAAAAGCACTATGAGCGTTTTCCCCCGCGCTGCCTTCGGCAAATCCATCGCAAACGCAGTGCGCTTGAGGAAGCTTGGAGTGAGTCCAAGCGTTACCAGCGAAAGCGCGCCACCCTTGAGAAATACTCGGCGATTCATGACCAACTCCCGGTATGATACGAGTAAGGTATCTGTAAGCTAATGGCTTTCGGACAGCAGCTCGCCGAATGGCTGTTGATGCCCCGCGGGCGCATGTCCATTGGCGTCTACCTGCGCTGAAACTCTGGAGCGCCAATCGCAAGCCCCACGATCTGCGCCAGGCCGGTCAACTGCGGGATCGTGCCGATGGACTGCATCAGCGAGACGTTCCCTGACGGCTTCACTGCATCGCGCCCGGCTGCCATCTGCGTACGCTGATCGCTCTGTCGTGCGCCCCGAGCGCCTCGGGCGCTGCCCTGACGGGACGCCGCTGCGGCAGCCCTGACTCCCGTCGTTGCCATCCCCGTATCCGACGTCGAGCCGGCCCCCGCGAAGAGCGTGTCCGTGTCTGCCGCGTGGGTGTCGAGAAACGGATTCGTGCCCGAGATCAGTACTGCCCGGGTTTCCGGTGACGCGCTTCCGCCCAGCAACTCCCGGATCACGCCGTCCACCTGACCCTCGCGTGGTAGCGAAACCAGCGCCTGCGCAGGCGCCCAGTCCGTCACCCTCACTCCCGGCACCCGGCCGGCGGCAACTGCCAGCCCGAAGTTGATGCGATTGAGTATCGAACCAGTATTCATCCAGGCGTCACTGGTTTCGGGGTAGCCGTTGGGTGCCTGGTGTCCAAAGATGGGTTGGCCGAGACGGGTGACCAGCTGCACCGTTCGAGGCGTGGCATCCGGCTCGGCGCCCATCGCGCGAAGCGTGCTGGTAACCAGTTCAAAAGGCGACTTCACCTTCGAGCGATACGCGGCGTTGGAGAAGAACTCCGGGCTCGTGATAATAGTGCGCAAGGTCTCGCGAATGTCACCGTCGGTGCGGGTGAACGTTGCCGCCGCGCGTGCCACGAGATCGGCTGGCGGCGTATCGCTAACAAAGCGGCGGGCAAGTTTTGTAGCGATGAACTGTGCCGTTGCCGGATTGGACGCAAGCATGTCAAGCACCTGCTCGCCTTCTTCCTCCCCCTTTCCCGCGGGGAAATTCTTGCCAAGTATTTTTTTCGCACCGGCGTCATGCGCTTGTGCACGGAAAGCGAACTCTCCGCCGTTTGCACCACGCGACAACGTCCAGCCCGTGAGCGCACGCGCCACGTCGACGACGTCCTGCTGCCTATATCCACCGTCAACACCAAGTGTGTGCAGCTCCATCAGTTCGCGCGCGTAGTTTTCGTTGAGACCGCGACGTCTTGCAGCGGCAGGAATCGCTGGAGTTCCCGCCGCTGCCTGTCGACGCGCTGCAGCCCCTCGGCGGATCGCCTGGGCTCGCGGCCCGTTGAACTGGTTCCCAAGCGTTGGCTGGCCGCTGTCGGCTACGCTTTGCCAGTTATCGAGGTAGTAAAGCATTGCGGGACTTTTGGCGACGGCCCCGAGCAAATCTCGGAACTTGCCAAGCGCATTGGGACGGATGGTTTTTGCGTCATACTCGTTGAGAAAGTAGCGAGTGCGGTCTTTCCCCGCGAAAACGTTGAAATGATTCTCCCAGAAGTCGACCATCACCTCCTCAAGCTGCCGGTCGCTGATCACGGCGCGGGCCACCTTGCTCGTGGCGATTTCGCCAAGGAACAGATAGGATTGGCGACCTTGCGCTCTCAGCTTCGCGGAATCAGCTGCGCTTATCATTCCGGCAAGGTTATCGCCCGGCATGGCGGCGCCGTTTGAGGCCGACATATTTTCCATCTTGCGTTCTCTCGCGAGCTTCGCCAACGCTGCGCCCGGCGGTGGATAAGCAGCAATCAACTGCTCGCCCGACATTCCGAGTGTCTTGAATCCCTTCACGAACGAGGCGACGGCATCGTCGGGAATTTTAGACGGCTGCAACTGCCGTTCGATATACTTGTCGACGCCCATCGCTCGAACCATCGCTGCATCTCCGGGTCGGGGCCCGAAGGCGAGCCTGTTCAACACCTGCTGGACTTGCTGGTCGACTGTCTGCTCCCGGAACGGCGGTTTGGGCGCGGAATGCTCGTTGGTCTTCTCCGGCTGTGCGGCCGGCGCCGAAGTCGACCATCGCTGCGAAATCGACGTTCCGCTCCATAAATCGAGGGAAAGAACCGAAAATGCAGTCAGAAGAGGAATGATTCGCATGACAAACTCTGAATTGGAGGTCTGCGTAGTTGGACGGACTTCTCAAGCCGATGTTAACACGACTTGCTTTAGCGATGTCCCAAACTGAATTCTCCAGATCCCAGAATAGCTACTACCACGAGCCGCGTGGGGTTTCACTGTTCGATGGTGCGATCGCAACGGGCTCGCTGACCATTGTGGCAACCGGTGGGGCGCTCATTGGCCTGGGTTTGAGGAGTGGGGAGCCGAGCAGGCTTTTTCGACTCGTCGGGCGGATAATCCTGGAACGGGTTGGAGTCGCGTCCTCGTCGGTGCCGCTCACGTCTGTGGCGCTGGGCTATCTGCATCATCTCCTCATTGCAGCGCTGTGGGGCTTCCTCTTCGCACTTCTGGTTCTGTCTTTTCGAGGGGCCGTGCGAGTCCTCGCGGCATTGGCGATCTCCGTTCTCTATTCCGCCGTTTCTCCGAGCTTGCTTCCCCCACTGCTGAGAATTGGTGGTGCTGTGACGAACAACGTGACCACTGTGGTTCCTATCGGAGGGACGATCTTCCTGTCATTGCTTTGCGGCATGTGGCTATCGTCCTCGCGCCATCGACGAAAAGTGTGACCCCTGCAAAGCGAACAATCCGTAGGTTGCGGAGCGGGGTATGAAGCGTCATACAGATGTCCACATGCATTACGCCCTTGGCACTGTATCAACATTCCTTTTTGAGGAGATTACAATGGACGTCCTCGTAAAGATCGAGGCCCGTCCGTCCGATTCACCGGTTCTTGCGCACGTCGACTCGATTCCGGTGCTTCCGTTCGGCAACCGTGCACGCCGCGAGGTGGTGACTTTGTACGGGGAGGCCGATGTGAGATCACTGGCCTTGGCGCTGGCCGCCATGGTTGAGAGTGATCGACTGGAAGCCCCGAGATCAGGGGCAGTGCGTCATCTCGGTATTTGGCCGGACCGTGGTGCAGCAGGAGATTCGGCCTGGCGCGACGCTGGCTCGGGAAAGCTCGAAACACGGGACCATGTGATTTCGTTCGACACTCTCGAACTGCGCGCATCAAAGCTGATGGATGAGTGTGGTTCGACATTAAGGCGAGTTGCAGCAGGGCTGCGAATGGTCGACTGGCCGGAAGGAGCTGAACGTGCGCTCAGCTTTTCTTTTTCCGCGTCGCGCTCGGGTTCGTTGAGTAGCGGTGCCGGCGTGACCGTACGGGACGAGGCAGGCATGGAAACCTGGCTTGATTCCATGCGTCAGGCAGATGCTTATTCCTTCGACGGGGGGGATTGAAACTGAACCCTGTCATAGTCTGAGCAGTGAATGGGTGGGATTCGATTTTCGGATCCCACCCGTTTTTTTATCACCGCACCCCTTGCCGACCGCGCAATTACAGCGCACGCTAGAAACGGAGTCTGTTCCGGGCTCCCACGGCCCCGGGAAGCGGGGTTCGCGTGCGTCCCTCGATCAATGGAGCGACGGTGCGGGAATACGACAGCAGGAACATCCGAAACATCTCGGTTGTCGGGCACGGCTCGAGCGGCAAGACCAGTCTCGTCGACGCCCTCTGTTTCGCTGCAGGCAGCAGCAAACGACACGGAAACATTCGCGACGGAACCACACTCACCGATTATCTGCCCGAGGAAGTGGACCGAGGATACTCGATCGCCCTCGCATGCAGCTACGCGGAATGGATGGATAGCAAGATCAATTTCATCGACGCGCCCGGAAGTCTCGATTTCCTGGGTGACGCCACCGCCGCGCTAGATGCCACCGACGGTGCGATGCTCGTAATCGGTGGAGCGAGCGGAATCGCAGTTGGCACACAGCGAATGTTTCGCGCCGCGGTGAAACGTCGCGACCCAGTGCTTTTCGTCGTTTCGATGATGGACAAGGAGTTTGCCGACTTCGACAAAATCTACGACGACATCAAGAAACGCCTCACAACAAAGGTGATTCCCGTCGAGATACCGATAGGCGAGGGCGCGAACTTCCGTGGCGTGATCAATCTCTTTACGCAACGTGCCTACCTCTACACGGGCAACGCAGTAAAAGGTGAGTTCACCGAATCGGATGTGCCACTGGAATGCGCCGAGCGGTTTGCCAGGTATCGTACCGAACTGATCGAAGCAATCAGTGCCACCGACGACGAGCTTCTGGAGCGCTACCTCGAGGGAATCGAAATCGATCGCGACTCCGCAATTCTCGGCATGAAGGCGGCGATGAGGCGGATGGATCTCTTCCCGTTGTTCTGCGTCTCGTCTGAATCGATGATCGGCGTGCGAGCCCTGTTGACGGAGCTCGTGCAGCTCATGCCCAACGCGTTCGAGATGGAAGAAACGCATGGATTGATGGGCGCCATAGGCAACGAAACTTCGCAAATCCATGCCCTCGACGACGAACCCTTTACCGCCATTGTATTCAAGACGCTCGGCGAGCCACACGTTGGAGAGGTCAGCTATTTCCGTATTCTCTCCGGTACCGTCGCATCTGGCGATGAAGTGCACAACGCAACACGGGACGTGACTGAGAAGATCGGACACCTGTCGATCCCCTGCGGTAGAGAACGCACCGAAGTCTCGACCATTCATGCCGGCGATATTGGCTGTGTGACAAAGCTGCGCAACACGCACACCAACGATACGCTCTCGTCACGAGAGCATCCGATTCGACTTCCCGAGATCGCATTCCCGGAGCCGGTGGTGCATTTCGCGGTGCGATGCACATCTCGTGGAGACGAGGAGAAGATGCAACAGGGTCTTCATCGGTTGCACGACGAAGATCCGACGTTCGAAGTGCACTACAACTCAGAGACTCACGAAACAGTTGTTGGTGGAATGGGCGAACGTCATCTCGATGTATCTATGACGGTGCTTGAGCGAAAATACGGAGTGCGGGCGGAGCTTTCCAAACCGCGAATTGCCTTTCGTGAGACGCTTCAGGTCAAGTCGGAAGGGCAGGGACGTCACAAGAAGCAGTCGGGAGGTCGAGGGCAGTTTGGAGACTGTTGGGTGCGGCTGTCTCCCACTTCACGCGGTGAAGGATATCGCTTCGAAGATCGAATCGTCGGTGGGGCCATTCCGTCCAAGTTCATTCCTGCGGTCGATCGCGGCGTACAGGAAGCTGCTGCCCGTGGAGTTCTGGCCGGCTTTCCTCTGGTCGACTTCTGTGCCGAAGTGTACGATGGCAGCACTCACTCCGTCGATTCGAACGAAATGTCATTCAGGATGGCGGGCATCCTCGCGTTCCGTGCAGTCGCACCGAAATGCAAACCTGTAATTCTCGAGCCGCTCGATCTGATTGAAATCGATGTTCCCGACTCATTCCTCGGTGATGTACTCGGCGATATTTCGGGACG
>JBBSTN010000032.1:0-16485 GCA_038235845.1 Gemmatimonadales bacterium | reverse complement strand
GTATTCCAGCAGCCAGCATCAGCGCACGTTACGTGCACACCTGAATCCGGTGTCCTGATTACGCTGGTCGGGCATGGCGTGGTACCGAACCGTCGCGTCGAGCCGATAGGACGAATCAAATCGCCCGCTGCCTCGAATCACACGCCCGTCGCCGCTGTCTGGGCCATGCGGATTTCGAGCGTCGCCCGCTTGAAAGGTTTCGCTGTACCAGTCACTCACCCATTCAGCTGCGTTGCCGGCCATGTCTTGTACGCCATACGGACTTTTCCCCGCTGGGTACTTGCCCACCTCGGTTAGCCCGCCGTCGTAGAAGTACGGAGCCTTGTTGTCGTAGTTAGCCCGCTCGTAGGACGGTAACGCGTCGCCCCATGGATAGCGGCGCGCGTCTGTTCCCCGGGCGGCCTTCTCCCACTCCGCTTCAGTGGGAAGCCGCCGCTCCGCCCACGTGCAATAGGCCTGCGCATCGTCCCAGTCCACATTCACCACCGGAATGTTTGGGACAAGCGTGACGTCTACCATCTCCCACTCATCGGGCGGGTGTGTTGACCCAGTTGCTTCAAGAAACGCGGTGTAACGTGACGTGGTCACCTCGTATTTGTCGATGTAGTAGGAATCCAGATACACCTGACGAATTGGCGACGCCTCATCGTCTCCCATCGTGAAGAGTCCCTCTGGCACTAGCATCTGCGGTGCACCATCGGTGCCTGTTATTTCAATCGCTGGCGCGCGACCTTGCAGATAATACCAGGTAATCCCGCCGCCAATCGCGACGAGAACGAGCGCAACCGCCAATGTTGCTCCAAGCCTTCTCAGTCTCCGTCGGTTGCGCTCCACGGCCAGCCGGTGCACCGCTGCAGCAACGGCAGCAGGAACGTTACCGGCCGTTTCGAGATACGTAACCGACCGCAGAACCGGCGGCGTATTTTCGCGCGGTGTCTTTCGCAGAATTACCGGCAACAACCGTCCACTCGCGTGTTTGAAAATCTGCTCGGCAATCTCTAGTTCCGTGAGCGTATAGCTACCTGCATCAACCGCGTCTGGACTAAGGAGAAATACCATGAGATCAGACTTCTCGATGGCGCTCCGGATACGGTTGTGAAATTCTTCGCCGGCCGGCAAGTCGTCCCGATCGAAGAACACGTCGTGCCCTGCTTCGCGGAGAGCGAGCTCGATCGACTGCGCCGCTGCGCGATCCTGTGAGGCGTAGCTGAGAAAAATTCTCATCGTGTTGACGAGGAGCTCTCAACCTCTCCAACGAATCCGTCAAAGTGTTCGGCTTTGACCTGGCTACGGCCGACTGCAATTCCAACCTGGGTTAGTGCATCCAGGTGCTCGATGGAGTCGAGCTTTTGCACAGACGCCGGGACTATCTCTGGTAGTCCAGCAATGCTAGCCCGTCGTGAGTGAGATCAGCGTTGTAGCGGAGATACGTAAACAGCTTCGGAAGTTTTGCTTCTCTCTCCTGCTGACTATTCAGAATCAGAGTTTCTACCTCGCCATTCAGTAACGCACCAAACTTGCACCTTCCAAACACTCGGCAGAGCATGTCCTGTTGATTCAAATCGGAAAACATGAGCGCCGAAGGAATTGTTTCGGCGTTATAAATAAGATTCATGTCACCCTGCGCCAGCCCTGCATTCGCGTTCCGATTTATGCCTGTTCCGATTGACACCAGCAGCATTTTGTCGGCACCCGCGTCCCAGTTGAGACGATACGCACCAACGGTCGACATGAGAAAAAGCAGGAACGAAGGATTGTTGTACGGCGTCACACCACCGTCAACAAACAAAAAGCTCTTTCCTCCAAGTGTGAGCTGTTTCTCTCGGCCATTGCTGTCGAGCCGCTCGTTGTCGGGACGATACTGGTCAAACACAGTTTGCAGCTTTGCGGCGAGCGCGTCGTCTTCAAACTTGTAGCGAAAGCGGCGCAGCAAACTTGCTTTGTCAAACATCGCACTGCCGTTACCGCGGTAAAAGTCTCGCACCTCCGCCATGGACATGCCGAGAGAGATGCAGGTTGAAATGATGGCGCCGGTGCTCGTGCCTGCTACGTAATCGAAAAAGTCGGAAAGTCGAAACTCGTTTCCTTCCCAATATTCACGGGGATAGCTCTTTGCGAGTGTTTCTTCCAGCTTTGCGAGCACTTCTATCGTGATCAGTCCGCGAATTCCGCCACCGTCCAGCGCGAGCAGTCTTCGCTGAGCGGCGGGGAGAAGCTTTTCCCTGAAGGTCATAACAGGCTTTCTTGGTCGTCGAGTTGTTCGTCGATGCTGATTTTCATGACATGGATTTGGCGACTTCGGAGAAGATTGCAGAAACTCGCCGTCCTGTCACCATCACCATACGACAGGCCATTCCAGACGGCAATACCAACAGCGAGCAGATCATCGTTGTCCGCTTGCTGAGGCTGATCGACACGGCTTTGCGAGAAATGCACCGCTTCGTCAACAATTCGCGCGTTCGCCGCGTCGAATGATTCCGGGTCGTCGCTGCTTAGTCCGAGCAAAATCAGGTTGGCGCGACTTCTCGCTTCTGCAACCAGTCCGTCATAAAGCCAACCCCACAGCTCGTCTCCCGGCCTATCAACGACAGAAACTTCTCTGAAGTGACGGACGTCGAATGGCAGAACGATGCGGAATCGAATGCCAAGTTCGCGCGCCACGCAAAGGGCGACGATGTCGGCACCATTGGCAGCCGAACAGCACAGCGTATCCGCGCGAAGCTCGGTGAATACCGTTCTAAGCCGCTCGGCAACGGAGGTGATGTGGGTAAGCAGGAACTCGCCATCATCCCCCGCTTGCGCGTCAGCAACTCGGCGCCCGGCGAGTGCAATGACCCGTCCTCCATCCCATTCGGCGTTCGGGCAATTAATAGACATATCGACCGCTTGTGCTCAAGACCGCAGGGGCGTGGTGCGCAGGATGATCCAAGGCCAACCGTGAAGAAGAAGAAAAACGCGCCGATTCGTCTATGGCTAGGAGCATGCGCATATCGCCACCAGGCGTGCTCGCCGCCCGCACCAGCACTTGCCATACTGCGTGCACCCCGCCTGAAATTCCTATCCCGACGTCGATTTCACGGTATGCAGGACCGTGTGCACCGTGCCCCCCCCCAATCGATAAGTTGCACCGTCTGACCTCAGCTCGACCGAACCTGATGCGTCACCCATACACAGGACTCCCCTGGTAGTCCCCACGCCGCCCAGCCCGCTGCGACCTCTCGTGGCGATCATGACTCTATCGCTTGTCCTCGCCAGCGGTGCGACGGCCCAGGGTCGGGGCGCTGCCGCAGGGCCTCTGCCCGAGCGCAAGACGACCACCTGACGGACCTGCACCCAGGATTCCATGAGCCCGAGGACAAGTCCGCGACCGCCGCGGCAACTATACCGGTGGACACGCGACCTTCACCTCTACCTCGGCCTTCTCGCCCGATGGTGGTGGTCTTCGCCCTGTCTGTGATTTTCCTCAACCATGCTTTTCTGCCGTGGCGCGGGAACGATGGCGATACATTGCGTGTCGCAGTTGCGCTTCCGGAGGGCGACAACAGTCTGGATATTGCAAAACAGGTCCGTGCGCAGGTCGGTCTTCCGGGCGAGATCGACTTTATCCAGTTCGACCGTGCGAAGGGCAAGCTTTCGTTTCCGCTTCGGCGCCCGGGCTGGGAAGCCCAGGTGCGGGTGGATCTGACGACTGGAGTGGCGACCATCAAGCAGAAGGAGACGGGCATATGGGATGGAATGGTATATCTGCACATGATGCCGGGTCCGCACAACGTCGCCATACGCGGGAACTGGTTCCTGACGAAGGCATGGGGCTGGGTTTCCGATGCGACAGTGTATCTGATCTGTTTCTGACCGCGACAGGTATCTATCTCTGGACCATCCTGAAGGCTGAGCGGAGGGTCGGTCTGATTTTTCTCGGCTCAGGCATGCTCTCCTTCGTGCTCATCGTCGTCGCAATGGTGGGGTGACGCATTAGTGAGACGAAGATCTGGCAGTGGAACCGCCGGGTTCACTTGCTGCTGGGGTTATACCTGCTGCTGTTCGTGTGGCTTTTCTCGATTTCCGGAATGGTGCTGAATCACGGGAAATGGCCATTCGCCGATTTCTGGCTGGCGCGCGCTGAACAGACATCACTGCAGCCGATCACTCGCCCAGCCGCGACCGGTGACCTGGCCATTGCCCAAGACCTGATGCGGCAGCTCGGAATTTCCGGCGAGGTGAATCGCACGGAGCGCAATGTTGCCGGTGATGAGTTCAGCTTCCAGGTAATCCGCCCGGGGCGCACCACCGACGTGGACGCAAACCTAGCTGGCGGCAGTGCTGGACTGAAGGACGTGCGCGTGAACGCGTGGGGCATCATGAGTTCACTGCATCACTTCACTGGTGTCTCCATGGATGACCCGGACCGTGGACGGGACTGGTGGTTGACGCGCGTCTGGAGCCTCGCGATGGATGCGGTCGCATTCGGATTGATCATACTGGTAGCCAGCGGCCTGTATCTGTGGTGGCGTCTCGAAAAGAGACGGGCGCGCGGCCTCGCCATTCTGACGTTCGGTACGATTAGCTGCGTGTTCTTCCTCTTCGGTCTGGGATTTTGGTGAGACGAAAGCACCGGGAAAAAGGAGTCAGTCGGCAGGTACCGTCCCGAGCTTGCGTCAGGCATTGCTTGCATCCCGCCGGTCTGCCAGCCCGTACTGGGCTCTATGGGTCGAAGCATTCTCGTAGTCGCCAAATCCCAGTCTGATCTGGTTCTTCCGACATCCGCATGCCGGGCATGAGGGGACTCGATCTGTTGGCGCTGCTGAGGGAACGTGCGCCAGCGGTCGATGTGGTGCTGATGGCGGCATAAGAGGATCTGGGCACAGTCGCGGGCGCAATGCGGGACGGGTGCATGGGGACGAACTCACCGTCAGAAAACTCGGCGCCCGGCAAGGGCAATAATCCGTTCTCTAAACAATTCAGCGTTTGCCGCAACATCATGTGGAGCGCTCCATCTTCGCCGTCCGCCTCTCGTACGTCGTGAAATCTTCCCCCGCAACCTCACTAACACGCGAGACCCGTGAGCTCGTTAAACAGATTGAGCCGGAAGCGCCGTTCGCAGCGATGGCGCTCTTCCTCTTTGCCGTGGGGCTGGCGGCGAGCTGGATTCCGGGCCGTCGGGCAAGCCTGGTAGACCCGATCGAGTCGATGCGCGGGGAGTAACAAGACCCACGTCATTCTGGTCGTGTAGTGGCGATTGCTTCTCGTGATTTGACGAAAGCGCAACGGGCGTCCAAGTGAAAGTTTATAACTTGGCAATCCACAACCCAGCCGAACGCGTCTCCGTCAATGCTTTGATTGGGCTGCAACAAACTTCTACCGTTCCGACTCACCGAAGCGGTCGACCAGTGCATAAACCTCGTCACGTTCGGTGTGAACGCCGAGCACCAGAAGGTCACCGGGCTCAGCCCAGAGGAGTGCCTGTCTCACACCCTCGAGCTCTGAACTAGCGAACGCGAGCCGTTCTTCGGGCGCTCCCGCGTCCAGCAGGGCTTGGCGCAATAGCGAGCTTGTATCTCCATTTTGCCGGCCTCGAAGCATCGACGGAAGCTCCTTGATGATGACGCGATCGAACTCAAGTGTGCGCCAGGCGGCACCGGCGAGCGCAGATATCTGTGCGTCGTCCCGGTCACCCGCCTGACCCAGCAGCAAAAGGCGACGGTTAGCGGTAAAACCCGTCGCTACGCGGCATAGTGACGCGATGCCGTCAGGATTGTGTGCGTAATCCATGATGATTGTGAGTCCCCGCACATGACGGACTACCAAGCGGCCGGGATTATCTGCTTCATTGCTTCCAAACGTGTTCAACACCTGAGAGATCACTGAAATTTCGATGCCCATGACGTGGGCCAGCAGAGCTGCCGCGAGGGCATTCTCGACGTTGTGAGCTGCAATGCCGCGATACGACAACGGCATCTCATCCACGCCAATCACATCGTGCCAACCGCGGGCATTTCCGTCGCCGCTGCCAAAGCGCAGTAGCACTCGCCCGGCTCGAGCGACCGCGGCGAATCCGCGGCCAGCGTCTCCGTCCACGCTCAAGCCAGCGTTGGCCTCCACGTTCGAGCGGGCCGCTGCGATACGCTCGTTCACCGCCAAACTGTCGCGAGCACTAAACCAAGCCACTGGCGTGGTAAGGCGTTGAGAAAGACCAACCAGTGCGGGGTCGTCGGCGTTTAGCACGAGGATCCCGCCCGCGCGGAGCGCTCGCAGAACGATTGCTTTCACCTCCGTCAAATCTGCCAGCGACTCCACCCCGAACTCGCCCAGGTGGTCGACCGACACGTTGGTAATGACAGCGGCGTCGGCGGAAGTGACTGCCAACCCGCGCCGAAGCATGCCACCACGCGCACTCTCGAGCACCGCTGCCTCTACCCGTCGGTCGCTCAGCACGCTCCACGCCCCCGCTGGGCCGCTGTAGTCGCCATGCTCCACCTGGTCATCGCCTACCCACACTCCATCGCTGCAGCTCCATCCCGCCACGCGACCGCTCGCCCGGAACATTGCGGCTACGAGACGGGTCGTCGTGGTCTTGCCGTTTGAACCAGTGACAAGGACGATTGGGCAATCGCGGCTCTGGTCGCGGCTCTGATCGTGGCTCTGATCGTGGCTCTGATCGTGGCTCTGATCGCTGCCCTCTGAGGTAAGCACCGCCAAGTCGCCGTCGGAACCGCCGCGCGGGTACAAGGTCGAGCCAGCGCCGCTGCCCAGCAGAAGACCGTCGTCGCTCAAAGTTACGTTTCGACCGCTTTCCCGGGCGCTGCTGGCCAGCGTTACATAGCCTGGCATCGTCGCCCGCTCATCCGCGTACATCTCGCGCAACCGGGAGAGAACCGACTCAGCGGGTTCCGCATTCCGTTTCACGCGGGGTTCCACCCGCATCCACGCCTCTTCTGCCACCTCTGTTGCCGTCAACAACCCGTCGATGGGCGCGGATATGAACAGGCTCGCCTCGCTGCTCGACCTGCGTACTACGCACTCAACGGGTGACCAGCCCAGCGCGGTTGCGAGACGGGTGGCTTCCGCTGGCCACTCCGCGACCGCCTGGATCTCCAACTCATTCACGCACGTCACACTCAGCACGGCACCCGCGTGCGCGCTAAACAGGTTGGGGCCGAACAAGCGGCGCGAATCGAGTACGCCGCCGACGCCCGCGCTGTCCGTCAGATGCTGCTTGTCGACGTCGCCCACTCGCTAGTCATTCGACTCGCGTGGGAGAAGAACTCCGCGCGAATCCGTGATCACTTTCGCCGCATCGACATCGGTACTCCGGCGCAGTGATGATGACCGCTCAGCGTCGCTGTGATTAGGCAACCGCCCGTCGCCGCTCTCTGGCGGCTGGACGTCATCAGCGGGCGAGGCCTCGCGCACCGTTCCTCGCGGAACCGACCGCGCCAAGTGCGGCTCCGGCACGTGCTGCTCGGCAGCGTCAGGTCGGAAGTTGACGATCTGTTTCCAGCCACGGGCCAACGAGTCCGCGAAGATGAGCAGCAGGTCGCCCCTGTCCGCCATGCGCAGAGCGGCTTCGATTGCCTCCTGCTCATCCGGAATGACGCTGATCCTGTCCGCACCGACGCCGCGGCCAAGTAGCTCACTCTCCATCATTCGCGGCACCTCATCGTTGCCACGGCCCCTCAAAGAATCGTCGCGACGGCAGATGTAGTGATCAAAACCTGCGTCGGCCGCTACCCGAGCGATCTCACGAATGTCGTCGTCTCGGCGATCTCCCGGTGCCGACAGCACGCAGATTCTGCGACCCGTCGGCGTCATCCGGTTCACGAGCTGGCATAGAGCGGTAACGGCGTGCGCGTTATGGCCGTAATCGAAGAGCACCTTGAAAGGATGCTGGTCGTAAACATTGAGTCGACCCGGCACCTGAAAGAACGTCGTGTCGAATGTGCGGAGCCCATGTCTTATGTCTTCGAGACGAACTCCCATCGCAAACGCCATCGCGGCGGCGAACATCGCGTTCTGCACGTTGAACGTCGCCTTGCCTTCCAGCGTCGCGGGAATCAGGTGCGTCCAGACGAGAGGAATATGCGCACCACGGTCGTAGATGGTGATCATCTGTCCGTTGACGCCCGCTTCGAGAGCGATGGCGCGTCCACCAGCCCGAATGTGCTCGCGCACCAGGTCGTGAGCGGGGTCGAGTGTCACATAGCACACATGCTTGGCCAGCGTGTACGCCGCCATTCGCAACGCATGCGGATCGTCGGCGTTGAGCACCGCCGTGTCTGTTGCCACTTCGACAACCGTGCGCTTGACCGCCGCGAGCTGTTCCAACGTATCAATGCCCTTCTGGCCGAGGTGGTCCGGCTGAACATTGAGTACAGCGCCAACGTCTACATGTCGCATCGCCATACCGGCACGCAGGAGTCCTCCGCGCGCGGTCTCGAGCACTGCCACCTCGACCAGAGGGTCGCTCAGCACGATGCGCGCCGATGTTGGGCCGGTCATGTCCCCTTCGACCGTGCGCTGACCGTCGATGTACACGCCATCGGTGGTCGTCAATCCTACGCGCTTCCCGGCAAGTTTATGGATATGCGCCAGCAATCGGGCCGTGGTTGTCTTGCCGTTGGTGCCGGTAATCGCCGCGATCGGAATCGTGTTGTACGAGTTTACCGGGAAGAGCATCTCCACGACCTTGGTCGCCACCTCGCGCGGCTGCCCTTCGCTTGGCGCCATATGCATCCGGAAACCGGGCGCCGCGTTCACCTCGCAAATTGCGCCACCGATTTCCTTGTACGACTGCGTGATGTCGGGCGTGAGAAAGTCGACGCCACCTACATCAAGACCGATGGCCTGGATGGCCCGCACCGCCATCTCGCTGTTGTCCGGGTGCACAACATCGGTGACGTCGACGGCCGTACCGCCGGTCGACAGATTCGCCGTCAGTCGCAGATACACGTCTTCGCCAGCAGGAGGAACCGTCTCACCCGTATAGCCCACCTTTTCCAACAGCCCGACCGCCTGAGGGTCGAGCTGCAACTTGGTGAGGACCTTCTCATGACCGATGCCGCGACGTGGATCGCTGTTTACGAGCGCGATCAGCTCCTCGATGGTGTGCTTTCCGTCGCCAGTGACCTTGCCGGGCTCGCGCTTGCTCGCCGCCACGAGTTCTCCGTTCACTACGAGCATCCGGTGGTCGTGTCCTGCAATGAAACTCTCCACCAATATGCTCGGGGAAATCACAGCTGCGAGGTCGAAACCCGCCGTGACGGCGGCCGGGTTGGTAAGGCCAATCGACACGCCGCGTCCATGGTTGCCATTGTACGGCTTGGTGACGACCGGGTAGCCGATATACTCGGCGGCGGTTATTGCACGTTCGGCGCTGTTCACGAGGTACTGTTTCGGGACGGGCAGGCCGAGGTTGGCGAGCACGTTGTTGGTCTCTTCTTTGTCCGACGCGAGCTCCACGGCAATATGCGACGTTCGTCCGGTGATCGTGGCCTGGATACGCTGCTGATTGCAACCGTAGCCCAGCTGGACGAGACTCTGTCCGTTGAGACGAATCCACGGAATCCCGCGCGCCTCTGCCGCGTGCACGATGCTCGCAGTGCTTGGTCCCAACGCTCGGCGCTGCGCGTACCGAATGAATTCGTCGCGCCGTTCGGCGAGGTCGAAGGGCGGCTTGGAAGCCGGGTCGTCAACGGACGCGCCGCCGACGGTGTCCGCGCTCGCAACGACGCCGGTGTCGACGTCGATAATCTCAACCGGCGCAGGGCGAAGGTGATCGGGTAACAGGTGATGAAGCAGGTCAAGTGCGACTTCTGCCGCCTCGAGCCCCACGTCTTCCTGTTCATACTCGAACACGACGTCGTACACGCCCGGCGTCTCGGTTTCACGCGTCTTGCCGAAGGTTACGTGGACGCCAGCGACGTTGTGCAGTTCGATTGCGACGTGTTCGAGCACATGTCCCATCCAGGTGCCTTCGTCTTCGGTCATACGGCGCACGAAGCCGCCGGGCTCACGGTAGGAGCAACCGTGCTCCCGCAGGCCGGGCAGCGCAATTAGCAGCGATTGGATGAACTCGTCGCCGAGCCGCTTGGTTGGCCACTGTTCGAGTTCGCCAAGGTCGAGCACCAGTCGAATTACCGGGAAATGCGCGTAGTGGTTCGGTCCAACGAAGACAGAACGGTCGAGGATTTTCATCTCTTCTATCGACCCGCGTCGTTGTGATTGCCAGAGTGCGCGCCCAGCTGCGTACCGGCCTGTGCCACCTTTGAAGGCATCGCGACCCGGGTGTGCAGGTTGAACGTTGATCCGGCGCCCAGTATGTGGATGGTTGCGCCAACCATGGTGATCAGGTCGCCCGGTTCGGTCTCCGCGACCGATGAGTATTCCACGCTTGCCGGGTCGAGCACAGTGAGTGCGCCGGTGCCCATGACGTCGATTGTTTCATCGGGGCCGATAAATGCGGCGGTGTCTTCGTCCACCCCGACTCCGACGCAAAACGGATTGTACGACATGGCGGTAAGCAGCCGCCCAAGCCGATCGCGCTGACGGAAATGCTGGTCGATAATGACACGATTGGTGAGGCCCAAGCCTGCACACATGGTGGCCATCCCAGCGCGGGGAGTGCCTCCTTCGTCTCCGAAAGCAATCATGTGTTCGCTGAGGTAGGCGGCGCCCGCACTGGTACCGGCGACGTGCATTCCCTGCTGGTTGCGAATACGAAGCAGCTTGGCAACCGGCGTGCCGCCGAGAAGGGCAGAGAGTTTCAACTGATTGCCGCCGGTGATGAACACGCCCGTGGCCTTCTCGAGTAGATCCAGCCCGGCGGGATCCTCACAATCGCTGCGGCTCGCTATGCGGATAGAGCCGGTCTGCCCAGCTCCGTGCTGCTCGAAGATGTGCTCGAAGTAGTTGCCGATGTCGGGTTCGGCAGAGGCCGCAGGAATAATTGCAATTCGCGCGTTCGCACCTCCGCTCTGCACAATGAATCGTTCGAGTATCTCGGAGGAGAGCAACTTTCCTCCGATTGGTATTATCCAGCCGCGCATGTCATATCACTAACGTCAAAATTGAGCCGCATTGCGTAGACTTTCGACAGCGGCATTGGTGTCCGCAAGCTAACGTCGGACGAGGCTACTGGGTAAAGTACGGCCATGCTGACGCTCATTCGAAATGCCGACGTATACGCGCCGGAGCGCCTTGGCGGGTGCGACCTTCTCATCGCTGGCGAGCAGATTGTGTGGCTGGGAGCGACGGGCGTTGATTTGCCTATTCGCGTGGACCCCCGGGTGCCGCTGGACGTCGTCGATTGTGAGGGACGTCGACTTATACCGGGGCTTATCGACGGCCATGCGCATCTCACCGGCGGTGGGGGAGAGTCTGGTGCAGCCTCGCGCGTTCCGCCGCCCCCGCTGTCGCAATACACGTTGGCTGGTGTCACGACGGTGATTGGCGTATTGGGTACCGATGACGTTACGCGCAATACGGCCGACCTCGTGGCAGCGGCGCGCGGGCTGGTGGCTAACGGGATTTCCGCGTGGTGTCATTCGGGTGGGTATCATTTGCCTCCGGCAACGCTGACCGGCGCCGTGCGCGGAGATATTGCCCAGGTCGACCGCATTATCGGGGTGGGCGAGGTGGCCATCAGCGATCATCGCTCGAGCCAGCCGACGCTTGATGAGATGCTGCGCGTGGCGGCCGAGGCCCACGTGGGCGGCATGATGAGCAACAAGGCGGGTGTGCTGCACATGCATGTCGGCGATGGCCCCCGAGGACTCGACCTCATCCGACAGATGCTGGAGGTGAGCGAACTGCCACCCAGAGTTTTCAATCCAACCCACGTGAACCGGAAGAAAGCATTGTTTGAGGAGGCGTTGGTGCTGGCTCGGCGCGGGTGCACGATCGATATCACGGCGTTTCCGGTGTCGGAAGACGACGACGCGTGGGCAGCGGATGTCGCCTTGGAGCGCTATCTGGATTCGGGCGCGCCGCCCGACCGGGTTACGGTAAGCTCCGATGGCGGCGGTTGTTTGCCGACGTTTGACGCGGACGGGCGTATGGTGCGAATGGAGGTTGGATCTTCGTCGTCGCTTTTGGAGACGTTGGCTTTGCTGCAAGCGCGCGGGGTAGCGCTGGAGCGGGTGCTTCCGGCGTTCACCAGCAATGTGGCGGCACTGCTTCGGTTGCCGTCAAAGGGGCGAGTAGCAGCCGGTGGTGATGCAGACCTGGTGGTGTTGAGCGAGGATTGCAGGGCGCTGGACGTAATGGCACGAGGGGCGTGGCACGTGCGAGGCGGACGTGCAGCGCGACGCGGGGTGTTCGAGGTGGGTTAAATCGTTATTTGTAGCTTCGCTTGGCGCTCCCGCATGTCGGCCACGAGCGCTCACCACCGTTCGCATTCGTCAACAACGCTCTGTCGCGCGACGTGCGCTCCGGATCTTCCGATGCCGCATATGCCAACATCGCAGCCATCGTCGCGTTGTTCTTCAGGTCATCGAACACGATCTTGTCAAACGTGTCCCGATTGGTGTGCCAGGTATACTGGCGGTACTCGGAGTAACTCGATTGCAGACGGAACGCCGGCGCGCCACGACAGAGAAATGAAGTGTGATCGCTACCGCCATTGGCTTGTGGCCCGGGCACCTGAAGCGAAACGCTGTCCGTCATTTCTGCCGGTAGCTGGGCCACCCAACCGGCGAGATTGCTGCTGGCCTTGAGAAATCCCTGACCCTCGAGAATCTCGACACGCCACGTTCCATTGTCCTGATTGAACACCACCTGCAAACCGTCAATAATATCCTTGTGGTCTTCGGCGAAAGACTTGGACCCGATGGTGCCCTGTTCCTCGCCGCCCCAGTGACCGGCGATGATTGTGCGACGCGGGTTGGGATACGCCTCTTTAAGAATGCGCATTGCTTCGAGCATCGTCAGGGTGCCGGTACCGTTGTCGGTCGCACCGGTCGCGCCATGCCAACTATCGAGATGCGCTGACAGCAGGACGTACTCGTTGGGAAGTTCGGTGCCCTTGATCTCAGCGACCACGTTGAACATCGGAACTTCGGCTGGCGTTGACTGTGACTCCGCCGTCAAACGAATTTTTGGACCCTGATTGTTGGATGCGAGACGATGCAGAAGTCCGTAATCCTCGCATGAGATGTCTACGGACGGCACACGATCAGATACTGCGCCGAAAATCTTGTTGACACCCCAACCGCCCGACCAGCGAGTGGTTCCGATGCCCACAACTCCGGCCGTTTCGAGGCGCCCAATGACAGCCGCCTGTTGCTGATTTGCCGGAGTATTGTCCGGTGCTAATGCGTTAACACGCGTCGAGTATGCGCGCGCGGACGCGGTGCGTTGTGCATTCAACGCGTCGATGGTGGAAGTACGCGCGTATCGTTCCAATTCCTGCGGAGCGCGGCACATGATCTCCGGTGGCGATGTGAGAACAAACTTTCCCTTCACGGATTGCAGCCATTTCGAAGTTGCGTCGTTGTTGGCAAGCTCGGGAACTACTACGACGTCTGCATCGATTGCGCGACCACCGGGGGTTGGAGGGCTCCATGCCAGCAATTCAACTTCGAGATTCTGCAAACGAGGCGCGATCAGCTCCATGTGCACAGTGCCTTGTTGCCAGCCGCGCCAGGTTCCGTATTGCTCGCGACGTACGGGAATGCCGAACCCTTTATATGTCTGCTCTAGCCAGTTTGTCGCATTGGCAAAGCCCGGAGAGCCTGACAGACGCGGACCAATGGAATCGATGAGGGTCTGTCCCATGCGCTCGAGCTGCGACTGATTCATACCGATCTGCCACATGCGGCGAATGACGGGATCTGCCGAGCGAAATGTCTGGGCGGGAAGGAGCCCGGGAGTGAGTAGGAGAGCCGCCAGAGCGAGTGGCGTAAGGCTATGGTGGCGTCGGAGCGGATTGCGCATAAGGATTCGGTTCGAGGAGCTAAACAGATAACGCGGTCTTCTGTGCATCTTCTTACCATGCGGGAACAGGGCGTGCGGGCGCAAGTCGCCGCTGGAGTGATGCGCACCCCATGGGGGAGGAACAGTCCTCCGTTCATCCCCTCGGTTTAGATTTCAAGGTTATCTCGATGGCGCAGACGCCGCGAGCGCAGGATCAACGCGCCCCGTCCGCCATCACCAATAAGAACCCAAAGATCGGTATAACATGGCTCCGCAGTTCATTTATGTAATGAAGAAGCTGCGCAAGGTGGTTCCGCCTTCGCGCATTATTCTCGACGACATCTGGTTGTCCTTTTATCCCGGGGCCAAGATCGGCGTACTCGGCGCAAATGGTGCGGGCAAGTCATCACTGTTGCGCATCATGGCCGGCGTCGACCAGGATTTTCAGGGTGAAGCTTGGGCCGCGCAGGGTACGAAAATCGGCTATCTGCCGCAGGAGCCACAGCTCGACGAGTCGCTCGACGTTCGCGGAAATGTCGAACTGGCGATCAGTGAGCAGCGCGCGCTACTCGACGAGTTCAACGACATCAGCATGAAGTTCGCCGAGCCGATGGATGACAAGGCGATGGACAAGTTGCTGGAGAGACAGGGCAAGGTGCAGGAGCGCATTGACACACTCGACCTGTGGAATCTCGACAACAAGATCGAGATTGCCATGGATGCGCTGCGGTTGCCGCCGGGCGACGCCGACGTAAAAACATTGAGTGGTGGTGAGCGTCGTCGTGTTGCGTTGTGTCGTGTGCTGCTTGAGCAGCCGGACATGTTGCTCCTCGACGAGCCCACCAACCATCTCGACGCGGAAAGCGTCGCGTGGCTGGAAAGATTCCTCGCCGACTTTCCAGGTACAGTCGTGGCTATTACGCATGACCGGTATTTTCTGGACAATGTAGCGCAGTGGATTCTCGAACTCGACCGCGGTAAGGGAATTCCCTGGGAGGGGAATTACAGCAGCTGGCTCGAGCAGAAGCGGAACCGTTTGCAGCAGGAGGAGAAGACCGAGAGTGCGCGCCAGCGAACTCTAACTCGCGAGCTCGAGTGGGTGCGCATGGCCCCTCGTGCCCGCCAGGCCAAGAACAAGGCGCGAATTCAGGCGTTCGAGGAGCTGGAGAGCGAGCAGCAGCAGGAGAAAGTGTCGACGAATGAAATCGTGATACCGGTGCCGCCGCGCCTCGGCAACGACGTGGTTATTGCGAAGCATGTTACCAAGGCATACGGCGACAAGTTGTTGTACGACGAGTTGAGCTTCGCGTTGCCGCGTGGCGGGATAGTCGGTGTTATCGGCCCGAACGGCGCCGGCAAGACGACGATGTTTCGCATGATAATCGGCAGCGAAAAGCCGGATGAAGGGACGTTGAAAGTTGGAGAGACAGTGGAGCTTGGCTACGTAGATCAGAGTCGTACGCTCGACCCCAATAAGACCGCGTGGCAGGAGATTTCCGGCGGTGTTGAGCAGATCATGGTGGGGAAGCGTGAACTCAACTCACGTGCGTACCTCAGCAGCTTCAATTTTCGCGGCATCGACCAACAGAAAAAGGTTGGCGATCTGAGTGGTGGTGAGCGCAACAGGTTGCACCTGGCAAAGACTTTGATGGCAGGAGCGAATGTGTTGTTACTCGACGAGCCGACAAACGATCTCGACGTGGATACACTCCGCGCGTTGGAAGTTGCGCTGCTCGATTTTGCAGGGTGTGCAGTGGTGATAAGCCATGATCGTTGGTTTCTCGATCGTATAGCGACGCATATTCTGGCGTTCGAAGGGGATAGCGAGACCGTCTGGTTCGAGGGCAACTACGGTGCATACATCGAGGATTTGAAAAGGCGGAAGGGCGCTGATGCTGATCAGCCGCATCGCATCAAATACAAGCCTCTGGTGCGGAGGTAGTAGACATGCAGGGGAGAGTGCTTGTGCGAGGAATGCGTCGCATAAGCACTCATTTGCCCTTGGGAACGTCTACTGGCCAGCCGCGCCGAACCCAATCCTCAAACGATCCGTCATACAGCTTGACGCTGTAGCCGAGTGTCCTCGCAGCGAACAATGTCACCGTTGCCTGCTGGCCGATGTGGCAATATGCGACCACTGTGTCGCCCGGTTTGACGCCCGCTTTCGCGAAAATAGAAGCAATTTCATCGACCGACTTGAGCTCGTCACCGTCGTTGGTAAACGAAAGGTAAGGAAGGCTTCGCGCGCCCGGAATGTGAGTTTTCATGGGCATGTCGCGTGGCCCTCCCATCTCGGCGCCGTCATAGAAAACCGATGTCCGTGCGTCTGCCAGGAACACCCTCGGCGAGGTCGCGTTCTCTCGCACCCAATCCGCACTGACAGTGACATCGCTTGTCTTGAGTTGGCCGATGTTGCCTTTCACCACCACGGGGGGCTCGCTTGTTAAGGCACCTCCAGACTTCCTCCACGCTGCCAGGCCGCCGTCCAGCCACATGCTCCTTTTGCCAAAGCCAGCGTGGTCTAGCGTCAACATTATCCGGGTTGACTGAGAGATCGCGCCAGAGCTGCTGACGACG
>JBBSTN010000031.1:0-16552 GCA_038235845.1 Gemmatimonadales bacterium | reverse complement strand
GTTGCCGACGCACATCGTGAAGGCCTGCTTGTTCATGTCTGGACTTTGCGTCCCGAACCGGAATTTCTCGCACCTCGGTATCACGGTGACCCGCTGGCCGAAGTGCGCGAACTCGAAGCGCTAGGCGTTGACGGGATGTTCGGAGACTACCCCGACCAGCTCAAAGCAGGGTTGAAACGATAACGGCGACGGTCGACCAGAGATGAACCGCCGCCAATCGCTTCGCCCGGCTACCGGTCCTTGAACTGCTCAAAAAGAACCGAGTGCTTCGAATCAAGCGGTACCGGACGGCCATCGATAAACAAAAACTTGGTACCGGTCTTTGCTTCCAGAACATCCCCGTCGGTGACAACCAGATTTGCCATCTTCCCGGCCTCGATTGATCCAAATCGATCGCCCAGCCCCAATATCTGCGCGGGCCACAGCGTGACCGATTTGAGCGCGTCTTCCTTGCTCAGACCGAATGCCGACGCCATGCCCGCGGTGTAGGGCAGGTTGCGCGCCTCCGCACCAGCGTCGCCCGAAGTGATGGCGAATTTCACTCCGGCCGCAGCAAGCTTGGCCGGAGTCGAAAAATTCACGTCGTAAGGGTCATCCTCCCGCGATGGGAGGTCCATGATTGCCGATAGCAGAACCGGAACGTCATGCTGCTTGAGAAACGGCGCCATCATCCACGCATCCCGCCCACCCATGATAATAGGCTTGATCTTCATCTCCTCGGCGAACATCACAGCCTCGCGAATGTCGTTTTCGCGGTCGGCCATCATTATCACGGGCAGTTCGCCGCGAACCGTGGAGACCAGCGAGGCCAGGACCACGTCGCTTGCTGGGCGCGGCAAAGATTTGTCCTTGGCGTAGGCGTCCATCACCTTGCCGTAGGCCATCGCATCCCGCATCAGGGTCTTGAGCGAATCCACCTGGCGCTGCCGGGTCCGATTCACCTCCTGAGTATTGCCACCGCCGGTTGTTGCGGCGAAACCGCCGCCCCGTCCACCAAAGCCGGAACGTGGCAACTGGATGACCATGGCGGCGTTCTGCACCACGCTCATTTCCGGCGCAGTCGACCCAGCGAGGTTCATCACCGCGGCCTGTCCGGCGATGATCCCCCCAGTGGGACGCGAGAGAACATGAGTAATGCCGACAACCCGGGTAACGCCGATGTGCGCGCTGTGCGGATTGATGGCGTAAAACGCCTGGGCGTTGGGGTTGAAGCTGCCCACTTCGGAGATGTCGACGGTTGACGCGGCGCCCTGCGAGATTTCCGAAAGTCCGATCGACGTTCCCGCGTCCATCATTCCCGGATAAACTGTGAGTCCAGTGCCGTCGATCATTTTGGCTCCGGCGGGCGCGGTAACGTTGGCACCAACTGCTTCAATCTTGCCGTCACGAATCACGATGGTGCCGCTGGCGATCTCTGCTCCGACCACCGGCACGATGCGCGCGCCCCGAATTGCATATGTACCGCGTGGGCCAGGGTCGGGGTTGAACGACCCGAGTTGAGCACTCGCCGATTGCCACGGAGCGAGTAGCGCTATCGCCGATAAGGCCAACGTCGCTGCCCTCGCGCCAGCTCTGGCAATAGCTCTGCCTCGCGACACGGAAAGGTTCCTGTAATACTTCACTGAGGCATCTCCGGGAGTGGCGTGATCACACCGCGACGTGTTGCACCGGGAGCCTTGTTTGCATCCGCCTGCTCGAGTTCAGCGCGTTCCTTTTCTTTTTCAGCGCGCATTGCGATGTCTTTCTGACGATCGAAGAACACTTCGCCGTCGATGATCGTCTTGTCGACATTTGCGTAAACGCTTAGCGGGTGAGCATTCCAGATGCCCAGGTCTGCGTCCTTACCCACTTCGATAGACCCGACCTTGTTTTCGACGCCCAGTTGAATTGCGCCGTTGATGGTGATCGTGCGCAGCGCTTCGTCTTCCGTGAGCCCGCCGTAGCGCATGAGTTTTGCTGCGTCGATGTTGAGCCTGCGAATGCGTTCGTCGCTGTCCGAGTTGATGGTCGCAACAACGCCATGGCGCATGAGAATTGCCACGTTGTATGGAATGGCGTCGTAAGCTTCGATCTTGTACGACCAGCTGTCGGCGAACGTCGACAAACCGGCGCCAAGTTTCGCAATCTCGCTCGCGATCTTGTAGCCCTCGAGACCATGCTGCAGGGTCTTGATCTTGAATCCGAACTCGTCCGCGAGGTTGAGCAGCATCAGCATCTCGTCGGCGCGATAGGAATGCGCATGCACGAGACGTTTTCCTTCGAGTACTTCGACCAGGGGTTCGAGCTCGAGATCCCGTCGCGGAGCGAGCAAGGTTTTGTCGCCTTTGGCGGTCTTCGAGCGATAGTCATCCCAGGTGGCTTTGTAGTCGCGTGCCCGGGTGAACGCGTCGCGGAGAACCTCCTCCTGCCCCATTCGAGACGTTGGGTAACGCTTCTGCGGGGTAGGCTGGCCGGGAATGACGAACGTGTTCGAGTTCTTTCTGGTGACGTTTTCGCCCAACGCGAACTTGATTCCCGGTGGCGCGCCAGGGAACAGCATGTCGGAGGCCTCCTCGCCGTACTTGAGCTTGACCGTGGCGTTTTGGCCGCCGATGGTGTTTGCCGATCCGTGGAGGATGTTCGCCGAGGTAACACCGCCGGCCAAAGCGCGGTAAACGTTAACTGCGGTGGGATTGAGCACATCCGTTATTCGCACCATCGACGTGACCGAAAGCGAACCTTCATTTACCGCGTCGCTCATCATGTGCGAATGCGGATCGATGATGCCGGGCATGACAAACTTGCCCGTAGCGTCAATGATGGTGGTTCCGGCTGGCGCGGTGAGGCCGGTGCCGATGCCGGTGATCTTGCCATTCTGGACGAGGATGTCGGTGTTCTTGAGCGTCCCCTTGGTTACGGTAAGAACGGTTGCGTTGCGAATGAGCATGGATCCCGAAGTGCCGGTGCGCGCGGTCGTCGTAGCGGCCTGCGCGATTAGGGCGTCGGGAGCCAGCATACCGAGGGCAACTGGCGATACAACAACGCAGGCTGCCAGGAGGGCGCCGCGGCTTAGAAAGCGGTGCATGTCTGCTCCGATTGAATGGTCGACCGAGGTGCGGTCAGATATCGATTTCATGTTGGTTACCTATTTGCCGAGGGCTTTGCGGGAGGCGTGCGAGGTGGTGGGGCTCCTCCCCGCGCGGGCCTGGTGCCGGAAAAAATACCAGGGGCGTGTCCCACGATCGTTAGTCGACCCTTGAGCGCGTTGTTCTCGAATGTGCCGGAGAAGGTGGCCTCTTCAGTCCCCTCTTTGAGGGTAACCGGCGCCGTAAAACGGAATGTGCTGTCGGCCCCTACCGAGCCGTTCTGAATTTCTGCAGACCCGAGCATGCCCTGCAGTGAACCTGAAAGACGGGTGCCTTCCTGGCGTATCGATAGTGTCGCTGTTCTGTCGGCACCGTCGACGTTAACGCTGAGGGTCCAGGTTCCGCTGGCGGAGAAGGCGTTGTTGCCCGCAGCGGCTGCCGCCGCTGGTGACGGCATGGCGACGGGCTTGCCGTCGATGAAGAGCTGCGTGATGCGACCGGTGGTCATAAGGTCGCCACGGGAGATAGTAAGGTTGGCGATCTTTCCCGTCTCGATCGAGCCGAGCCGGTCTGCGACACCCAGGATTTCCGCGGGCTGAAGGGTGAGCGAGCGTATCGCCTGCTCGGTGGTCAGGCCATTTTCGATGGCTCTCCGAACATTTGGAATGAGATCGTTGAAGCTGTTCGACCCCCCCGACTGCAAGGCGAAGCGCACGCCAGCAGCCTGAAGTTTCGCGGGCGACTTTGGGGCTTCGACGCGTTCGCGCAGCACGCGAATGGGATCTGGATCGGCGTCTGCCGAGGGGGCGGCGGTGCGCCTGGGGAAGTTGGCGGAAAGGAGAACGGGTACCCCTTCAGCCTTGAGTCGCGCGGCCACCGTGTACGCTTCGCTGCCGCCAGCGATGATGGGCTTGAGGCCGAATTCCTTCGCGAGGTCGAGTGCACGTTCGATTTCGCGCTGCGACGAGGCAAACATCACTACCGGCTCCTTGCCGGCGATGACGTCCTGAAGTGCGGCAAGCGACGGGTCCGCTTCAGGCCGCTGCATGCCGCGCGGATTGCGGGAGTATGCAGCCTGTTCATCGCGGTAATGTTGGGCATCGAGCAGAATCTGGCGCAGGGAGGAGAACACTCCCATCAGCGAGTTGGGATAGCCACCGTTTCTGAGCGGCGTGAAGCCGATGTGCTGTGCGACATCGGGTTTTACGACGAGCGCGTTAACGTCCCCATCGGTGAGGTTGATGAGAGCTGATGTGCCCTGAAATATCCCCGCACCTTGGGCGCTGAGCGCTGAGGTGAAGCCTGCTCCGTGAGCTGCGGTAAACGAGTCGCCGTCGGGATTAAGGAGTTCCTGCGCGCGAATTTCGGGCTGCAGCCCTGCCGGATACGCAGAGTTGGCGGCACCGGTGGCAGCAGTGGCGGCTTGCGCACCTCCGCCGCCTCGCCCACCTCGCCCACCGGCTCCCTGCGCGGCGCTGGGTATGCCCAGCGAACCGTACGAGTCGATGAAGCCGGGATAGACCGTGAGACCTGTGCCATCGACGAGTCGCGCGTCAGCGGGAACCGTAACGTTGGCACCCACCGATGCAATCAGCCCATTACGGATGACAATGGTGCCTTTCTCGATCGGGGGTTGAGAGACGGGTACGATGCGAGCGTTGGTGATCGCATAGGTCGAGGGCACAGCACGCTGCGCAGACAGAACCTCTGGAATTGCGGTCAGAGCAAGCAGTATGGGAACTGCCATGACTCCTGTGAGCGCGCGTCGCTGCATTGACTCCATGTAGTACTCCTTGGGGGGTGCAAAAGCTACGAGTTCGTGCATTTGCCCGTTGAAAACGGCGGCGGGAATGGTCGAACGGAGAGGAGGTGATGACCGTCACCTCGACAACTGTGACGTTGTCAAATTAATGGAACATCCACGATTGCACGAATATCAAGAGGAGTGAATGGCGGTCATTCGAAGTGTCGGATGCCATATGAACAGTGCGACTGATCTGGGAGGCAAATATTTTGGACAGAGTTTCAGATCAGGTGATAGTTATCACGGAAGCTTCGCATGGTGCCGGGCGTGCACTGGCTCTAAAACTCTCGACGAGCGCAAAACACCTGATTCTCGGGTCGAGCGATTCCGATGCACTGGCTTCAGTTGAAAGCGAGTGCAGACAGCTTGGAGCGAACGTCGCGGCTCGGGTGATTCACATGCATTCCAGCTCCGATGTGCTCGCATTGGCGCACTTTGCGAAGGAGCGTTTTGGTCGCATCGATGCCTGGATCAACCACCTGTCTAGCAACGAGCGACTCGCATTTCCCTCCGACGCATCGCCTCCCGGTGCGGGCTACGAACTAGTGTGCTACGAGAACGGGGCAGCTGCAGCGATCGACTATTTTTCCCGGCAGAAGCGAGGCCTTCTGATCAATCTCGAGGCGTTCACGGGAAGCGTAACAGCGGGGGCAGGCGCGCTCTCGACGGGTGGGTCGAAGGGTAGTGAAGTGCACGATGTCTTTCATCTCATCGAGGGGCGGGCAGCAGCAGTTGCCGGCATGCGGGTGAAAAATGTTCTGTTGCCGCGAGATCAGGCGGGATCGGCGAGGACGGTGGAAATTGTGGTAGAACTCTTGCATGAGCAGCGAGACATGCAGAGCACACATTCATTTTCCGAGCGTAAACGTCCTGGAGTAGTTCTGGAGACCGAACGTTCCCGGGGCGAGGGCCACTGGCGGATTGCGCACACTGAGTCGTCGTGGGAGGGTTGGTCTACTGCTGCCCTTATTTTCGGTGCGATTGCTGTGGCCGTTGGCGGCGCCTTGTTTTTCGCCCGTTAGCAAACACAGTTGGAACGGGGCGAGAAGAGCGCCCCAGGGAGAGGGGTAAAGAGATAGCCCCCGGAAGCGCCGTAAGGAGCGCACCGTGTTGGGAGTGCCGCTCAGTCCATCGCAAATTCGCGCTCAAAGGCAACGGCAAATGAAAAGGTCTTGGCTCGGCTGCGAGTTTCCATTACGTCGGCAACACGTTCCAGGCGGTCGGGAATTGACATTATTCGATCCTGTGCTCGTTTGCCTATTTCGTTCAGGCCACCGATAGCGTCGATCGCCCAATAGCGAATCTGTTCCTCGACGATCTTGAGATAATCGCGCGGACCATAGATTCCCGCTCTCCGGATAACATCTGCCATGTCTCGGAAGTGCGGCATATTTATTCCCGGCATGTCGATTGACGGCATGATGGCCGCAGCCGATTCGAGCGCGCGGTTCGGGTCACGTTCGAGGACCTTCTCGAAGATCGCACGATAGAAGACGTAGTGCCGCGCTTCTTCCTTCGCCACGTTGGAAAGGACAGTTCCAATGAGTGGCTCGTATTCACTGGCGAGCTTGCCCGTATTTGCATGACTGACCTGCGTAGCGCGCTCCTGCAGAGTGGTATACACAAACACCCGGTAGGGATCTTTGTCCCACTGTGGCTCGAAGCCAGCTTTGAGATATTCGAACTGCATGCGTTCGAGTATCGGATTGTTCAGGATCTGGCTGTCGCGGGTGTAGTCATGAAGCACCGCACCATGCCGATCCTCCTCGGCCGTCCATAAATTCGTCCATTTGGACCAGAACGAGTCGCTACCCAGATAAACGGCGAGCAATCTGTGAAAGTGAGGAAGACCCTCCTCGGTGAGCAGATTGAGGGCGAGCGCAACCCGCCCCGGCATGCTGATACCACGAGCGTTCTCCCTTAGCTGGCGAACGTACGCGTCGGGATCGGTGTCAGGTGCGGGTGCCAGGAGTTCGCTGGGAAACCACAAAATGCGCTTCGCTTCATGCGCCACCATGAGCGAGTGCACTTCCTGCTCGAGATCGGCCAATACTTCGACCCTTGCAAGCATTTCACTGTCAGCGGTTTGCATGAAGCCGTGGAAGGAGGATGCGAATATTCAGTTTCATGAGGTGTTGGAGCAAATATAGGTCTCTGAATGTAATTTCTGCGTCGCGATTGCGTTACCCAGTCGCTCGGGCGTATGCGGGTGTATGCGGGTGTATGCGGGTGTGTAGACGTACGCCAGACGCTAATTTTCATAAATGGCCAAGGAGAACAAGAAACTGAAGTACGACACTGCTCGCGCGTGGGCGGAAGCGAGGTCACTGATTTGGGAGCATCGTCGTTCCGTAGCGATCGGCCTGGTATTGATGCTGGTGAGTCGCGCAGCCAGTTTCGTCCTCCCTTTTGCGCCCAAGATTGTATTCGACGACATCATCCCGAATGCCGATTATAAAAAGCTTGCGTTGATCGCGGCGGCCGCCGGACTGGCAACTCTGGTGAATGCGGTGACGTCGTTTTCCCTGTCACAAGTCGTAAGTGTCGCTGCACAACAGGCAATCGCGCGGCTTCGCGAGGAAGTTCAGGGTCATCTCATTCGCCTGCCGGTGCGGTTCTTCGATAGCACAAAGAGTGGCATACTCGTTACTCGCGTCATGACCGATCCGGAGGGCATTCGCAATCTGATAGGCACCGGCTTGATTCAGTTGGCTGGCGGGCTGCTCACGGCGCTGGCGGCGGTGGCTATTCTGTTTTATCTCAACTGGCGTCTCACTGCGTCGACGGTGGTTTTTCTTGCCTTCTTCGGCTCCGGCATGTCGATAGCTTTTCGTAGACTGCGTCCCATTTTTCGCGAACGGAGCGTGATAACCGCGGAGGTGACCGGACGTCTTACGGAGACGATTGGCGGCATCCGACTGGTCAAGGTTTACACGGCTGAAGAACGCGAGAAAGCGGTGTTTGGAGAGGGCGTTCAGAGGCTGTTCACGAATATTGCGAGAACGATCACCGGGACTTCGGCGACGGGTGCGCTTGGCACTCTGGTTGTCGGAATCATTGGCACATTGATGATTTTTCTAGGTGGACGTGACGTGATAGCTGGTCGCATGACGGTGGGAGAATTGATTACATTTGTACTGTTCATCGGCATGGTGACCTTCCCACTCGTTCAGATCGCCAATATCGGGACGCAAATTTCTGAAGCCTTTGCAGGGCTCGACAGAATTCGGGAATTGCGCGACATGGCCACCGAAGATCAGGAAGATTCGGGCAAGGCCTCGATCGGAGCGATCGAGGGTGACGTGGCGTTCGAACAGGTCTGGTTTGAATACGAAGCGGGTGTTCCTGTTCTCAGGGATGTTTCACTTGAGGCCCCCGCGGGTACAACTACAGCGTTGGTAGGCTCAAGCGGGTCGGGCAAGAGCACTCTTATTTCGCTCATCATGGCTTTCGCTCAGCCGCAGCGCGGTCAGATACTGATTGACGGGCAGCCGTTAGCCGATCTCAAGCTGCGGGAATACCGGCGAAATATCGGGGTGGTTCTGCAGGACAATTTTCTCTTCGACGGCACGGTGAAAGAGAATATTTCATTCACCAAACCGGGAGCAACTGACGAGGAAGTCAGGGGTGTGTCGGAAATCGCGAACGCGCACGATTTCATCATGGATTTTCCAGATGGATACGACACGATCGTGGGAGAGCGCGGCGTCAAGCTGTCGGGTGGTCAGAGGCAACGGGTTGCAATCGCGCGCGCCATTCTCGCCGATCCGCGTATCTTGATACTCGATGAGGCGACCTCGTCACTGGACAGCGAGAGCGAGCAACTGATTCAGGAAGGCTTGCGGCGCCTGCGCGCCGGCCGTACCACGTTCGTGATCGCACATCGACTCAGCACAATCACAAGTGCCGATCAGATTCTCGTTCTTGAACGCGGCGAGATAGTGGAGCGAGGAAAGCATAGGGAACTGATCGCACTCGGCGGCCGATACCGGGAACTGTATGATCGCCAGCATCGACTCGAGCAGGATGAGTTCATAAACCCTGGTGAAGAGATCGCTGCGCTGGGATGACGGCGGTGAGAATTCACCATCTGTAGCAATTTTATAGCAATAATGCAGTACTAAATCTTATCAATACACGGAATTTCAAACTGACATCAACCGCATCATTCACCAGTCTGCACCTGCATCCGAGTCTTCAACTTGGATTGAAGGAACTCGGTTTTGCACGCCCGACACCCATTCAGACGGAAGCTATTCCGCCCGGGCTGGAGGGTCGCGACGTGTTGGCATGTGCCATGACGGGAAGTGGAAAGACGTATGCGTTCCTGCTTCCGATTCTCCATCAGCTTCTGGATAAGCCGCGCGGTAAGACGCGCGCACTTGTCGTTACACCAACGCGCGAGCTGGCGGCCCAGATACTCGAGAGCATGAATGACGTGGCTGTGCATACGCCGCTCACAGGTGCTTCAGTCTTCGGGGGCGTCGGTATGGGGCCGCAGGAACATGCGTTCCGCGCCGGAGTCGACGTGATGATCGCAACGCCTGGGCGCCTGCTCGATCACTTCCGATCACCGTACGCGAAGCTCGACGCGCTCGAGTTTCTGGTGCTGGACGAAGCAGATCGCATGCTCGACATGGGCTTTCTGCCGGAGATCAAGAAGATCCTTCGTCACCTGCCGCAAACGAAGCGTCAAACGCTTTTTTTCAGCGCCACGATGCCGGCGCCCATAGCGGCGTTAACGCGCGAACTGCTGGATAATCCCGTCAAGCTCAACCTGCAGCGCAAAGCGGCACCCGCAGTTGGTATCACGCAGGCTGTCTATCCCATCAAGCAGGATCTCAAGAGCGCTCTCCTGGTGGAACTGCTTCAGCGCGGAGACATGCCGCAGGCACTCGTCTTCACTCGCACCAAGCATCGCGCAAACCGGCTGGCCTCGCAACTCGTTTCGCACGGAATCAAGGCTGAGCGAATACATGGCAACCGCTCGCAATCACAACGAACCATCGCGCTCGCCGGCTTCAAGGACGGCACCTACAAGGTTCTCGTGGCCACCGATATTGCTGCTCGTGGAATCGATGTCGAAGAGCTCGGTCACGTTGTCAACTTCGACGTGCCGATGGCACCGGAAGACTACATACATCGGGTCGGACGAACGGCGCGCGCAGAAGCAGTGGGTGAGGCATTTACTTTTGTTTCGCCAGAGGAAGAAAACGATCTCCGACAAATCGAACGAGCCATCGGACGTCAGCTGCCGCGCGTGACAGTTTCGGGATTCGACTACGACGCACGAGCCGGAACGAAGCTCGAAGTGCCCTTGGCCGACCGCATCGCCGAGATCCGCAAAAAGAAGTCGGAAGATCGCGCGCGTGCCGCAGCCAAGCAGGCGCGTCGTACAGCGGCTCAACCGGGTGAAACGCCCAAACCTTCGCCCAAGCCCGCGCGCAAGCCAGGCTCCGGTTCGAACCGCGGTCGGCGATGACCATTGCGCTATGACGTTCCTGTAGCGCAGCCAACAGATCCGGATTCATATCATCGCGCTGAACTGACAATCGCGCGAAGTCGGTTCATCTGCACTATCACACGAGCCGATTCGATTGCCGAGGCACAAGTTTGTGTGAAGCAAATAAGTGGCATGTTTACGGATGCCACACATAATTGTTGGGCATATCTGATCGGCGCACCTGGGGATACCGATCGCATCGGCATGAGCGACGATGGCGAGCCGCACGGTACCGCCGGTCGGCCGATGTTGACCGCCCTGACCCACTGCGGTATAGGCGACGTTTGCGCGGTTGTCACCCGGTACTACGGCGGCACAAAGCTTGGCACCGGCGGGCTTGTTAAAGCCTACGGCGGAGTAGTTGCGGAGGCGCTTTCAACCCTTCCCGTCGAACCAAAAGTAGAGTTCACACACCTCGATCTAGTCGTGAGTTACGCGAGCGTGGGTGCAGTTCAGCAACTGATGCCTAGATTCGAGATCGACGTGCTCGAACAGGCTTTTGACGAGGAGGTACGCTTCTCGGTACGGGTTCCAGACGAACTCGAAATGGCGGCAAGAGCTGCGCTGATGGACGCAACGTCCGGGCGAGTGACAATCGCTCAAGTCACTCGCGGACACCGCGCAACTACAGGCGTTGCAACCCCTGACGGAAAACCGCGACTGTGATCTCGTTAGCGCACCTGCCACGAACAGTTGCACTGGCAATCGTAGTAGCGGAGCTATGGGCCTGCGGCGACGTAAATGACAATGCTCGCGGGGCGGACGAGCGCACTGCGTCTTATACAGCCGGACAGATTGGTGCCGTACGGCCGGTTGCACCCGCCGACAGCGAACGGGTGGCGCTGGCGGAAACAGCATTCCTGCAATGGCTTGCCAGTTCAGCCGAACCGGGCGCGACAGCCAATGCCGGCATGTCTGAGTCGAACACGCCGGTAAGTCATTGCAACGACGGCGGCTCGTTCCCAACTCCATTGCTCGCAACGTGGCAACTGCTTCCGTCGCAGATGCGTGGCGACACCGTTGTAGTGCACGCCATTGTGACGACGGTCGGTGAGCAGGATGAAGATCGACGCGAAGCTCATCGTTTCACCGCTCGTCAGCGAGTGCGCACCGACATCCTCGAGTGGGACATGATCGAAACTGCAGACGGCTGGATGGTGTGCAATGGAATTCAGTTCGGCTATGTCGGCGCCGACAGTCTGACGAGCTGGTTGCCGTCAGGAACGAGTATCGCAACCGCGCGGGGAATTGCGGATTCGCTACGGAAATTGTCGCCGCAAAAATCCGCTCGATGACAATTGCTCTCTTTGGCGCCACCGGAGCAACAGGCCAGCGATTTGTCGCCGCCGCAGAAAATGCCGGCGTGACCCTGCGAGTTCACTGCAGAAGCACACCGATGGCAGACTGGCCGACTTCCATGCTGACGATCATCGGCTCATTCAATGATCGGACGGCGATCAGAGAGACGGTTCGCGGCTCTAGCGCTGTCGTCATCCTGTTTGGACCGCGGGACAACAGCAAAGATATATTTTGCGCACAGGCCACTCGCTCAATCGTATTGTCGATGCGAGCTCATGAACGCTCGAGGATTCTATGCGTGACATGCGCAAAGGTGGGTGAACTGACCAGCAATGTGTCGATGCCGATGAGAGCTGCAGCCTTGGCCAGCCGACGGTTCCGATCGGAGGAGCAAGCTGACGATCGAACGGAACAGGAGCGGATAATTCGGAGCAGTCGGCTCGAGTGGACGCTGGTCAAAACGCCCCGTTTGACAGATGCAGCAGGTGGTGCGGAGGTACGTGCCGGTGTTAATCTCGACATCGGGCTTCGTAGTACCATCAGTCGGGACAGTCTGTGCGATTTCCTGATCGGTGAGATCAACACGCCCCGATTTTCGGGCCAGACGGTTTACGTTTCAAATCAGTAGCTGCAAGTACCGCAAGTACCGCAAGTACCGCAAGTACCGCACGATCCGCGAGCCACTTTCTCCATCACTTTCAACTGCACATCCGATGAATGATGTTCGAAAGCTTTCCTGGGACGATGTTAATCTCGAGGAACTCAATCCGCTCATAGGGCGAAAGCTGATAAGCAGTGAAAAGATGATGATTGCGCAGGTTTTCCTGAAGAAGGGTGCAATCGTTCCGGCTCACGATCACCACAACGAGCAGTTTACTTATATCCTCTCGGGATGTCTTCGCTTCTGGCTGGGCGACAACGCCGACTCGCCGGGCGACAATTACACGGACGTCTGTGCAGGTGAAGTACTGGTAATTCCCAGCAATGTTCGGCACAGAGCCGAGGCGCTCGAGGACACGCTCGACGTCGATGTTTTCAACCCGCCTCGACAGGATTGGCTCGACGGAAGCGACGCGTATTTACGGGAGCGCAGGTAGATGGATCTTGCGATTCGCGACAAGGTGGCACTTGTGTGCGGCGGTAGCCGGGGCATCGCATTTAGTGCAGCCGAGCTGTTTGTGAATGAGGGCTGTCGCGTAATCATCTGTTCTCGTGACGAAAGTTCGCTCGCGGCTGCGTCAAAGCGTCTTTCAACAAATGGCGCCTCTGTTCAGACTATCGCTGCCGACCTGAGCACCATGGAAGGACTTGCGCGCGTGAACGATGAAGTAATGAAGGAGCACGGCCGCGTTGACATACTGGTCACGAACACCGGTGGCCCGCCCACCGGAAGCTCCCTCGGTCATGACTGGGCCGCCTGGGAGAAAGCCACTAATCTGCTGTTGCGGAGTGCGGTAGAGCTTACGCGTGCGTTTGTGCCGGGGATGCGAGAAAGAAAGTGGGGTCGGGTCGTTGGCATCACATCCTTTGCGGTCAAGCAGCCAGTTCCGTCGCTAGTGCTGAGCAACAGTCTTCGCGCGGCAGTTACCGGATATTATCGCACGCTGGCCGAAGAGGTGGCTCGCGACAATGTTACCGTGAACACCGTTCTTCCCGGCTACACAGCAACCGATCGCCTTGACTCACTGGCAGATACGCAGGCCAAGAGTAAGAACACGACCCGCGAAGCGGTGTTCGACACCTTTCGTTCGGTTACTCCGGCAGCAAGGCTTGGACGTCCCGAAGAGGTGGCGGCGATGATTGCATTTCTCGCATCTGATCCCGCTGGTTTCATTACGGGACAGGCAATTCCGGTGGACGGAGGAGCAGCACGTTCGTTGCTCTGAGCGGTCTCGTATCAATTCGTACAGGCAGGTCTGTCCGAAAAGCACACTTCAAATTTCAGCCGAGTTCACATGAGTCGTCTTGAAGAAACCAAATGGATCTGGCGTGACGGATCCTTCATTGCCTGGGCAGACGCGCAGGTACACCTTCTCAGCCACTCGATGCAGTTCGGGTCTGCAGCATTCGAAGGCATTCGTTGCTATGACACGCCAAAGGGGCCGGCAATCTTTCGGCTGCGTGCGCATCTCGAACGATTGATGAACTCCATCAAGATTTACCGAATGGAAATCCCATATTCGGTGGACGAGTTGCTGGATGTCTGCTGTGAGGTGGTCGTTCGCAACGAAATCAAGTCGTGTTACGTGAGACCCATGGTGCTGCGTGGATATGGCGCCGCAGGCATGGTGCCATTCGAGAGTCCGATCGAAACGTATGTTCCGTGCTGGCCATGGGGTGCTTACCTTGGCGAAAAAGCGCTCTCCCAAGGTGTAGATGCATGTGTTTCGAGCTGGAATCGGATGGAAGCCAACACCATTCCAGCCCTCGCGAAGGTGGCCGGCAACTATCTTAGCGGGCAGTTGATGAAGATGGAGGCGCTGCAAAACGGCTACGATGAATCGATTGCACTTGGCCCTGGCGGATTGGTGAGTGAAGGCTCAGGCCAGAACGTCTTTGGTGTAATCAACGGCGCAGTGATAACAGCACCACTTGATGGAACCTTGTTAAGCGGTATTACAAGAGCCAGCGCGATCGAGCTCGCGATGAGGGCGGGTATTCCTGTTCGTGAGCAGTCGATGCCGCGTGAAATGCTTTACATGGTAGACGAGTTGTTCTTGACTGGAACAGCGACAGAACTCGTGCCGGTAAGGAGTGTGGACCGTATTCAGGTTGGTAACGGAAAACGTGGTCCGGTTACCGAGCGACTGCAAACAGACCTTCTCGATATCATGAATGGACGCGCCGAGGATGAGTTTGGCTGGCTTACGTACGTGAATAAGAGTTGAATTGCCGGTTGAGGAATCGGTGAGGACAGAAAAGAGGGCCGGTAAATTTACCGGCCCTTTTTTCTCGAACGTCCCTCCCCCTGATTGGCTGACGCACAAAAGCGACCTGAAGGGTTGGGTGGGGCGATACGCTCTTCTGTCGTCTACAACGCCTTTCGGCGTCCCATAACCAGGTGGAGGATGACGAGCAGAACTACAGCACCGATGAACGCCGTGAAGATCACGCCGACCAAACCTTCAAACGGAGTGCTGACGCCCAACTGCTGAAATATCCAACCGCCAATGAAGGCTCCGACAATGCCCACAATAATGTCGCCGATGAGCCCAACACCCCCAACCAGAAGTGACGCCAATACGCCGGCCACTAACCCTACAACCAGCCATGTAACAAGATCCACGGAAGCTCCTGTTGAAATGAAAATACGTTACAAAAATCAGAAATCACCACGACTAATGGACACTCCCGGCAACCTTTAGGCCAACTGGAAATCAGAAAAACTTACGAAAACCACTGCAATTTGGTCGAAAAAAGCCGGTATCTTGGAATTCAACTGAATGACTACGCAGCCTTTACCACAACAACGACGATGTCGACCGATCTGGAAGTTGTACGACAAATACCGTTTAACGCCGAAACGCCTTTCAAGGCACTGGCGAAGCAGGAAACGAGCGTGGAGAAAGTCTACGTGCGAAGCAACTTTGACGTCCCGAGGTTGGACGCGTCGCACACGATCGAGGTGGTGGGTGCCGTCGATAAGAGGATGGTATTTTCTCTCTCCGAGCTGGAAGCAATGCCTCAAGTGTCATTTTCGATGACAATGGAGTGCGCCGGCAATGACAGAGTGACCATGTTACCGCTTCCCGCTGGCGAGCCCTGGCAAAATGGCGCGCTGAGCACTGTGCGCTACTCCGGAGTTCCGCTCGCCCGCCTGCTGGAGAGGGTTGGTTTGAGAACTGATGCCATGGAGATCGTATTCCGGGGGGCGGACAGCGGAGAAAGGGAGGACGCGGTCGGTGACGTGCAGTTTGAACGCTCGCTTTCGGTGTCGACGGCGCTCGATCCAGCTGTGATTCTCGCACTGCAGATGAACGATGAGCCCCTAACTCCCGATCATGGGGCGCCGGTACGGCTTGTAGTTCCAGGATGGTACGGAATGGCCAGCGTGAAGTGGCTGAACCAGATTCGGGTGCTTACGGAGCCTTTTGACGGCTATTTCCAGCGTATGCGCTACGTGTATGACGACGGCAATTCCGTTGAGCCGGTAGACAGCATACTTGTAAAATCGATCATTGTCGAGCCCGGGAATGGGGCCAGATGCACCTCCAGAGAGACGATACGGGGATGGGCCTGGTCCGGGAACGGCGCGATCGTTCGGGTCGAGGTGGCCGTCGAGGGCGGTGACGAATGGGTACAGGCCGAGCTGGGGAAACCAGCGTCGACGTACGCGTGGACACCGTGGAGCTGTGAGGTTGAACTGAGAGGAGGATCGCGTTGTACGGTACGAAGTAGAGCAACGGACGCAAGCGGAGCGACGCAGCCAGACATCGCTCCGTGGAATCGACATGGCTACGGGAACAATGCGGTACGACCCATCGTGGTCGAAGTGAGCTGACAGCACCCCGATGCTGATGCGAAGCGCCGACATCGAGACGTCGAAAGCGGATGGGACGGTGCGGATACGAAGGGCGATCCTGGACGACGCGCCGGCGCTTTCAGCGCTGGCGCAGAGGTTGTTCGAGCAAACCTATCTCGCGGCAAATGATCCGCGAAACGTAAAAGCCTATGTGTCAACCGCATTCACAACAGACGCGCAGCGCACGGAGTTGAACGATCAGCAACGACGGTACATCGTGTGTGATAACGGGCCTGAGATGGTTGCCTACGCGCTGCTGCGCACAGATTCAAAGCAGTCGCTCGTGCAGGGAGCCCAACAGGTCGAGCTGGAGCGATTTTACGTGGACGGCACGTTGCATGGCGGCGGCGTGGCGCACG
>JBBSTN010000030.1:0-16710 GCA_038235845.1 Gemmatimonadales bacterium | reverse complement strand
GGTTACATGACAGCGGCAGAGCTGAATACGTTTCAGTTTCGGACCGTGAGGCTCTCGAGGGCGTCTCGGCTCTCAGCCGCCTGGAGGGCATCATTCCCGCTCTGGAAACGGCACATGCCGTGGCGTGGGTAGTTCGAGAGTCGGGCCGTTGGCAGGGGGATGAATCGGTGCTGTTGTGCGTAAGCGGTCGGGGCGACAAGGACGTCGCCACAATCAGTCAATACTTCGCCGCTAAGAGCTGATCTGATTCATGGGTGCGGCAGACAGGAAATCCATGTCGAAGTCGATTTCCGAAGCAGAAAGGTCCGCTGAGCCCAGAGCGGTTTTACTGCAGTCCATCCAAGACGCACTAAAGTCGGTCTCGAAAGCGTTTCGCGCTATGTCGCTGTACATGGCCAACAACCCGGTGCGAGCTACAACTCTGGAGAACGCGGCGAAGGCATTTGTTGACGTCTGGAAGCATACTGAATCGCTCGAGCTCCGTGTCACGGAGAATTCCTTGTTTTACGAAGGCGACAGCGTATACACGGACGCTGATCGCGGCACGGAGGGGTTGCCGTGGCTGCTATATCGGGACGGCTTGAGGACGCTCACTTTCAATGCTGGATTCGAGAAAGGGAGTCTTGAAGCATTTCTTGCTATCCTCAAGAGAATGCGCTCGATATCTCCCGATGACGATGATCTCGTGACGCTGCTTTGGGTGGCAAATCTGCCCAACTTTTCCTATCAGCATATCGAAGGTCCCCTTGACTCGAGTGCAAATGCAGTCGACAGGTCAACACCGAAATGCGACGTCGCCGTTAGGGCCACCATTGTGGCTGAGAGTGCGCAGGTCGGAGAGGGCCCCCCACCTGCCGTAATACGCATGGAGGACTTCGACCCCACCCTGTACTTCCTCGATGCACGGGAAAGCGACTACCTGCTCGATGAAGTGAAGCGCGAATACAACACCGATCCAAGAATTCGCGTTGTGGGCGCACTGTTCGAGATCACAGCCATGAACGTCGCCCTCAATTTTCGCCTTGAAGCGGTTGAAAATATTGAGCGCGTTCTTGTCGAAAGTCTGTCCGGCAACGATTTCCCGATGGTCGCAATGATAACGCGATACGCGATCGAGTCCTCGAAGAACCGCAGCGCCGGCACGGAAGAGTCGACGGCGGTACGGAACGCAGTTGCGTCGCTTCTCGAGAAGTTGAGCGAACCGTCCACGATATCGCAGCTTCTCGAAGCGTTGGACTCGCATGAACTCTCTCCCGCAACTGAAGCGCTGCAGGACCTCTTTGCCCAACTTCGACCAAACGCACTCCCGCCACTGCTAGCGTTTCTCGGGGGTAAGTCGCAGTCTGCTTCCCGCGCGCAGGTTGAGGCGGCGACGCGGCGCCTGGCGTCCGCCTACTCGGTCGAACTTGCACGCCTTATTGGAAGTGCAGACGAAGCGATCGCGCGGGGAGCGTTGAGTCTGGCAGCATCGCTTGGCACCCATGCAGCCGTTCCACAATTGGCCCAGCTCCTCGGTTCGAAAGACAGCGCGCTGCGTTCGGAGGCGGTTAGCGCGCTCCGTGACATCGGCAGTCCCGGCGCACTTCAGGCGTTGGAGCGCACAATTGGCGATTCCGACCGGGAAGTGAGAGTGCTCGGGCTCCGCGCCATCGCCGGCCACCGGCACGTGGGTGCCTTTCCGAAACTGCGGGCGCTGTTGCAGAATAAAAGGACGCTCAGGAACTCGGATCGTAGTGAAAAACTGGTTTTGTTCGAGGCTTATGGCGCTGTCTGCGGGGACGCTGGCGTACCAGAACTCGATGCATTACTGAATGGAAAAGGAATGTTCGGGCATCGGGAGTCGTCGGACGTGCGCGCTTGTGCCGCCCTGGCATTAGGTCAAGTGGATAGCGCATCTTCGTTGAATGCGTTGCAACGCGCGGCCGACACCAACGACACCGTAGTGCGAAGCGCCGTTTCACGTGCCATGAAAGGTGGGACGTGATCAGCTCGAACGAGGGTAGTCATCCACCGGCTCGCGCACATAGCGAAATTGGCCGGAACTCCGACGAACAGGCGGCACAAAGAGCCGCAAAAACGTTTGTAAGTTCCCTGCATGCTGCTATTCGCGCAATCAGACTCTATCCAGCCGAGAACAGCGCCGTACAAAAAACGATCTATGATTTGTCGGCGGCTACCCGAGCCGTCTTCGAAGCCGACTCGGAATGCACGCTTCGTCGGGTGGGTGACTCGGTTTTTGTGAACGATTCGCGGTTGCGCCTCACGTTCGATAATTACGCCGCCGTCACGCATGTGAACAGCGTGCTAAATGCAGGCGAAGTGGGAGGTATTCGCGTCGCGGAAGGTGCAGACAGCCGAAGCTGGATTGTTCTTCTCAGATTGGTCAGCGCAACTTCGAACGTTCCACAGGGGAACCGTCGCGAGCTGTTGATCGAACAGCTCGCTACAAGTCAGATCAATTCGTTCGAGCTTCTTACGTCCAACGATGAACTCGAAGACACGCATGCCGATGTCGACCAGCGTGAGCGTTCGCGGCGGACATATTTTCGTTCACTCGACGCGACCCGCGATGTGATGGCTGCAGCGAGACTTGGGAAAAGTCCCGGTCTCAAGCGCGTCAAGCGTGCGGTGCAGGGAATTGTCGATGCCATTCTCACAGACGCATCGTCGATGCTCGGGCTAACTGCACTTCGCGAATTCGACGATTACACATTCGTACACAGTGTCAACGTCTGCATACTCTCCGTGGCGCTGGGTCGTCGAATCGGGCTTGGCAGAACGCAACTGCTCGACCTTGGTCTTGCGGCTTTGCTTCACGACATTGGCAAGTCGCGAATCCCGATCGAGACGCTGAACAAATCTGGTTCGATTGACGAAACGGACCGTGCTTTACTGAGGAGCCACGCCTGGCAAGGTGTGCTCGCGCTCTTTGCGCTTCCTATGGGTCAGACAAAACCCTGGCGCGGGATGAGCGCGGCATTTGAGCATCATATGCGAATCGATGGATCGGGATACCCCCAACTCAGGGCACCGCGGGATCTCTCGATATTCAGCAAGATCATCGCTGTGGCCGACGGCTACGACGCGGCGACAACCACCCGCGTTTATCAAAGTTCGCCATGGTCACCGGCGGATGTACTGAGGGGAATGCGTGATAATGCGCGTCTCGGACTCGATCCTGTTATCGTCAAAGCGCTAATCAATCTTACAGGTATCTACCCTTTCGGTACCCTTGTGGTACTCGATAGCTTCGAACTCGCGCTGGTAATGTCAGCAAGTCCTGATCCCCAGATGCTTTCACGTCCAGTTGTGCGAATTTTGTCCGACGCGCAGGGAAATCTCGTCGACGATCCCAGACCTGTGGATATCTCGGCGCTTGATCACAGCGGCAGATTCATTCGTACCATCATTCGCACTGAGAACCCAGATCGTTATGGAATCCGCATTGGCGACTACTTCGTCTAACCTGCAATTCGCCGCTCCGGTGGCATCGGCCCTCTCGCGTCGTTTCGCATTGCTGCGAGAACAGAAGCGCAAGGCTCTTGTCTGTTACGTCACTGCCGGTCATCCAAGTCCAGCCGATAGTGTAGAGTTGCTTCGTGGACTGGCGGGTGCGGGTGCTGACGTCATAGAACTTGGTGTTCCCTTTTCAGACCCGCTCGCCGACGGGCCTGTTATTCAACGCAGTTCGCAAATTGCGCTGGACAACGGTATAACGTTGGCACGAACTCTCGAACTGGTGGCTGAGGCTGCCGTCACAGTGCCTGTGGTGTTATTCAGCTATCTGAATCCCATCATCGCCGCTGGTCCGGATATACTTGAGCGGGCACGGGCTGCCGGTGTGAATGGGGTGCTGGTCACGGATCTTCCGGTAGGTGCCGATGTTGAACGAGAAACATGGCTCGGCTCGAGCGAGCTTGACTTCGTGCGTTTGGTTGCTCCTACGACGCCAGTCGCCCGGATGGCCGAAATCGTTCAATATGGTGGCGGGTTCGTCTATCTGATCAGTCGGCTGGGCGTGACGGGAGAGAGTGATTCTCTCGCTGCTGACCTTCCGCAAACGATACAGCGATTGCGCTCTGTTACCGAGCTTCCAATCTGTATCGGTTTTGGTATCTCCACGCCGAGGCAGGCGCGCGAAGCTTCCGCTCTCGGTGATGGAGTGGTTGTGGGCAGTGCATTAGTGCGCGCCGCCGAAGTATCGGTTGAGGCGGCTCTGGCGCTTGTGCGGTCCCTACGCTCGGGAATGGACGAAGTTTGACAATCCGATTTCGGCTTACATAATGTCACACTCTCTCGACATGCCCCGCTGGTCAGTTACCTCGGCGAAAAGGCGCGAACATATTTCACGTGTGGTAGACCTGTTGGATTCCTGGGCAGTCGCAATGCGAATCGATGAGCGCGAGGCGCGCTGCTGGCATGATGCCGGTGCGTGGCACGATGCGTTGAGAGATGAGGACGATGACGAACTTCGCGAGATTACCGGCGATGCCCACTGTCCGCAGGGCATGCTTCATGGTCCCGCCGCTGCAATAAAGCTCGGCAAACATGGTGAGCCGAGGCATGATGTGCTCGACGCCGTGCGCTGGCACACGGTTGGTTGCGCTACCTGGACCCGCACCGGAAGGGCGTTGTATATGGCAGATTTTCTGGAGCCGGGCCGCACATTCATGCAGGCCGATCGGTCATTTCTTGCCGCTCAGGTGCCGACTGCTTTCGACACTGTGTTTCGACAGGTTGTGCGGATGCGCCTGGAGTGGGTTCTGCGCGAGGGAAAAGGGATCGCTGCACAAACCGTAGCACTGTGGAATGCCATTCGCTGACTTTACTTCCGTGACACAGGACTTCCCTGCTTATCCGGAATATCAACCTTCGCCGAATTCACCGAAGGGGTCGCGCTGGAGACTGGTAGCTGTGGTGGGTCTGGTGTCGGCGGTGTTGCTCATTTCCGGCGTCGCCTGGTTCACGCAGGCGTCGTCATTTAAAACGACTGGCGCTGGCGAAGTTACCCTCGCCGATTCCAGTGCGCGCGCGCCGACAGGTAAGCGAATTCTTGTTCGCGTAGTAAACGCAACGAAGACGAATAGACTTGCCAGAAGGGCGACGCTGCTTCTTCGCGACTATGGATACGATGTTGTCGACTTCGACTCCGACCCGATCAACCTGCGAACTGCCACGGTGATCGAAGTGAACACCGGTAAAACGGAGCTGGGCGAGCGTCTTAAGAGAATACTTGGCGTTGGCCTGCTCGAGGCGCGACCGGACACTCTAAGGTACGTGGATCTCACCGTCTTCCTGGGCGACGACTGGACGCCGCCGTCCCAACCTTTCCGTCCGTAATTGACCACAGGCAGCGGCGATGTCGAGACCCCGGCTTCGCCGAACTGCCGTCTCCACGCCGCTCGAACGTAACGCGCTCGAGAAAGCGTTAACGGCACCGGACGAAGAGGGTGTAAAGCCCATCGTTCCGCCGGGATGAAGCGGGATGAGGTTCACGAATGCGCGGCAATCACGCGCGAGTCTGGCGAGTTCGCTCGCATGTTCCGGCCGGTCATTAATGCCTCCGAGCATCACGTACTCGAATGTCACACGTCGATCGAACTCGCGCGCGGCTTCGATGACATCCGCGAGTGGATACCTGGTGTTGATCGGCATCAATTCACGTCTCAGCTCCTCGTTAGGAGCGTGAATGGAAATTGCCAGCCGGAACTGCTCCTTTCGTTCGCCAAGCGCAACAACTCCCGGCAACACTCCAACCGTGGAAATGGTGATGTGTCGAGCACCGATGCCCAGGGCTCGCGGATCATTCAGCAGCGTCAGACTGACACTCACCGCACTCCAGTTCATGAGTGGTTCACCCATGCCCATGAAAACGATGTTAGTGGCGATGATTGGAGATTCGAGCATTCGCAACTCGCGCACCTGTCCCGCAATTTCTGACGGACTCAGATTTCGTTGAAATCCCATCGCGCCCGTCGCACAGAATGCACAACGCAACGCACAACCGGCCTGAGATGAAATACAGAGTGTGAGCCGATTCGCCTCGGGTATCGCAACTGTCTCGATTAGCTGGCCGTCCGCGAGTCGAAACAAAAACTTTTCTGTGCCGTCGGACGATTTCTGCCTTGCCGTGAGTTCGAGTCGCGGCAGGGCAAAGGATTGCGATAGTTCATCCCTCAGCTTGCGAGGAAGATCTGTCATGTCTTCGAATGTCGCTGCCGGGTTCTGCCAGAGCTTTGCGACAATCTGCCCGGCGCGATAACTGGCTTCACCGTGCTCCTTGAGCCAGGCTATCAAAACGACAGTCGCAGAATCCGGATCAAGATCGAGCAGATTAAGAAGCTTTTCGTGCGTCGTTTCAGGTGCTGACGCGCTAAGCTCGACTAACTCGTTCGCCTCGCCAATCATCTCAGCACCGAGCTCAGGGTGAACTGATAAAGTGGGCCAAGGCTCGACGCGCCTTCTTCGCGCGCCACTCCGACCACGAAGCTCGCATAGTGAAGCGCAACTCCCGTTCTAACTCGCGACACCGTTTGACCTGCGGCCCGAGTGCGAAACCACGAGGCGCGCGCCTCAAGAAGGTTTGAACGGAAGGAGGCAAAAGGGCCATCTTCGCGAGCACCTCGATTTACCGACACCTGACTATACCCTGCCCGTATTTCATTGAGTTCGACGCCCCACACGCGTGCATCGACCGCAGCAACAAACGCTGGCCTGTCCTCGATTTCGCGGCCCGGTCTCCAGAGAAAACTGGAGAGAGCGATCCGGGAATTGAGCAAGGGGATATCGTGAACGATTATCCCGAGATCAGCGGCGAGTGCATGACGAATTTCCTGATCCGCTTGTCCGCGTCGCAAACGTGCCGCGACGCCGCCGGAAACGTGCGGTATCAATTCGCGCGATGCAGTCACCGATGCGAGCGTTCCAGAATAGATCACACTTCCTATACTCTGCGGATCCGCGTCGGTTCGCGTTATGCCATCTACAGACGACCGCGCAAATGAAAATCCGAGTGTCGCTCCACCCGGAGTTCTACGCGAAATCGACAACAGCTGACCTCCGATGCTCTGATCCGCGGCGAGTCGGGCGAGGGACGCAACGCCGAACCGCCAGCGTACACTGTCGGAGATCATTCCTGCCGCCGGGTTCCACAACCCGGCCCCGGGCTCACTCGCAAGAGCGGCGGGCTCAAGCAGTGCGCCCAGCGGAAATTCCCAGAGATCGCGAGCGGGAACCGGCTGCGCTTCCGAAACGGTAGCTACAAAAAACGCGGCAAGCCCGCACAACAGCTTGCGGCGCATGAGCTTGAGTGTAATCGACCTGACGCGCTACGGTCAAGCGACTCGCTACCCAGTCATCCGCGATCAAACTAGATTGAACAGAACTTCGTGCAGGCGCGATCTGGTCGCGAACGGAAAGTTCGGCCGCGCCTCGCGCATCGGAATGGTCCAGCGATCATCCAGTGTTCAACGTGCTGCCTCGGCAGTCCAGTCATCCCATCAAAGCCAGCTAATGGTCACCGCAATTCTGGAGTTTCGTAATTGAGCGAGTCTTTCAAGGCAGATTCTTTGTTCTCGACCACGCTTCGCAGCGACGCCTGCGGTTCAATCAGACGGGAAGACATAGGCCGGAAGGTCAGACTTGGCGGATGGGTACATGGAAAGCGGGATCTTGGCGGTTTGATCTTTATCGATCTGCGCGATCGCGCGGGCTTGCTTCAGCTCGCGTTCGGACCTGAATGGAGCGACTCCGAAACCCTTTCGACGGCAGCAAGTCTCGGCGTCGAGTCGGTTGTGCTCTGCGAAGGGGAGGTGGTTGCGCGCGATAGCGGCAGTGTAAATCCCGACATGCACACGGGCGCTGTTGAAGTTCACGTAACCAGTATTCGACTTTCGGGCCCTGCAATTACACCGGCGATTCCGGTATCACGAGGTCGTAACGAGAAACTTCCCGCGGAAGAGTTGAGACTCAGACATCGCTATCTCGATCTTCGGCGCCCGGAGCTGCAGCAAAGTCTCATGCTCCGACACAGGCTGCTTCAGATTACCAGATCGTATCTAAGCGAGCGTGGCTATCTCGAAATCGAGACCCCGATCCTGACGAAGCCAACACCGGAGGGAGCGCGTGACTATCTGGTGCCAAGTCGTGTTCACCCGGGCGAGTTTTATGCGTTGCCACAATCGCCGCAGATATACAAGCAACTCCTCATGTGCAGCGGATTCGATCGATACTTCCAGATCGCGCGTTGCTTCCGAGATGAAGATCTTCGTGCAGACCGCCAGCCGGAGTTCACGCAGATTGACATTGAAGCTTCGTTTGTTGGGCAGGAAGACATCATGTTTCTCGCCGAGGGAATGCTTCAGGCCATCTGGCGCGAGGCAGGTTACGACATTGTAACTCCGTTCGAGCGGCTGACCTATGCCGACTCGATGGAGCGATACGGCTGCGATCGACCCGATCTTCGGTACGATCTTCCGCTGGCTGATTTTACCGAAGCGTTCAAAACCATGGACTTCGCAATCTCTCGAGCGGCCATAGAGCAGGGGGGTCGCGTGCGAGGTCTCGTTCTGCCAGGAGCGGCCGCGTGGAGTCGTAAGCAGCAGGACGAAATCGAAGTTCTGGCGAAATCCGCTGGTGCACTGGGGCTGCTTCGTCTCTCATACTCGGCGGGCACTCATGGCGGCTCCATCGCCAAGTTTCTTACTCCGGAAGCGATCGGCAACTTCGGCCTTCGCGACGGTGATCTCGCGCTGTTTGTTGCCGGGCAGGATCATATCACCAATCCGGCACTAGATCGTGTGAGGCAGGAATGCGCGCGTCGTTTGCAGTTGATCGACGAATCGGCCCGGCGCTTCCTCTGGGTCGTCGATTTTCCCATGTTCGAGAAGGATCCGAGCACGGGACAGCTTGGCGCGGTACATCATCCGTTTACCTCGCCAAATCCCTCCGACATGCTGGCTTACCCGGACGATCCCTCGCGATGGCGCGCACTGGCCTATGACGCGGTGTTAAATGGGCTCGAACTCGGCGGTGGGAGTATCCGCACTTCCGATCCCCTGGTACAGTCACGGATGTTCGCCTTGCTTGGCATCGCCGACGAGGCAGAGCAGGAGCGACGATTTGGATTTCTTCTCGATGGACTTCGCGCGGGCGCGCCGCCGCATGGTGGGATTGCGTTCGGGATGGACCGCATTGCGATGTTGTTGAGTAACTCCAGTTCGTTGCGCGACGTTATCGCCTTTCCAAAGACAACCGCAGCCCGTGCGCTGTTTGAAGGCGCACCAGTAACAGTATCCAACGAGGAGCTTTCGAATCTTGGCATTGCAACTATCGCGACTGGAGATGGCAGGTGAGTGAACCGATTACAACCCGGGTTTCCGTTGAGGGCGCTGATCTACTGCTTCTTGCTGGCGTCAATGATTCAAACCTCGTTGAACTGGCGCGCTCGACCGGTGCAAAAATCGCGCTCCGTGGCGATTCACTGACCAAAAGTGGAGACGCCGACAATGTCACGCGCGCTGAGTCGATCGCAAAGTCCATGCTGATAATGGCGCGTGATGGTAGAACCGTACTCGCCGACGATGTTCTCAGACTTTCCCTCATCGACAACCCAGTAGAGGCAACGTCTGTTGCGAACGGCAATCATCTCGTTCTTCCCGGCGCGAGGCGTCCGATACAACCAAAAACGCCGGGTCAGGCAGAGTATCTTCACCAGATTGCCGAACACGACATAGTCGTTGGAATAGGTCCGGCCGGAACCGGAAAAACGTATCTCGCGGTAGCCGCAGCGGTAGACGCGTTGATGCGCAAGCGTGTGCGTCGCATAGTGCTTGCGAGGCCCGCAGTTGAGGCAGGTGAAAGTCTCGGATTTCTTCCGGGAGATATGCAGGCAAAGGTCGACCCTTACCTTCGTCCGCTCTACGACGCGCTCGAGGACTTCATGCCACTCGAACGCGTGCAGAAAGCCATTGAATCACGAACGATCGAAGTTGCTCCGCTGGCGTTCATGCGTGGTCGCACGCTGGGTGACGCGTTCGTAATTCTCGACGAAGCGCAGAACGCTACCGGCCTTCAGATGAAGATGTTTCTCACGCGACTTGGAGTGAACTCCAAAATCGTCATCACCGGCGACAAGACGCAAGTGGACCTTCCGCGTCGAGAGGATTCGGGGTTGATGCAGATCGAACGTATTCTACACGGCATCGAAGGCATCTCCTTTCACTACTTCACAGAGGCTGACGTTGTACGCCACAGACTAGTCAGGGACATCATTCGCGCGTACAACGAAGACGCAGCGGGCGTATGAACCGTATAAATCACCACCATGCAACATGAATCGGATCATTCGAACGTCTCGGTGCATAGCGAGAACGTGCGTTCCCCTGTGGCGCGGCAGCGCCTCGCCGAGCTGGGAGATTCGGTGCTTCAAGCCAACCGAATACGACGAGCGAATATCTCGATCACGCTCGTTGATTCCAGTATCATCTCGAAACTGAACCGCGATCACCTCGGTCATCGTGGGCCCACCGATGTCATAACGTTTGCGCTTGGAAAGGATCACGCAGGATTCCTGCTGGCCGACATATATATCTGCGTTCCGGTTGCCCGAACCCAGGCCTCGGAACATGGTGTAGGTGTGCGTGAAGAGATTGCCAGACTGGTGGTTCATGGGGTGCTTCACGCGTGCGGTTGGGAGCATCCAGAAGGAAATGATCGCGAGTTGTCGCCGATGTGGAAGCAGCAGGAGATGCTGCTGGAAAGATTCTGGTCTGGCGCAGAGTTGCGCTCTTGACCATTGCACTTCTCGCATCAAACATCGGATGAGCGTTATTTCCTGGTTGGCTGTGGCCGGAGGCGGAAGTCTGGCTGCAGTTGCAGCACTTGCCGACGGCGCGTTGCTTTCCGACCCGATCGGAATGTTAGCAACTGCTGGCCCGTGGAACGCCGACCGACTACAGGGAGAAGCGGGCTCGGCACAGACTCATGTGCCGCCGCGCGCTACTCCACGTCGCGAGCGTTCGCATCGAGCGCTTGCTTTTGCACGGATTCTCGGGCAGGGGATCGCCGGCGGCGCACTCGCGGTTTCGCTGGAGCTTTCAACCAGCCCCACCGTTCCGTTATTGCTTCTCCTGCTTGTGCTCGGACTGGTGATTGTCACGGTCATCGAGTCGCTGGCCCGTGCACTGGGTGATGCTCTCGGCGAGTCACTAGCTGAGAGGATGGCCTGGTTTACCGGTGCTATGGAGGTCTTGTTTTCTCCAGCAGTTCGCATTGGGCAGGCTCTTGACGAAGCGTTTAGCGAGGTGGCGCCTGACATTGCAGATAGCAGCGAGCGCCGAGAGGAAGCCGCGGCGCAGTTTCGCGAAGTCATTACCAGCGAAGCAGACGTTACTCTCGACGAACGGGATTTGCTCCTCGGAGTATTCCGCTTTGGCGAGACCACTGCTGAAGAGGTAATGGTTCCACGTGTCGACATCGTCGGCATTGAAAACGATACGCCGTGGTCAGAAGTGATCGACCGGATTCGAAGCACGCAACACAGCCGGCTTCCCGTTTACGAAGACACGCACGACGAAATCATCGGCATTCTGTACGCGAAGGATCTGTTGTCATACGTAGTCGACGACTCGGCTCCGGCTGATGGTTGGCTCTCCATGATGCAGCCTCCGACATTCATCCCCGCTTCCCGGCGCATCGCGGATCTGCTTCGGGACTTTCGCGCCTCTGGCCGACATATGGCGATTGTTGCAGACGAATACGGCGGAACCGCGGGTCTCGTGACGATTGAGGATGTGCTCGAAGAGCTCGTTGGCGAGATTCGGGATGAGTACGATGACGAAGAGCGGGTTATCGAATCCGAAGAGAGTCTTCGATTCTGGGTATCCGGACGCCTAAACCTCGACGACCTCTCCGAGGCGCTCGAGTACGACTTCAGAAGGGACGATGTGAGTACGATCGGCGGCATGATCCTCGAACTCGTGGGCCGCGTGCCGAGGGCTGGCGAATCGCTTCACATCGGACCGTTCCGGGTTGTGGTCGAACGTGTGGTTCGCCGAAAAATTGAGCGCGTATATCTGGAACGTGTGTCTACCGAGTCGGCTGTGATGGACGCGTCATGAGCGCCGTCATCCTTATCGCGGTCGCGGTTTTCATCGTGGCGCTTCTTACGCTAAGCGGAACTTCTGTTCGTACAGTTAGCAGAATGTGGTTGCGACACTGGATCGAGCATCAGCATAGCAGCGCGGGGCGGATGACGCTTTACCTCGAGCGTCCCATGCGGCTCGTACACGCTGCTGGCACCGGCATTGCGCTCACGGTGTTTCTGGTGGGTGCGCTCATCGTCGTGCGCGACGGAGGAAGCAGACTCGCACTGATACGAGATACGGTGATCTTCTTTCTGATCATTGCATTCGCCGGGCAGCTGATACCACGGGCGATTGCAAGACGGTGGGCACCGAAATTAGTGCCCTATCTCGTGCCTGTTTTGCACGTTGTCGATGTAATCGTCACTCCATTCCTTTTCGTCGCCGCGAAAGCGGCCGCTATTATTGTTCCGCCATCCAGGCGCAAATCGGACAATGATCTGAAGGAAGGTCTGGATGATCTTCTGCGTGACGGCGCCTTCGAGGGAATGAAAGCAACGGAGGAGATGGCGATAATCTCCGGCGTGATGCAATTCGGCGAGAAGACTGTAGGAGACGTTATGACTCCGCGCGATGAAGTTTTCATGCTCGATGCGACACTCGACCCGTTGGAGCTCGCGAAGGAAGTGGCAAACTCCGCGTTCAGCCGCGTACCTCTCTACCGTGAGAGCAGAGACAACATCACGGGAATGCTCTACGCTTTCGACGTGTTCCGGCTCACCGGCGTTCGCGCTCCACCTGTCCGACCGGTTGTCGAAATACATCCCACTCGCCCGGCTAATGCCCTGATGTTCGACCTTCTGCGTTCGCGACGACAGATGGCCATTGTCCGAGATGATTCGGGAGCGGTACTTGGTATTGTAACGATGGAAGATCTGCTGGAGGAGTTGGTGGGCGACATACGGGATGAACATGACGAGCCGGCTGCAACCTTTCCGTCACCGCACCGCGTTCCAGCGTACCCCGCCGTCGATTCGAAAGCTGCGATGGATCACGACGACGCCGACGGTGTCAACGACGATGTTAAGGGGAGGGATCTGTTGTGAGCATTGCGCAGTTTTCACAAGTGGAATTGACGCCGGCCCTCCAGAATCTCGTTGATGGATTTCGCGACGAAAAACCTTGGGCGTTGGCGCGTGCCGTCAGTATCGTGGAAAATCATCGAGCGGGTTTCGATAAACTTCTCGCGCTTTTCCACCCACTTGTTGGTCGCGCTCGGCGCATCGGCATCACCGGCCCGCCGGGAGCGGGCAAGAGCACCATCACGACGCGGGTTGCGCGCGCGTACCTGGATTCCGGAAAATCGGTTGGAATAGTGGCGGTCGATCCTACCTCGCCGTTTACCGGTGGAGCGTTGCTCGGTGATCGCGTTCGAATGGAGAATGTCGCTCTCGAAAAAAGCGTCTTTATTCGCTCCATGGCTACAAGAGGCTCACTTGGCGGGCTCGCCATGGCTACCCGGGAAGTATGCGATGTGCTCGACGCCTTCGGCAAAGACATCATTTTGCTGGAGACGGTCGGTGTGGGACAGAGTGAACTCGACGTGGCCCGTGCGGCTGATACGACGCTCGTGGTGCTCGTTCCGGAATCCGGCGATTCTATCCAGACACTCAAGGCTGGTGTTATGGAAATCGCGGATATCTTCGCCGTTAACAAGGCCGACCGGCCCGGGGCGGATCGATTGCGCAACGACATCGAACTGATGCTTGGATTGAGAGCTGGCGCGTCACATGACGGGCTGCCGGGTCATCACGGCGTTGATCTCAGCTCTGTGCCCGATCGGGACGCTCTCCGGAACGCGATGAATCCCGCGCGCGCCGCTCGCGAGGCAGGCAAGGCGGAATCTCCTGCTTCATGGACTCCGCCGGTGCTTCGCACTATTGCCGCACAAGGCGACGGGCTGACCGAGCTGATGGACGCCCTCGATCGCCATGGTCGTTATCTTGAACAGAGCGGTGAGCTTCGCGTTCGTCGCCAGGAGCGGCTTCGTGAGCGTGTGAGGGAAATTGTTGAACAGCAGATCAGTCGCGAACTGTGGAACGATCCTGATTCACGGTCGTGGGTGGAAGATCAGATTCCGGCGATGGAAGGTGGCAGCGTGTCGCCATTTGAAATTGCCCGGGAACTGAGAGCTCGGAGCGGTAGAATTCTTACCGGGGTAAACAACTCGCCTATAAGGGGAACGTCGGAATGACCACTATCAGCGAACTCGAAGATGTCGTACGCCAGCAGCGTGAGGAACTCGATACACTGCGTCGTGATGTTGAACGTTGGCGCGATGAGTTCGAGCGCGGACGCAAGCGCAACATCGCGTACACCAACTCCGCGCAGGAAATTCCGCCACTGTACACCGCGCTCGATCTCGAGAATTCGGCTGGAACGGCGTTCGAACTACCGGGTCAATGGCCGTTCACACGTGGAATACATCCCACCGGATATCGCGGCAAGCTCTGGACGATGCGGCAGTTTGCCGGCTTCGGCACAGCTCGCGAAACGAATCAGCGCTACAAGTTTCTCCTTTCGCAGGGTCAGACCGGACTATCGGTAGCGTTCGATTTCCCTACTTTGATGGGCTACGATTCCGACCATCCGCGCTCAGAAGGAGAAGTCGGCAAGTGCGGCGTCGCTATTTCGTCGCTGGCCGACATGGAAACTCTGTTCGATGGCATACCGCTCGACAAGGTTTCCACGTCGATGACCATCAACGGTCCCGCCATCATTCTGCTTTGCTTCTATATCGCCGCTGCGGAGAAGCAGGGCGTGAGCGCCGAGCAGCTTCAGGGTACCGTACAGAACGACATCCTCAAGGAATACATGGCGCAGCATGCGTGGTGTTTTCCCATCGAGCCCGCGCTGAGGCTCATCGTCGACGGGTTCGAGTGGTGCGCGCAACATGCGCCTAAGTGGAATACGATTTCGATCTCCGGATACCACATAAGGGAAGCTGGGTCGACTGCTGCGCAGGAGCTCGCATTTACTCTTGCCGACGGCTTCACCTACGTGGAGCGCGGCATCGCGCGCGGTCTCAATATCGACGACTTCGCTCCACGCTTGTCGTTCTTCTGGGACATTCACAACGACTTCTTCGAGGAAATCGCGAAACTTCGCGCAGCACGTCGCATCTGGGCGCGGCATCTCAGGGAGCGTTATCATGCGAAGGATCCGCGGTCGTGGATGATGCGCTTTCACTCGCAGACCGCCGGTGTGACTCTTACCGCGCAGCAGCCGATGAACAACATCGTGCGTGTGGCATATCAGGGCATGGCAGCGGTGCTGGGTGGAACGCAGTCGCTGCACACAAACTCGATGGACGAAACGCTTTCGTTGCCCACCGAATCTGCGGTGCAGGTGGCGTTGCGTTCGCAGCAGATACTTGCGTTTGAAACCGGTGTCCCGAACGTCGCCGATCCACTCGGCGGCTCCTACTACGTCGAGGCGCTCACCGACCAGTTGGAGCGCGAGGCTGAAGCATACTTCGAGCAGATCAAAGAAATCGGCGGTGTTGTGAAGGGTCTCGAAGATGGCTGGTTTCAGAAGAAGATCGCTGAAAGCGCCGCTCGCCAGCAGTGGGAAATCGAACAGCATCGCAGGCTTGTCGTTGGCGTCAATGAGTTTGTGACGGACGAGGAAGGTCTGACGATTCCAACGCTTCGAGTCGGAGAAGAAGCCGATCGTGAACAGCGTCAGCGCATGAAGGAAATGCGATCAAAGCGCGATAGCGATGTCGTGGCCACTCGCCTCTCTTCGCTGCGGGAAACTGCCAAGACCACCGAAAACGTTGTGCCACATATTCTCGAGTGCGCTCGCGCGTATTGCACTCTATATGAAATCCGCGCAGCTCTCGAAGATGTTTTCGGCGCTTACCGCGAGCCTGTTTTCTTCTGACGTCACACGACAGCGCAGCGTCCACCGAGCCATGGTGGAAGACCCACTTCGACTCGCAGTACCTGCATGAATACGAACCTGTTTTCGATCTCGTGGAAGACCGGAAACAGGTGGGTCGGCTGATCGAAATTCTCGGTCTTCCAGCGGGTTCGCAAATTCTCGACTGCCCATGTGGGCAGGGTCGACATGCGCATCTTTTGGCTGAGGCGGGCTTCGACGTTGACGGGGTCGATTATAGCGAAGACTTGCTCGAAGTTGCGCGTAAGCGCGGCGTGGGCAAGACCCTGCGCTATAAACGCTGCGACATGCGGTCACTCCCGAAAAAGTGGACGTCCAGGTTTGATGCCGTTCTTAACCTGTTCACTTCATTTGGCTTCTTCGACACGCCCGCCGACGACTTCCAGGTACTGAAGGAGTTTGCCCGCGTGCTCAAGCCCGGTGGCGTGCTGGTGTGGCAGGGGGGTAGCCGCGACGGTGTGATGGCGCGGTTCCTGGAGCGAGATTGGTGGAGCACCGCCAACGGCACCATGTTCGGGCAGGAGCGTCATTTCGATCCGCTCTCCGGCTTTCTCGAAATCACGTCCACTTGGTACGGCCCCGGCGGAAACGGCGAACGCCGCCATCGCATCAGGCTCTACTCTCCCTCTGAACTGGCTTCCAGGATGCAGGAAGTCGGGTTAGT
>JBBSTN010000029.1:0-16769 GCA_038235845.1 Gemmatimonadales bacterium | reverse complement strand
GTATGACCGGCTCCCCATCAACGTCCGCGTACCCGGGCGCGAAACACGACGGGATCTTCCCTAATTTGCTAGAGCGTATGCACAACGACTCCAGAAAGGGCGTTGGAGAGCGCGCGGCGCCAGCTAAGTGTTGGCGGTCGTACACACGATCAGCAGGTGCTGCACGAAACAGCGCTGCAGCTAACGCCCCGTGCCTCGCTAGCCACCGAACGCGGTGAGCGGACATCTCGATTATTGCTTGTCGATATGCCCGCCGTTTGAGTGTAGTGGGTGGGTTTTGGACGCCCCGTCGACGCGTGGCATGAACAACCAAAGTTATTGCGGTCTCGTCAGATGCGGCCACGAAAATGGTTCATGCTGCGGCTCCTTTTAACGTTCGGCAAGGAGGTACCGACTTCTTTCGGTAGTTGCGCCGCCCGGAATGACGGGTGTGTCCCGAATTCAGTTGAAATTCAGGTTAGTGCCTGAGAAGCGCTGCTTCTGCAGCGGTGGTTAAGTTGTTGAGTTTGTTCATGAGAGCAGCTTGCAGCAAGGGCATGTGCTTGTAGCCACGCACTCGCCTGAAGTTTTGTTCGATCTGCAGGAGCGTTGACGCACACCAGCGCTGTTTCTTTTCGCTTGTCCGCCAGTGATCGACTCGCTTTGTCTTTCTCTCTATCTGCGCCATTACGCTCTCGATCAGGTTGGTAGTGTTGAGGCTTTTGCGCAGCTCCGCATGATGGCCTAGCCGATGGAGTGTGAGGGTTTCTTCCAGCCCTTCCTCCAGACTGCGTGCAGCTGATTCGTTGACCACGGCGACCCCCTGCACGATTCGCTGTAGTGCTTTCTTTGCATCGGCATAGCTGCCATGGCCATAGGCCGACTGTAGCTTCCGGCGGAATACAAGCTGTTGCGGCTTGGTGAGATAGCTGATCACATTCTCACGCTTGTGCCACTGACAGCGCTGCGCCTGGACATCCTCCCCGAATGCATCACGTACCGCTGCACGAAGCCGTTTCGCTCCATCAAGTACGACGAGCAGTCGCTTCGGAGCATTGAAGCCATTCTCAATCAGTTCGCGCAGAAAGGCCGCACAGTTCCGCTTGTTTTCGGTGGCGGTCTGCACCATTCCCAGCACTCGTTTCTCTCCTGTGGTAGTCACCCCAAGTGCAATGACTACCTGATCTTCGGCAAAGCTCTTGCCGTCGAGCAGCAGGACCAGCCACTCCCGATCATCGTGGCGACGAGAGTGGAACGCTCAAGCTCCTCTCTGCTCGACTTGATGAAACGGCGCGATACACTCGACTTGGCGAGCCCGAAGGCTTCCGGCACAGCCTCCGCTGCCGCTTCATACTCACGTGTCGAGAGTTGTGGCGATGATATGATAGATGCGGGATTCCTACATCATGTCAGAAGTAATTCAGTACGCGCTGGTGCTCACCGTGCGAACCCAAGCTGTGTAACCGGTTAGTACAAGAGTATCGCGTCCAGCTCGAATCGCTGCTGCCGCAAATCCAGATCCTGGTCCGCACGCGGGGCGCCTGAGAATTACTCGACGCCTGAGGCACCATGCGCATTCCATCTCTGCGAAGCTCCCGCGCCCACGACCGTGAGCGCACCCTGACAAGCGCGATTGGGCAAGTGATGACCGTTAGCAACTTATCCAAGGACACCGCAAGGCGACGAATCCGCCAACGGACATCTTCGTGAGGCGAAATGAGGCATGCGGACGCTGCCGCGACGACCGGCTGCACGTCAGCTGAGCGCAGAAGGTGGTCGCGAGCCTGCCCGCGAGGTATGCTTTCCCAATGATTCTCCCCATCTCGCCGTTCCCACTGGAACGACACATGCTCGTGCCCCTAGCCGAGGGGCTGCCTCATCTCTTGGGCCTTACCGGCACCCAGCGGTGGCGTGTGCTCCGCGAGCCGCACATCGGCATGATCATTCCGGATCTGCTGCTGGGGACATGGATGCGAGGGCGAGCGGTCGTGTCGCACCCCTCGACCACATTAATCGATGCGCACGTGCGCGCCTGCATCGAGCGGGAGGGATGGATCACGTCGCGGCAGATCGTTCGGACGTTGCACCTCTCGTCGACCGCGACCGATGCCTCTCTCCGGCGATTGGTGCAGCACGGCTTAGTGACCGCGACGACGCCAGCCGACAAGGGTGCGGCGATGTCGGTTGAGTCTGCAGTCGCGGGCGGGAGGACGGGGGGCGACGCAGTGGGTTCCCCCTCCGCGCGGTGGCGCTTGATCCCTGCCGCAGCCACGACGCGCATGCAGCTCGTGGCGGTGGAGGCGAAGTTGACGAGGTGGGCCGACGCCGTGCGGCAGGCCGCGACGTATCTGTCATTTGCGGATCGCGCCATCGTCGTGCTAGATGGTAATCAGGTGAACGCGACTGACGCGCTCGTCGACGCCGTGCGTACGGCACAGGTGGGTCTCGTGTTGCAACATGGCCGCGTGCTGCGCGAGATCATCCCGGCCCCGCAGCGCCCAGTCCCGCTCACCGCGGACCGAGTGTTGGCCGTGACGAAGGTGATGACCGAACGTGGAGGACGCGCGTTTCGTTCTTCGACGGGATCGCGCACTGCGTCAGCGCGAATTAGCGATTCGCATGCTGCCGCCACGCGTTGAACACATCTTGCCAGATGTGCTGTGACGTCACGTCAGTGTGTCCGGTCGTCCGGCGTTCGTCCGTGATCACCTCGCGAACGGAGTACGCAAGTGCAGCGGCGCGGTCGAGCCGGCGTTGCATGGACTCGATGCGCTCCGCCGGCGTGTGGGCGTCAAGTGCAACGCCGAGGTGGTGCATCGACTGGTTGTAGTGCGCCATCGCGGCAGTCACGTTCGTCGACCGATACTGCCACTGCGGGACGTCGGCGACGCGTCCGCCGCTTCGCAGCACTTGGTTGAGCATGCGTGAGGCCTCGGTGTCCACGAGGACGCGGTCTCCTACTGCGTGCGCGGCGACGAGGTCAAGTTCCTTCTCTACGCCCACGTCCCCGAGCAGCCGCGTGCTGTAGTAACGGGGCAGCTGGCGCCCACTCGAGTCTTCCATGTCGCTGGTGCGAAGGCGCCGCTGCGAGCGGTAGTAGCCCGACGACCATATCTTTGCTCCCACGGCCGCCGCGACTGCGCCGAAGGTCCCCATGTAGTTGACCACCACGTCGAGTCCAGCTCCACGCACCAGATCATCGGTAAGTAAGAGCAACGACAGCAACGTATCCGGGTTCCGGCAGACGTACCCGTCTTCGGCATCTTGCGCGAGCACGATGTACGCACCAGCGATACCGCGGCACGCCGCCACGTGAGCCGTGACTGTCTGCAAGAGCGGGCTATCGCCTGGGCGCATGTGGCGCAACGCACTGTCGGCAATTGCCACGGTGGCGAGCACCGGTACGCGAACGTTGAGTGTTCGGCAGGCGGCGGCACCGGCCTCCATCCACTGAGCCTCGGCGGCGTAGCTCCCGGGCGCCCTCGTCATAGGTGACGGCAGTATGATAACCTCGCAGCCAATGGCGAGTTGGAACTGGACCGCCGCGCGCGCGCATACGGCAATATCATCTGCGTCCGTAGCGGGTGCACCGCGCCAGCTATCGCGAATAGCTTTCGCCTGTTCGCGCTTCCACTGCCGGGCACCGCCCTTCGCCCCCTTGGCCTCGAACGCGACGTGAGCGCATTGAAACCACGGGTAGGTCCCTAAGTTCACAATCACGTCGCCGGCGACCAGCTTGTTGATGTCGGCTAGGTAGAGCTGTGGGTCGAACAATCGCTGACGCAGGTACGAGTATTGCTTTTCTGGAATAAGCGAGCCGCGCTTCCCAAGCAGCGTCGGGTACGCGCGCACCGACGGCTGCAGAATCGCGCCGGCAATGTCGTCGGGCGATTGATCGGCCAGTTTGAAGTTGAAGCGCGAGTTGTGGTAGAACATAGGACCTCAGAAAGCGCGTGGAAATGCAGTGCGACCAATCGCGAGTGCAGGCACGAACGAACGTCGCGTACCTCAGCGCTATAACACCGTGGCGAGGCGGGCGAACTCGTCGGCCAGAAAAGCAGGGTTCGGCCGAAACGCGGGGCGAAGCTCCAGCATGCGGTCCAACACCGATACCAGCGCCGTGGAGGCATCCGGCGCAAACGTCGAGGCTCGCAGGCGCATCGTGCTCACAAGGTCCTGTCGATGATTGGCAGGGTGCCGCGCAGTCAGGGCCTCCGTGAGCGTCAAGCCGAGCGAGAACACGTCGGAGAAGCAAGTGAGGTCATGTTCACCGCGCGACTGCTCCGGCGACATGTAGCCTGGCGTGCCGACCGCGTCCCAGGCACCCGTCAAGGTCGAACGATCCAGATGCCGCGCGCAGCCCAGATCAATCAGCACTGCGCACAGATTCTCCGGTGCATCGTTGGTTCGGATCATCACGTTCTTCGGGTTAATGTCGCGATGCACAATCTGCCGGTCCATGATCGCGAGCATAGCCCGGGCGACATCACGGCCGATGGCCGCCACTCCGGCGGAGGCGAGCGGTCCCTGTCCAAGCCGATGCGACAATGACGCCCCGGGAACGAACTCCCATGCGATGTACCGCATGGACTCTCCCTCAATCGCCAACTCTCCGTGCTCAAGCAGTGTGGCGAGCGATGGGTGTCGCACCGCCTCCATGAAGGCGATCTCGCGCGCGATACGTGTATCTTGCTGGGGATCGAAATGAATTTTGAGTGCGACTGCGTCGTCCGTTGGCGTGCCGTCCAGTAGCGCGTGACGGCGGGCACGGAAGACCGCGCCTTGGCCGCCACTCCCAAGCTCATGGCCGATGTCAAATCGCGCACCTAGGGCTGTGCGGGCAGCGTCGGCCAGCCGAAGGATAGGGATCGTCATCTGGTTGTTGCGTTGTGCGAGAAGTTAGTGCGTTCGTGATCTGTGAGCGTCGCGAGCACTCGCCTTGCACGCGGGTGGTCGGACGCGAATCCTAGCGGGGAAAACCGAAAGTTACGAGGGATCGGGGAGCCAGCCGTGGGTGGTTGGCGCAATGCCCGCCAGCAGTCGCCCCATGAATAACGCGGCGGCTCTGTATTAATGCGGCGGACACAAACGTTTACGCGACGCGACGCGTGGCTAGACATCCGTTGGGGCAGCCTGGACGTGCGGCCACCGGTGCGCGCCACATTGAGCCCGCGAGATCACCGCGCAGCGGCGTCAGGTAGTCGTACTGGGTTGTGGCCGACACCGCGAAGCCCAACCGATACCGCACGAGCCGCCACGCCAACAGCACGCCGGCCCAGTGCGAGACGAAGGCGACCGTTGGGATCGGGCCGAGGTCTGGTGCGTCCGTGGGGTGGAGGCACCATGCGCACGCGGTTTCGCGCGCGTGATCGGAGCTCATGGCGGAGTAGTGGCTGGTCGCGCCGATCCCAAGCCACGTCGGGCGCGCCTTCTGTGCCGCCCAGCGCGTCGGGATATGGTCGACACCGACAAGCACTGCGTCCGCGAGTCCACCGATTCTCATGGGCGTACTCCGGTCGTACCGGGCGACAACGGGTCGCACGTCGAGATTGCCGAGCGCCAGCGCGGAAAGCGCCTCGGCCTTCTGCAAACCGACGTCACACCGCCGCAGGAGCGCATACCGGTTGAGGTTGGTGTGGTCAGCCGTCTCCGGTTCGATGACGCGGATTCGGCCGGTGATTCCCGGGATCCGCGCAAGCGCGAAGAGCGTCGCCTGTATGATGGCACCGCCGCTGATCGCGTCGACGGCGCCTACGTCGGCGAATGCGTCGAGGGCGTCATGTGCCACCTCGCGCTCCGGATCAACGGAAACGATTACATGCTCGCTCACGCCGAATAGCTCCGCGAACAGCTTGGGCGTGCGTGCCCAGGTCGCGAGGGACCGCATGGCCAACTTGTAGACCTCCCCGGCCGCCAATCCCGCTGCGACTAGCGCGCCGAACGGCACACCAAGCGTCGGTGCCCAGCGTTCATACGGATCCGGCGCAGCGGACAGCATTGGCGCGAAGAGCTCAGGTGCGTCGTTCGCTGTCACAACGGTCCGGGGCGCCGTCGCGACCGACATACGGCCGGATACCGCGTCACCTGACAGGCGGATCACTAGGTCGGCGATGCCGTGCCACGCCGTGTCTCCGAAGAGGATTGCAACGCGCGGCTCATCGGCTCTGGCGTCTACTGGGTTCCCGCTCGCTACGCCAGAACGCTTGCCAGCTCGCGGATCGCCGTCACTTGCAAAGGCGTCTACACCGTGTGTGACCGGATAGCAGGAGACGCCAGGCACCAAATCGCGCCCAACCTCGACGAGGGCGGTGACCAGTCGCGTGCCGATGAGCGGTGCTTGTACGCCGTGGATGAGCACATCGGGTGCCTGCAACACGACCGACGTGCCCGCTCGCATCAACAAAAGGGAGGTGGTAACCACTGCGGTCTGGGCCGCAGGTGAGACCAGGTTTTCCGCATCTGCTATGAGTAGCACCCGTGGCCCGGCCAGCGCCGCGCGCAGCAGGGTATCAGGGACGTCGGCGCGTAGATCATCGCGCATTATCCGTAAGGTGCGGTCTAGTGCAGAAACCGCGGGGTCTGACATGCTGTTGGGGGGATGGGAGTGGCCGACCCCGGCCCCACACGGTACTGCAGTGCTGGAGGGCGGCGCGGGGTTGCGTAAACTATCATCCACGAGAGATGTCCTCCGACAACGGAACGAGATTGCGTGCGCCAGACGACCCCTCCCCAACGTGCGTTATGCGGAGCCGCTGAAATGCATCGACCCCGCGGAAGCTGCCGTCTGCACCGATTTCCGCGAGATAACTCTGGTCAAGTCCGACAGGTCCCGCCGCAAAGTCCGGTATGACGAGTGACAGGAAGCCTTCGAGGTGTACCATCGGAAATGCGTCATCGGTGGGGCTGTGAAACGCCTCCCACGGATGTGTGTGGACCTGCGCCCGCACGCCGTCGCCACGCCTTCCCATGGCGAACCAGAATTCAGTGAGCCACTTATCGTCGAGCACAAAGCCCCCAAAATGCGCGAGATGCTTCGGATGCACGACCGCCGTGACGACGGTTGGATCAGCCCAAGGTCCAATCCAGAGCACCTGACATTCGGCACGACCCGCACCGCATTGGCGGAGCTGCGCGAACGTTTCGGTAAGCACTGTCTGCGGGACTTGGAGGACGGGGCGACACACCGCCGCCTCGCCCGTTCCAACGGACCCACCCGACGCTTTCGGGTGGGGGCCATTCACGCCGCCACCCAAGTGACTGGGCGTCGCCGGGCGCAGCTCGTCACGCTGTAATTCGAACCGCGGCTTTGGCCGCCCTTGACTTCGCTCGGACGCAACAGAAGGTGGTCGCCGTCGACCACGGCAGCCGCCGCAAGAGTTTGCGCGTCCGCCAGCTCCCCCTTTGTGCTGAAGAGTGACTGCGTGTGGGGGTTGGTGTGGACGCAAAATGTTGTGAGGGCCAGCGCGAGGAGCGACTGCACCGTTTGGTCGGGCTTCACGGTGAAGGGTTTCGTCAGGCCAGCATATGTGATCGTCACGTCGATCTTCCCGTGCGCCGGCTTGTCTGGCTTTTCTGGCTTCTTCATGGTCACTGGATGGGGCGTCGGGTGCTGCGGCAAGGCGGTGGTCATAGTGCAGGTCCTCAGGTGTCTCGGAATGTGACCCGGCATTGTGCCAGGTCTGCTTTGTATATAAAGCGCTCCGCTTGCCATGTAAAGCGGTAGCCGCGACTTTTCTGGTTTTAGAGAGGTAAAACCTCATGCTTGAACAATTAAGCGAGCCCGCTATATTATTGATCTATGCTTGACCAGCCAATCACTCATGAAGACACCGCCGCGCTCGCCACCCTGCTGAGAGAAGGCCGGAATGCCAAGGACTGGACCCTTCGGCAAGCAGCTGGCCACACGGGGGTGTCCAACGGTTACCTGAGCCTGATGGAGAATGGAGAGGTTAAGGCGCCTTCTCCGCGGTACCTACTATCGATTGCTTCCCACTATGGACTTTCGTTCGACCGCTTGATGGAATTAGCAGGCCATCCATCAGGACCGGTTCCTGCGATAGAGACCGGGCGCAGTACCCATGCCGGAGCTGTGCGTCCGACCCGCCGTAGAGCGACTGGTGGGCCATTCCGATCTGTGCACCTAGTAGAGCTCGACCCAGCGGAAACTCCCGAACACACTGATCCCAATGACCCGCTGGGCGAAGATGGGGCGAGCACAGCCCGGAATCCTTCAGCTGCATCGTCGGCGTCGGCCCGTTTGGGTCGAGCCGGAGCGATGCCTGATGCTGGCAAGGGGGGGGGCGCGAATCAGGACTGGGAGATACTGGTGCAGCTCGTGGCGGAGGACCTAGCGGGCCTGTCCACCGGCGACATCGCTCAAGTCCGTGCGTTCATCGCTGGAATGCGCGCTGCGCGACGGTAGGCTCGTTGTCGACCGTAGTCGAGTCCGCCTAACACGGCGAGCATAGCACAAACGGCGCGGCTGACTGAACCGGCGCCGATCCTGGTGAAGTCAGTCGCTGATCACCGGCGAGGACGACCGCATTGAGCCGCGCTCTCCTTCCAAATCCGCGCATGCCATACCGCAGATCACCATGCGCTCGCCCAATTAAACGTGTTTTTTGGACATCACTGCGACAGTACTGTGAGGGAGCCGGAATCCCAAGTCGCAATGGGTCATGGGATGGGCGACGCTGTTCTATGCGTCCTACTCGGTCGACGAGCTAGGGCGAACGATCCGGAGCGTCGCGGGCCTACTTGAATTCCCGAGCGCGCTCGCGTTAGCGAATCAGGTGCGACGAGATACGATGCACACCCCGATGACGCTCCGCGAGGCGGGCGCGCTCTACACGGTCGGTCGGCTGATCGAACGTCAATTGGTCGGGACACAAATGCCACTTCCAAAACAGCCAGCGCGGGTCGCGTCGTAGTGCTGAGGATTGTGCCCTTCTTAGACAAGGAAGGGTCTCAGTGCGACATTCCGTGGTCGGGTTCGCGAAGGAAACTCGCAACTTCAGCTTGCAGCCCACCTTGCAACCCAACGCTAGCGGTAAGTGACCCCTGCCGAGTTGGAGAATGGGCAACACGCGCAGTCCCGCTGGAGGCCTGCCTATCGAGCTGTCGCTTAGCCGACTCGAGCAGAACCCGCCCTGCCCAGTCAGACAGTGAACCGGCATCGTCGGCTTCAGGGGCGGCCTCCAACAGCGCGAGCTGCTCGGGACGTAGCCGCACCTCAACCCTGGCAGTGAGCCGCCCCTTCTTCCTGCCGTCCTCCGGGTTCGGCGGCATCGGCCCGATACCCTCCTTCATGATTGAAACGCGACTCTGCCCCGGGCCTCCATGCGCGCGGACCTTGAGGTCCACCGGAGCTGAGCCCAGAGCGACGACTAGCGCACAGCGCCACGCTCACCGTTCCTCATCTAGCTCCGGTCGCAACCCACTCAGCAAACCGACCCAAGACTTTCGCACAAATCGACCCATTGGACATGCGCCACGACACAGCCAGATCGCGCTCCATGCGGCCGAACCAAACTTTGTTGTTGAAAAGTTGCCATGACCTTTCGATGATATTCCTCTGAGAATGACCACATTGGCAGAATCCGACTTTATTAGCGTTCGCCAGCTGAAGTGCAGCACCAGACCACCGTCATAGCCGTCTCAACGCGGCTCGCTTGGATCAGGCCGCGGAGATTTTCAGTCGCGTTAAACACTCAGGCATGCGCGGACGTGGTTGTGTTGAGGGCGACTCTTCGGTCCGTTGAAATCGGGAGGCTACAGAAAGTTATGCGAGAATCGACTAACTCGATCCACGTGCTTCCCTGCGATGTTCATCAGGACGGTGCTGCGGCGGACAGTAGAAAGCCATGGCGCACGCGCGTCATCGCCCGTCGCGTGATCGCAGTGTGAGGTCCGGCGTCTGCATCTGCGGCGGCCTTGCGAAAAATCGCAACGGATCCGTCGAGCGCGGTTCGGTCTCTGAGCATGGCGGCAGCGAGCAGGAGAGCATGACGGGTCTTGGCGGACACCTTGGAGTCCGCGAGCGCTGCGGTCATCGTGGCGCAGACGATGTCCGGGTCTCGGACGAGGTCACCCAACATCTTGTAAGCGCGCGCCATCAACACTCGCGTCCATGCGTCTGGCACGAACGTGCTGAGGCCCAAGAGCGCTTCCGCGCGATCTAATAACGGTACTTTCGGCAACTCCTGCTCCCATCCTGTTCGCATCGGGTAGCTGTTTGTGCCGTCGGTTGGGAGTCTTCGACAATCGTCAAGGGCCCGAGCCACCGCGCCGTCGCGCTCCATGTCGACTAGCCCAGGCGCAAATACGGCAAGCTCGGTCAATGTGCATAATGCCGCCCCGCAACCAGCATCGGCGTTTCGGAAACCTTTATGCTGTTGTACGGGCGCATCAGCGACGTTAGCACGCGGCGCCCTCGTCGACGATCCTCTACCGCCGTAAGGGTAACCCCGGGCGCTTGAGAAACTCCGATGGCGGCGCGTGCGCCCACTCTATAATGGTCGCGTCCACGGTCGCGCCCGCTGCCTCTGCGCGCTTCACGATGGCCTCCAGCGGCGCCTACAGCATTGCTGACACTTTCGCCAAGCATCCGATCAGAGCCGTGTGCCGCGCAGCGAGGAGCAGCCCGCGTGGCGCCTGGAGACAGCCCCTGATCATAGCTGCGGGCCCTACAGAGCTGGTAAGCTGCAGAGAAACCCTCACCCCTCGCTGTATGAAGAAGCCCGCTCGACGGAAATCATCTGATAACCCAACGCTTCCTATATCTACACCAAGCCGCATTCGCAGAGGCATGACGCCCTTCGCGATCGAGACACGTCATAGCTCTGCGAACTTTCAACCACCGCCGCCCGGGGAGACCGCGTTCACGGGCTCTATCTTAGCAGAGGACGGTCGCATGTTCCTCACCTTTGTACATCGGCTGGAGCCGACCACCCGAACCGGGCCGAAGCTCAGACCAAATCGCGGCCCATGAGCGCATCATCGGCGGAGGGAGCTTAGCTTCCACTCGCGACTTGACGATCAAGCCAAGCCTGACCATCGGCGGACCTCGGGTGGCGGGCCGGCGCGCCCTCGCTTCCCAAACATTTAGCGACTGCGTACAGTTGAAGGCCGGGCCAGCCCGCGTAGGTCTCTAACCTGAGCATTGCCGCGAGTGCAGTAGGTCCCGCAGGCGATTGCCGCGGTCTGTTGGTGCTCGTGATGAGATCGTGGCCCTTCGAGCGCGCTACCCAAAACTCACACGCGGCTGGATGTTGCACTTGGGCTTGGAGGCTAGTAACTCCGGGAGGCCGCGCGCTTTAAAGGCTCGAGCGGCCTGCGGGCAGTTAGGGCGGGAGATCATGGAGCCGAATCTACAAGCACCCATCTCCAATCTGTTGCAGCAACTGCGCAGCAGATGCGGCTTTGGTGTTCACCGCGACTTTCCGTTGTGCTTCCCGTAGACCTTCGACAGACCAGCGCGCTTGATCCGATAGGTGACGAGATCCTCGCTCACGTTGAATCGCGCGGCAATCGTCCGTAGGTGCTCTTGCCGCTTGTGGACGGCATCGAACAGGTGTCGATATGGTATGATGCAAGCGGCGCCAACGTTAAACGCGTCGTCCTCCACTTGGTTTGAAAAGGTACGAGCTGAGCGGTCGACCGCACCGCGCAATTTGGTATTTTCTATTGAAGAGATGGAGGCGTCGTGGATGAATTCGGGGATCGTCGTCAGGCCACCGCTGGTAACGGTTAAAGTAGTTTTGGGATGATCGAGTACGATGTGCACGATTTCTTCCATGAGTGTTGCTCGCTGCCTTTTCTCGGAATGTGTCGGATTCAATCCGATGAGTTCCTCACCTTCCTGGCCAATGCATCCAAATCCAATCCCCGACCACCCATTGGCATGCTTGAGAAGTAATTCCGGATCGAGCAACGCCACATCAATGAGTCGCGCCGGCACATCCGGCAAGACATCGAAGGGATCGACCGCTTGGTCCGGCCCGAGGCCAAGATGCTTTTTTACCGCAATGGCCGCGTGCTCGGTGGCTCGACCGTTGGGCGTGAACGGCAGAAAAGCCGGAGTCACGACTAGGCAGCAATCAAAGAGGAGCGCGTCGAAACGGTGCTAGGCGCATCGACAAGTGCGGCAAAAGCGCCCACTCGCGGATGTCGTACAGGAGTACTCGACCTAACGTCCGTCACCTGAGCTCTTAGCGGACTGCGTGCTCCTTCCTTCAAGTGCACTCTTTTTGTCTTCAGCTTTCTCGGCTTCAACTCGCACAATTGTATCGAATGTGTTCGCAATAGAACGAGCCAACTCTTCCGGCATGTGCTTATTCGCCCGCAGATGAATTTCTATGGTGCGACGCAAGTCGGCGTCAGTGCGCACCGGGTGATCGTCCTGCACAACCGCGCCCCCACTCGCATGCACCATGATCTTGAGCCATGTGGCGAGGCGTTCTATTACGGAGACTTCGGGTATGCTGCCCCTTTCGATCCTGGAAAGGGTCGCGGCACTGATGTTCGTGTGCTTTTCAACTACGCGTAACGACACCCCAAGATCGGCGCGTCGGCGGCGCAACTCAGCGCCTAACTGCTCAACAGGTACGGAAATCGGCATGTAAGTCTGTAGGAATATGGCGTTTCATTAATGAAACGCCTGTTGCATGGTTGACACAAGCACTTGAGCTCGTTAGCCTTCCGTTGTTTCATAGATGAAACGGCTGTTCTGTGAAGGATACGACTGTATCAGCCTTCACGCTAGGACCCAACGATACGCAAGGAGTCACCATGGCGGCAAGAAAAAACGCGGGAGTGCACACCACTCCAAACCCGGCCGGAAAAGGCTGGGTTAATCAGCAGGGCGGTGATGTGCTGAGCAACCATCGGCTCAAGGAGCGAGCGGTTGAGCAAGGAAGGGCCAAGGCCCGACAAGCAAAGGTTGAACACACGATCCATAACAAAGATGGGCGGATCGGCACCAAGAATAGTTATGGCGGCGATCCGAATCCGCCCAAGGATCAGAATCGCTAAAGCCGAGTTTGCGCACCGGATAGCCTGCACGCTCACTCAAAACATCAAAGTCAAAAGGAGTCGAAATGGGACACAACGTTTTGCAAGATGATTCTCCACTCGCTGGCAATAGCAACGGCGGGGAAGAGCAGAAGCAACTCACGATCTTCGTCAATGCAGAAGCGCGCATCCTGTCTGATAGGGAAGTCTCCTTCGACGAGGTAGTGGCGCTCGCGAGCGGACTGCCAAGGGGCGAGAATATGCTATACAGCGTCACGTATCAGCGCGGTCATGGCAACAAGCCGACCGGCACGCTGGTCGCCGGTCAGACGGTGAAAGTCAAACAGGAGATGATTTTCAGTGTCACGGCCACTGACAGATCGTAGAATCGGCGAAAGCGCCGATCTCCGACGCCTAGCCAACGAGGGCTACGTACTTGAGATTTGTGGAGGCCACCTCGTACTGCACGACGTGCCGTATGTAGCCACCGGACCAAGCGTTCGCCTCGGCAAGCTCGTCATGGCGATCACGTTCGCAGGGGACGTAGCAGCGGCACCCAGGGACCATGTGGCTATGTGGGCGGGAGAGCATCCGTGCCACAGTGATGGGCGGTTGATGAGCGAAATTGCTCACGGATCCGAACGTCGGGCGGTCGAGACGGACTTGACTGTCGACCACTCCTTCTCCGCCAAGCCCAAGCCAGCTGAAAAATATGCGAATTTCTATGACAAAATTAGTGAATATGTGAACCGGATTTCGGCGCCCGCTGAGCTTCTCGACTCCACGGCTACGGCGCGTACATTTGGTGTGCGCGAGATCAGCGAGGAAACCTCGGTCTTCCGTTACACCGAAAACGCGTCGGCCCTCGCGGGTATCGCAACGCTTACGACGAAGTTGAAAGTGGGCAAAGTGGCCATCGTAGGTTTGGGCGGTACGGGCGCGTATGTGCTTGATCTCCTCGCGAAGACTCCCGTGCAAGAGATCCATCTGTATGATGGTGACGAATTTCTCCAACACAACGCGTTTCGCGCCCCAGGAGCTGCGTCACTGCTCGAACTACGCGCACGACCGTCGAAGGTCGCCTACCTTCAGGCGAAGTACGACCCCATGCGCCGGTCTATCGTCGCCCATCCATGCTATGTCGACGAAACGAACGTCGACAAGTTGGCTGAGATGCACACCGTTTTCGTATGTGTGGATTCAGGGCCCGCTCGTAAGCTGATAATCGGCGCGCTGCAAACATCGAGTGCGCACTGCTTCATCGTCGGCATGGGCGTCCATCAAACACCCAACGGACTCGCCGGACAAGTCGCCATAACCTCGGCTAGCCCGAACCGATGGAGTCACGTGATTGATCGCGTGTCATTCGGTGCTCGGGACGAGGAAGCCGATGTATACGGGCAAAACATCCAAATTGCTGAGCTCAACGCACTGAATGCCGTCATGGCGGTCATCCAATGGAAACAACAATGCGGCTTCTATGCCGATCTCGAACAGGAAGGGCACAGCGCATTCATGATCGAAGGCAATGGAATAGCGAATGATGATCAGCACCCGTTGAGATGAGTTCAATGTCGATTCTTGAACCCAAGTTCGTAGAAGTCTTGCCGCCGATGCTAGAGGAGGGCGTGCTGTACATCTCGATGGCGTTCAATTCCGTCGTGCACAATTGCGCCTGCGGCTGCGGGGTACGCGTGGTAACTCCGCTATCGCCTGCGGGCTGGCAGCTGCAATACGATGGGCGGTCAGTCACACTTTATCCGTCGATTGGCAATCACCAATACGGTTGCCGGTCGCACTACTGGATTTGTCGAAATAGAGTGGAGTGGAGTTATGCGTGCACTCACGAAGAGATCGATAAAAGCCGGGCCGCCACCTGTGGAGACCTCGCGGCGGAATATGGTGAGAGTCGCGTGGACGCCGCGTCCGCGGGCGGTCCCACGGACGAGAAGGAAGCTCTGGAACCAACAGCATGGTGGAATCGCTTGAAAGCGAGATTGCGCTGATCTGGGCTCGGACCAAGAGTATCTCAAGACCGAGGCCGTCGAGAAAGCGCGCCGTAGAGTACGCCTGTGAGATTCAGATGCTTGGTGGCCACAATCAGTTCACCTGCTGCCGGCACGCATGAAGATATACACCGTGCCAAGTGCTCTTCGACTAGGTGCGGACTCCGAAGTGGCCCCAGATATTGCCCGCCGAGCGGCGCTATCGTTACCCCCCGCGGCCGTTGCGACGGCCATCCGGTGGAGTCGCTGACGAACTAGCACCTCGCCTGCCCGTAATCTCGCACTTTCGGCGTTCGCGTGGGTCAGCCGGCCACTGCTAGCGTGACTGCGCATGATGCCGTCGATCATGCCGCTTTAGCCGCACGCATCGCGGACACATACCGGCATGCGCTTCCCCGGCACGTTTGTAGCCCGACGGCCCCCCGGCCCCACTTCGTGGGTGCCAGATTCGCGAGTCGCGTCGTCAACGCGTTTGGTTTGGTGAGCCTATTCGACGCGCCGCTTCGCCTGGGTCAGTGCGTGTGAGACCCGCTCAGTATTGGCTTTCGCCTTTGCCTCCGCCTGGAGCGCGTCCCAGTCATCCGGCGGATGCCCAGCGTCGAGTTGCTCCCCAAAGCGGCGATACGCGTCCGTGCTGCTGCCATAAGTCCGGAGGCTGTCTTGATCATTCACCCAGCCGTAAATGATGCATTTGAGCTCGGTGAGGTATCGAAAGAAAAGGCGAAACCGTCCAGCGCCGAATTTGTCTCGGCACCAGTGCCGTCGAGCCGCGCCGAGCGTATTGCCTTGCCGATACCGTGCTGCCGTCGGGTCCTGCGGGATTTCTTTGAGCATTGAGTCGTAGAGATACGACAGCACCTTTTGGTTAGAGGTCGCGGCGGTACCGGAGCGGCGGCCCCCCTTGCTATCCTGTTTCGCGAGATCGCGGTCTGCCGCCTCGATGAGCCGCTGAAGCTGCTCGACGAGCGCTGGGTGGAATAGGAGGGTCCAGCTGTTGACGACCGTCGCCCCGTCCACTGTAGATGGCGGGTGTGAGTGGCGGCCCGGCTTCGAGGCTAGGTTAGGCGCGCTTCGGGAGCGTGATGGGGAGATCTCCTCAGAGTGCAACGGCGCCGTCAATCCGCTCATCGGGGTCGACAACCCCCGCCGCCTCGGCAAGCCGTTGCATTCGTGCCAGCAGCGCAGCGGGCAGCGCGCGCGCGCTGCCGGGGTGCTGGGCAAGATCCCGCTCGAGTAGGTCGAGGAACCCGAGAAGTACAGGATCCTCATTGTCGCTTCCCGACAGTGGGGCGCGTCGGATCGTGGCTCTATTCCCTTGAATCTCATACAATAGCTCATCCCCCGGGCCCACATGGAGGGCGTCCCGCACGCCTCGCGGCAGCGTCGTCTGTGACTTGGTCGTGAGCATGCTACGGATGCCCCCTTTTAATGCACCTACTGCCCCGGAATTGCCCAAGGACGCTTTATTGATTGACCGGTGGTGCGCAGGTGTTCCGGCGCCTACAACCTTGCCCGCGGTTTCTCCCTGGCGCCGGCCCGAACCGACCGGGGCGTCCTTGCCGCCGCCGGAGCGCGGCACCTGTGCCGTCGATGTTCTCGACGATCTCAGGGACGATGGGCCGGTCGATGATACAGCCGATGTCTTTTTATGGGCCATCACGTTCTCCTAAAATAGTGCGATCCCCCTACTGACGAACGTAAGGGGAACGCATTACTTCGGCAAGTGACCTCACCATCAGTTGAGGCACCCGTCGAATCGTGCGTAAGATCTTC
>JBBSTN010000028.1:0-17256 GCA_038235845.1 Gemmatimonadales bacterium | reverse complement strand
GGGAAGGCCGACGCCAAGAGCACGTATTTGAGGGGGAAAGAGCTCCGCCTTGACGACCGCGTTGATTGACGTGTAGCCGCAGATCACGGTGAGAGCGAGGGCCAGTAGCCAGAAAGCACCCGCGATAGAGTTCGTGCTACCGAGCGCAGTCAGCATCGGAACAGTGCCGAGGACTCCAAGAACGCCAAAGGCTGTTAGCACGGGACGCCGCCCAACCCTATCGGAAATAGCACCCACCAGTGGCTGAAGAAACATGAACAGCAACAGCGAACAAGCTGAGGTGAAAGTTGCATCGGATTTGGAAAAACCCGCGGTGTTGACGAGAAACTTCTGCGCGTACGTGGTAAAAGTGTAAAACGCGACGGTGCCGCCAGCCGTTAATCCGAGCACCGTTAGAACTGCTCGAGGGTGTTTTGCGAGTTCGCGCACCGTTGATCCCATCACCACCTGCTGTTGAGAATCCACGGGCGACGAGGTCGCAGCTTTCTGTTTTTTCAGTCTGACAAAAGTTTCCGTTTCTGCGAGGCCTCGACGCAACCAGACCGCCACAACCGCACATGCAGCACCAATCAGAAACGGAATCCGCCAGCCCCATGAGTCAAGCTGTTGGGAAGTGAGAAATTGTTGAAGAAGTAACAGCACCGCGAGAGCGAGAAGCTGGCCCATGATGAGCGTTACGTATTGAAAACTCGACCAGAACCCGCGATGGCGCTGCCCTGCCATCTCGCTGAGATAAGTGGCACTCGCGCCGTACTCGCCCCCTACGCTGAGTCCCTGCAGCAAACGCGCGACGATCAGTAGTGCTGGCGCCGCGACCCCTATCGTGGCATAGCTTGGGGTCAGTGCGATTACCAATGAGCCAGTGCACATCATGGCCACCGATGCTGTAAGTGCCTCCCTCCGTCCGCGTCGGTCAGCATACCGGCCCAACAGCCATCCGCCCACTGGTCTCATGAGAAAGCCAACGGCAAACACCGCAGCCGCATTCAGCAGTTCGGCTGTTTGATCTCCGCTGGGGAAGAAGGCCTTGGCGAAATAGAGGGAAAAGGCCGAGTAGACATACCAGTCGTACCACTCGACGAGATTTCCGATGGAGCCGCCGATGATCGATTTGATGCGAGTTCCCGACGACATCGAGTGCAAGGACGGCTCCTGGGAGATGGAAGCGCTGGGCCGCCTTTCTCATCCGAGGTGAGGGAGCGACATTGACGAAGCCGTCGATTTAGTGAACATGCCCGGATTCGGCAAGTGCACGACGACCGACGCGGCTTTAGAATCCAGCACAGAGTGATCGGCGCCCCTGTTGACGCACAATGACTTCTCCTGATTTCCCGACCTAACCGATGACGAAAAGAGTCCGATCCATTAGTGCTGCGCTATTCGGCGCCTCACTACTTCTTGCCGTGGCAAAAAGCTCGGTTGCCACTGCGCAGAGCGTCCAAACGACTTCCGGGGCGGACAGCGCCGCTAGCTGGATGAGATACCCGGCGATCTCGCCGGATGGTCAGACAATTGTTTTTACTTACAAAGGTGACCTGTATCGAGTGTCTTCCGGGGGCGGAGCCGCTGTCCCGCTTACGGCTCATCCCGCGCAGGACTTCATGCCGGTATGGAGTCGGGACGGTAAGCAGATTGCTTTCGCCAGCGATCGCTTTGGAAATTTCGACGTGTACGTCATGCCGGCCACAGGCGGAACCGCGCGGAGACTCACATTTCACTCCACGAACGAGTACCCATATTCGTTCTCGGCGGACGATTCAAATGTCGTTTTCGGCGCAGCGCGAATCGACGCAGCCAGCAACAGGCTTTACCCGACGGCCTCGCAGCCGGAGCTCTACACTGTACCTGCGGCCGGCGGTCGACCATTACAGGTGCTCACCACTCCGGCAGAAGATGTGAGAGTGAGCTCCAACGGCGAAGTGATGGTTTATCAGGACAAGAAGGGAGGGGAGAACAGCTGGAGAAAGCATCACGTATCGGCAATTGCCCGGGATATCTGGGTCTATGATGTCAAAGCCGGGGTTCACCGAAAACTTACGTCGTTTGCGGGAGAAGACCGTAACCCCGTGTTCACCGACAACGACAAGTCAATCGCGTATCTCAGTGAAGCGAGTGGGTCATTCAACGTACATAAAATGTCGTTGGCAGGTGGCGCTGACACCCAGCTCACCAGATTCAAGGGAATGCCGGTGCGTTTCCTCAGCGCGTCCGCTGACGACAAACTTTGCTTCGGTTTTGACGGGCACGTCTACACGATGAAGCAAGGTGAAGAGCCGCGTCGCGTAGCGATCGCTATTGCCACCGACGCAAAGGCCAACGCCGAGCGTGTGGTGGCGGTAACCGGCGGTGCCCGTGAGATGGTTGTTTCACCCACGGGAAAGGAAGTGGCGTTCCTCTTTCGAGGAGATGTATTCGTAACGAGCGTGGAAGGTGGTATCACCAAGCGTATTACCAGCACGCCTGCATCGGAAACCGGTCTCTCATTTTCACCGGATGGAAAGGCGATTGCCTACGCCTCCGAACGTGACGGCAAATGGGGAATCTACGAAGCGAGAAAAACGCGTTCTGAGGAACCTTATTTCTATGCGTCAACCGTTCTTCGGGAAAGCCCACTGATCGTGAACGAGAGACAGAATTATCAGCCCGAGTTTTCTCCCGACGGAAAGGAGCTTGCATGGATCGAAGATCGCAATACGCTCAAGGTGATGAACGTTGTTACCAGGCAGTCCCAGACGCTGCTTACGGAGCAAGAGCTCTTCGCAACGAACCCCAACCATCAGTTCGAATGGAGCCCCGACGGTAGATACATCCTGTTCGACTATTCGGTACCAGGTATAGCGCCAGGAGAAGTCGGTATCGTTGGCACAGACGGAAGGAGCAAGGCCGTCAATCTCACAGAAAGTGGTTTCAATGATGCGCGGGCCCACTGGATTCTCGGCGGTACCGCGATGCTCTGGTTTTCGAACCGCGACGGCCTCAAGTCAGTTGCCCAGGGTGGTGGAAGCCAGCAGGACGTTTATGCGATGTACTTCACCGGCGAGTCATGGGACCGCGCCCGTCTGACGAAAGAAGAACTCGCATTGGTGAAGGAAGGCGAGACAAAGACCGACAAGGAAAAAGCAGAAGCGGCTAAGCGCGACTCGTCGAAGAAAGTGTTGGTGGCCAAGGTCGAGCCGGTAGCTCTCGATCTGGGAAGAGCCCTTACGCGTAAGCTCCGTCTTACAATCCACTCGTCTTCTCTGGGCGATGCACTTGTAAACAAGGATGGTGAAACACTTTACTATCTGGCGCGCTTCGAAAAAGGAATGAATCTCTGGACCACAAATCTTCGCACGCGCGAAACCAAGCAGCTGCTGGCACTCAGCGCCAATGGCGGAAGCATGTCCTGGGATCGCGAGCAGAAGAATATTTTCCTACTTGCCGACGGTTCAATCTCGCGCATCGATGTTGCCACCTCGAAACGTGACGCGGTGCCTATAAACGGTGAGATGTTCGTCGACGGTGATGCCGAGCGTGCCGCGATGTTCGACCACGTCTGGCGGAAGACACGTGATACTTTCTACAGCAAGGGCTATCACGGAGTCGACTGGGCCGCTCTAGGGCCGCTGTACGCCCGATACCTTCCTCACATCGGCAACAATTTCGAGTTCGCGGAGATGATGAGCGAGATGCTCGGTGAGCTCAACATCAGCCACAGCGGCTCGACCTATTCCTCGACGTCGAGCGGTGATGATGCCACCGCGTCGTTGGGAATCTTCCCCGATCAGACGTATAAAGGACGCGGAGTAAAGGTGGTCGAAGTCCTACGCGAAGGCCCGTTAGACCGCGAGGGTATCGCTGTTCGGCCGGGTATGATTATCAACTCGATCGATGGAGTTGATATCACTGCTGATCGTGACTTTGCGCAGCTTCTCAATCGCAAGGCGGGAAGAAACGTGCTTCTTTCCGTGGCTGACGGAAGCAAAAGCTTTGACGTGGTCGTCAAGCCGGTTTCACTGGCCGAAGAGAACCGATTGCTTTACTCACGTTGGGTGAAGCGCAACGCAGATGAAGTTGACCGGTTGAGCAATGGTGAATTCGGCTATGTGCACATTCCCGGTATGAACGATGGCGCTTATCGCACTACATTCGAGGAGGTCATGGGCAAGTATGTCACGAGAAAAGCGCTCGTGGTCGACACCCGATTCAATGGGGGCGGTGATCTCGTCGCAGACCTCGCAATGTTCCTCAGCGGGAAGAAATTTTTCGATTACACAACCGATACGCGGAGCAACGGCTACGAGCCAAACTTTCGCTGGACGAAGCCCAGTGTTTCACTGGCGAACGAGGCCAACTACAGTGACGGCCACTGTTACGCATTTACCTACAAACAGCTGGAGTTAGGACCGCTGGTAGGAATGCCGACTCCGGGCACTTGTACTTTTGCCGGATGGGAAACGCTTACAGACGGTCTGCGCTGGGGAGTGCCCGGCGTTGGAGTAAAAGACGCCATAAGCGGAAAGTATCTCGAGAATATGCAAACCGAGCCCGACGTCAAAGTCATGAACGAGTATGGGCCGGCGAGCAGGGGAAGAGACCAGCAGTTGGAGGCAGCAGTTACAGAGCTCAAAAAACTGGTAAAGGGCTAAGACGAAATTATTTTCAGAATTTCGGCCAGGGCAACCGGCTTGACCGCGTGTGCGTCAAAGCCGGCCGCCTTGGAGCGTTCGCGGTCTTCGTCTAGTCCGTGACCTGTCAGGGCAATTATTCGCGCTTCGGTTACCCCCGACTCCCGGATGCGTCGGCAGACTTCGTGACCGTCTATACCTGGCAATCCGATATCCAGCAAAACTACCGACGGTGGCTCGTTCGCGACCATTTCCAGAGCATCCGCGCCGTTATACGCTACCCGGACTGCATGCCCCTTGAGCCGAAGCAGCATGGCCATGCTTTCCGCTGCATCTATGCTGTCATCGACAACCAGTATGCTACGTGCAACCGGGTCGGGGGAGGCGGGGGCCGTTGGCAGGCGGTTCTGCGTTGACTGGTTTGGAGGATTGTTCATCAGCTTGCGCTTACCGTGGTAGAAAAGGGACAGGTACAGGGCGTGGCAGTTCAAATTCGGTGGTGCACACTTGTTGCCATGATGTACCATCGTTGCTCCAGCGACAAGCACACGAGTACACTCTCATTTATTCGCCGTAATCGGAGGCATCACCAAGTGGTAGTCCGGACAAGTACAGGTCGCCCCGCCATCGTGGGCTCGATCGATACAGACGGCTCGATATCGGGAGGATGCAACAGATAACACGTTGCACCGCTACCGCTCATCATGCCGACGGCATATGCCCCGGACAGCTCCAGGCGCGCAGCTTCATCGCGAAGCACAGGCAGCACGGATGCTACGCCAACATGGTTTTTCATAGCATGCGTCTCAAAGTCGTTAGACGCAATCGTGGCAATCGCTTGCCACTGCGTGAAGGTCGATTTCGGATACGCGAGAGAAGACTTTTCTGCGCCACGCGCCCCGGACAAAGCTCCATACGCCTCGGCGGTGTTGATGCCCGTCTCGAATGTTACAAGCAGCACGTTTGTCGGCGGCAATCCATCGAGTTCGAGCAATCGGTTGCCCCTGCTCCAGGCCAGAGCAAGCGAATAGCCGCTCATGAAAAAGGGAACGTCCGACCCAAGCGCGCCCGACATGTTTATCAGCTCGTCCCTCGACAGAGGTTCTCTCGCCAAGGCGTTCATCGCCATCAGCGTAGTGGCCGCGTTCGAGCTGCCGCCGCCGAGTCCACCGCCAACGGGAATGCGCTTCTCCAGTGATATTTCCCAACCGCAATCCCAGCCGGTTTCGCGTGCATACAAATCGGCGGCTCGCCAGGCGAGATTCTGCTCAGGTAAACCGAGGCCGCTTTTCGGCATCGACGGTCCATCGCATCGAATCGATCGAACATCGGCAGCGATTTCGACATGTATGGTGTCGTGCAGGGCAACTCGTTGAAAGAGAGTCTCAATGGAGTGAAAGCCACTCTCCTCCCGCTCAAGCACATGCAGCAGGAGATTGATTTTTGCATGGGAACGGTATGTACAACCCGATGATTTTTCGGATAGCAAAGCTGCCATCGCTCAGCCACTGCCTGCGGCTGCTTCCGCGTTACGCCGAACGGTACCTATACTGAGGCCGAGACGGGTGAAGTAAAGGGCGCCCATGACCGTGATCGGGATGAAGGTCAGGATGTGGTAAGCAAGTGCCCAGCTTATCGCTAACTCTTTCGGAACGCCGTAAACTCCAAGGCCAACCACCGCTGCCAATTCAAAAACACCGAAAAAGCCTGGAGACGAGGGAATCGCAACGCCGATACCCAGTATTCCCTGAACAAATAGCGTGGCGGAAAACGGTACGTGGATGCCGAGCGCGCGAAGAGAGAGAAAGATTCCCAGCGCATGCACAAGCCAGTGAGCGAGTGCCCAGAAGAGAACGCCAAGAAATCTGCGGGTGTCCTTGAGCACAGCCAGTCCGCCCACACCATGCTCGACAAACTGCACGAGCGTAGCCTGGTGTTTCGGGATAATGATGTTTGCAATCCAAGCGGTGAGGCGCATGAGTCGCTCCGGCTGAAGAACCGCCAGATAGCATATCACCATCAGTGCTGCGACGACGACTACTCCGCCTGCCGCAAACTCAGGAATTGTTCTGCCAAAAATATGCGTTCCAGGGGGAAACGCCGGATCGAGCAACGCAAGAAACATCAGCGTAAGCAGCACGATTGCGTCGAATATCCGATCAACCGCAAGTGAGCCCAGTGAGGTGGTTATAGGTACACGCGGCACTTCGCGCGAAAGCGAAAACGCTCTCGAAAATTCACCGGCGCGAAGAGGGAAGACGTTGTTCATCATCATCCCGATGGCAGTGCTTCGCCACAGCGGACCGAAACTGATGTGGCCGGCTACTGGTTCGAGAATCGTGCGCCATCGTCGCGCCCGCAACGGGAAAATGCATGTAGCGACGACGACACTAAACGCGAGGAGAAGAGCATTGGCCTGGCGAACAACGTCCCACACTTCGGAAAACGAAACACCGCGCAAGGTCCACCAAAGCAGGATCACGCTCAGGACGATGCCAAGGGCGCTTTTCCAATCGAACTTCACGTGGTAGCCGCCAGGTCGAGCAAGTCAGAAAGCTCGTCGAGCAGTGCCCCAGCCGAGGCCTCGGCCAGCGTTCCGCGCCGCCGATGAAGCTTTATTTCGTCGCGAACTTCGCGGGCTCGCTCGATTGCCCTTTGGCCCCGATACAGGAGCTTGTCGATGGGTACCAGCGCGGAGTCGGAGTTGATAGCCGGAGCATTGGTCGGCGACGTTGCGCGCCTGGACTGACCTTCCCACTTGATGCTTGTAGACTTGACGCGGGCTGCGAGCTCCTGATCGGTGATGTTCCGGTTTTGCAGAAGCGCCGTAAATTCTGCGACGGTGCTTCGCTCTGCTGGCTCCGCTAGCGGAGCACGGGCCATGCGTACGGCGAGAGTGGCGATACTCGCCGCGCCATAACTTTCAGCCATGTCCGAGAGCAAAAGCAGCGCACGTCGAAGCGAATCGCCAAGTGAAACGCGGTTCGGCGATTTCTCGCCGGACGAAAGCGCCGACGCGTCATTGTCAACAGCGTTCGCCGAAGCAGCGATATCAGTGCGAAAGCTTTGAGCTAGTGTGCTGGCCGGACTTGGATTGCGGTGCAGGATTGCCGGCAAGCCGTCGTCATGAAACAACCGACTGATTGGTACGATCTTGCCAGACGGCTCGCTCACAACTGCGGAAGCTGCGAGGTAACCGGCGGCAACAGCAGCCAACGCAACCGATTGAGTGCGGCTGCGGCGCTGCTCGGCGTCTCCCCAGTTATCGGCGGATTCGACAAGGGCACGAAGCTCAGCCAAAGCTCCACGGAGGGCAAACTGGAGTCTTTGGTCCCACCGAAGTTCGCCGTCTCCGAGCCCCACAGCTATCCGCTCGATCGTTCCTGCAAGATCGGGCAGGCCGTCGAGACCGATCAGAATTGCGCCCCCTCGAATGGCGCCAGCGTACGACACGAGCTGACCGGGCTCCGGCGTTGATCCTTCGCTTACGTCGACAAGTTGATCGAGCTGATCAAGTTGCTCGCGTGCTTCACTCTGAAAGAAATGGACTGCGCTCTGTTGCGTACTCATTACTTACTCATTGCCTGCTTATGATGTGTGCTCAGAATTCTGAACTGGCGAGTGAAGCGCGAGCGTCGTTCATGATAAGTCGTATCTCCCGCACTGCCTCATGAAGCCCGATATAAATCGCCCGACTGACTATCGAATGTCCGATGTTCAGCTCCTCGATCTCCGGAATTGCCGACACCTCGTAGACATTTCCGGCCGTTAGACCATGCCCGGCATGTACCGCGATGCCGAGCCTGGCCGCGGCGCCAGCTGCCTGGCGCAACGCGTTGAGAGTCTGCGTACGGGGAAGCGAACTTACCGATGAGTGAGAATAAGGACCGGTATGCAGCTCCACGGCGTCTGCCCCAAGGTCGTGAGCCCTTTGCACCGAATCTATGCTGGCGTCGATAAAAAGACTGGCGCGCACCCCGGCAGGTTTCAACCTGCTGATCGCCGCCCGAATAGTCTGAGCTCCTCGAACGAGGTCCAGGCCTCCTTCAGTGGTTACCTCTTCCCGCCGCTCGGGAACCAGCGTTACCGCATAGGGTCTCAGCCGTTCTGCCAGGGCGAGCATTTCTTCAGTGGCTGCACATTCGAAGTTGAACACAGTCGACACTGTTGCGGATATACGCACAATATCGTCGTCATTGATGTGTCGACGGTCTTCGCGAAGATGAGCTGTTATGCCATCGGCGCCGGCCGTTTCACAGACCCGCACCGCGGGCAGCGGATCCGGTTCGACACCACCGCGCGCCTGTCGCACGGTGGCGATATGGTCGATGTTCACGTAGAGCCTCTGGTACAGCGGCCTGGTGGAATCCGGCGGAATTGCCATGGTTAGATTGCGTAAGGCTGGTGTTCGTGACAACGGTGCAGTTTGAACGATCTGCGTCGCGCTGCAGGGGCACTCCCGTAATGGGACCGCTCGCCGGACATCAACACGGTAACGGTTTGCGCGAGTTTCGCGCGAATTTGTATGCCGAAAATCAACGTTGGAGGTACTTGTGGTGCGTCAGGTGATGCTGGTTGCCATGGCATTTGGAATATCCGCGTGCACTCAGAGGCAGGTAAACGCTCCTTCCCCCGTCGGGGGAAGGAACTCCTCGGTGAACATGCCGTCTGGAAACACCGTCGGAATGGGCTCCTCAAAAGCAGCCGTCGAGGGCTTCATGGCAGCAGTCAAAAAGGCCGATCTGCAGGCTATGTCCACGATCTGGGGCAACGAAAAGGGCCCTGGAAGGGATCAGTTCAAGCGCGATGAACTCGAGAAAAGACTCATCGTCATGCAGTGCCTGTTGCAGCACGATCGCTGGAGCTTGGTGGACGATAGCCCGCAACTCAAGACCGGTGGCCGCCAAACCTGGTCAATCTCGCTTGCCCGCAGGGGAGCATCGGCTAAAACTACGCTGACCACCGTTCAAGGTCCCGGCGGCAGATGGTTTCTCACGGACGCCGATCTGGCGCCTCTTCGTGATTTCTGCTCCTGAAACCGATGTTGGGAACGCATTGACTAGTATTCGGATAATTCAATAAGCACTCCGCCAGTGCTCGATGGATGAAGGAAGGCAATCCTTTTTCCTTCGGCTCCCAGGCGGGGCGTTTCGTCGATCAACCGCACCTGAGCCTGTCTGCACTTGTCAAGCATCGCGTCGAGGTCGTCTACCGCAAAACAAATGTGATGTATGCCAGCTCCTCGTTTGGCAATGAACTTGCCGATGGGAGAGTTGTCTGATTGGGGTTCCAGCAGTTCCACGAGCGATTCGCCGGCTTTCACACCAGCAATGGTTGCACCGTCTGCGTTTCCAAGGTGTACCGCCGGCATCCCGAGTACATCGCGAAGAAACGGCATCAATGAATCATTTGCGGGTAGTGCGATGCCGATATGTGCTATCCGTGTACCGCGAACTTCGGACCTCTGAGATGTCGTACTGCTCTCGATTGGTGTCACGCAGTGTCAGGTTTGGAAGGTTGGAAGGAGTACTCACTTGTTTGTCGCTGAGACGAATGAGTCAATATTAATCCCAAAAGTTGCGACGGTCGCTTTTGTCGACCTCATCGCACAGGAGTAAGGAATGGCGAACGCGATGGAAGTGATGGATGACACTTTTGCAACCGAGATCGAAGGTCACAAAGGCCTTGCGGTTGTTGATTTCTGGGCTTCGTGGTGCGCACCGTGCCGCATGATAGGCCCAATCGTCGAGCAGCTTGCTGTCGACTACGACGGAAAAGCTAAGGTGGCCAAACTCGATGTAGACAGCAATCAGAAGACGGCCATGAAGTTCAACGTGCGCTCCATACCGACAATCCTCTTCTTCAAGGACGGAAAACTTGTTGACACGGTTGTCGGCGCCGTACCACGTCCGGCGCTCGAAGCAAAGTTCAAGGAACACGCCTGACGGCAAGTCCGTATTCGGCTGATTCCCGTTAGTGGCAGTTAGTGGCGATGTGCCCGGAGCTTAAAACTCCGGGCGCATTGCATTTAAGGCGGCAATGAAAGTGATTTGGAAGTGACTTTACCCGCTCCTTCGCAACAAACCGAACTTTCCGAGCTGGCTGCGCTTACGGGCAGAATGGTGGCGCTCGTCCCTGATACGGTTGAGCCCGGCGTGCTCTATATCGTGAGCACCCCGATTGGCAACCTCGCTGACATCAGCCTTCGCGCCCTCTCCGTGCTGGCCCACAGCTCGGCCATTTACTGTGAAGACACGCGAGAATCGCGGACGCTGCTTTCGCGATACGGCATCCGTACACCCACAGTGGTGCTTCACGAGCACAACGAAGCCAGCGTCGCCGCGAGGCTAGTTACACGTCTCCAGAATGGCGAGGCTATCGCACTGATCAGCGACGCCGGCACACCTCTGGTCTCCGACCCCGGCCTGCGGGCGGTCGACGCGGTGGTCGCGGCGGGTCTTCGTGTCGTGCCGATTCCGGGTGCATCGGCGGTCCTGGCGGCACTTGTCGCCAGCGCCTTGCCCGCATTGCCGTTTACGATGTTTGGCTTTCTCGCGCGAAAGGGTGCTGAGCGAATAGAGATTCTGGAAAAGCTCTCTACTCTCGGGCACACGGCCATCCTTTTCGAGTCTCCCAGACGATTACCCCAAACGCTTCGGGAGCTGGCCGCGATGTCTTCCGGACACCGCAAGGCGGCGGTTGCCCGCGAGCTCACAAAGAAATTCGAGGACGTCCGGCGCGGAACGCTCGACGAACTCGCTGCGTACTACGAGAGTAGCACTCCAAAAGGAGAGATCGTGATCTTGCTGGCGGCGGTCGAGAGGGCGCTTCCGCTCGACGACCTGCTTCGTGAAGCAGCGATTGATCTGCGTAAGCAGGGATTTCGTCCGCGGGAGATTGTTCAGATGCTGATGGACCAACATGGTGCCAGCCGTAACGTCGCCTACCGAATCGCTCACGACACCTGACAGACTGAGCTCTTAAATGCACTTCAACGTTTCCGTAATATTCAACCGATCGAATCGCGCTAAGGCCCGGCTGAAACTCGCCTCGCTACTGGCGATAATCTTCGCATCGGTGTTGGCCATACCAGCCACCGCCAGCGTACGGCCGGACGACTCGGAATCAAAGGTGGAAGCACCGGGGCGCCTTGTAATTGCTCGCTTGCAATACGACGGAGGAGGCGACTGGTATGCGAACCCCTCGAGTCTTCCAAATCTTCTAACGGCGATCGCTGAGCGTACCGCGCTGCCGGTGGAAAGAACCGAGGCGAAGATAAGACTCACGGATTCGTCGCTTTTCGACTTTCCATTTTTACACGTTACCGGCCACGGTGAGATTAAACTCAGCGATACAGAGGTTTTGCGTCTGCGGGAGTACCTCAAGCGCGGCGGCTTCCTGCACGTGGATGACAATTACGGGCTCGACGAAAGTTTTCGCCGCGAAATAAGGCGTGTTTACCCCGACAGGCCGCTGGTCGAGGTGCCGTCGAGCCACCCGATTTATCATCTGGTGTATGAGATGCCAAACGGACTACCGAAAATTCATGAGCACGACGGTAAGCCGCCCCAGGGCTTCGGCATATTCATCGGAAACAGGCTCGCCGTTTACTACTCATATTCTTCAGACCTCGGCAACGGATGGGAAGACCTGGGTACGTATCCTGATCCACCGGCAACACACGAGCAGGCGCTCAGAATGGGCGTAAATCTTTTCACGTACGCCATAACCAGCAGAGTCCAGCCATGACCGTTCCTGCTCGAGATAGTTCTGTGGGTGACGGCACCACTTCTGGTTCTCTCGAGGCACGCCTTGCTCATGAACGGGCAGGATTGCTCCGCAAATCGTTAGGGGCGGTGGTGCTTGGGGTGATTTCGGTTGGCGCGCTGGCGGTGACAGTAGGTGCTATCGCGCTCGGTGGAGGCAGATGGATGTCCCTTCCGCGTGTAGTTCCATTTGCGCTGTGGGTACTCGCGATGGGCGCAGCATGGGGTGTGGTGGTTTGGCTTCGTGGCCGCAGTTCCAGTATCCTCGAGAGAGCCGCGCTGGCCAACACCATCGAGATGGAGCAGGGACTCCGCGCAGGTTCGCTTCGCGGCGCACTGGAGGTGGGCCGCTCCGGAGTGCTGGGTTCGAGAGCGGCAGAAGATGTATCCATGAAGCTCAGGTCGACGAGGCTCGCCCCTGGGTTATCAACGAGGCTGGCCAAGGCGCTGGGAGTCACCGCCATCGTTGCGACCGCGACGCTCGCCGCAGCGTCTCTCGCCGCAGCGCGCTCCAACGATGGCTTTTCAGCCGTTGTTCACCCGGTCAAGGCGTTTCGCGGTACGCTGCTTTCACCACTTTCGTTCGACCGTCTGCCAGCCGCCGTACCGCGAGGTATGCCGGTCACTGCTCGTGTTCATGCCGAAGGACGGCAGGCTGTGACTTTTTCACGTCGCGCGGCAGGCGAAGCGTGGCGCGATACCGTGGTTTTGGTTGACGGATCTACCGGTATGGCCTCTTTGTCGCTTGGCTCGGTGCGCGCACCTGTGTCGATACGAGTAGCCGATGGACGAGCTCCAGTGGCCGAAGCAACGATTGCCGTGGCTGATCGCGGCTGGATCGGTGATGTTGCCCTAGTTGCGCAATTCCCTGCGTATCTGCAGCGCTCGAGCGAGTCGCTTGAGCCAGTACCGCCGCTACGTGTTCCGCGCGGCACGCGGGTGAAAGTGTCCGCAATTCTGCGCGGCGGTGCTCGCGATGCGATGTTGACCGACGGCCGCGACACTCTCCGTTTCTCGTCCGACGCCTCAACTGCGATGTCCGACGGCGCGCCCGTGTCCGCAACCATTCCGCTCGATCGCGACGGCACATGGACGTGGATTGCTGCCTCGACGCCACGCGACAATGCGGAAACCCTTCCTCCCGAGCTTCCCGACGCACTGGCTTTCACCGTCGTTCCGGATCGTGCGCCACAGGTAATAATCGAGTCGCCTCACACCGATACAATCATCGGAACCACAGGCGCCGTCCCCATCATTGTGATGGCCAGCGATGATCATGGCGTGAGCAATGTAGGACTGCAGATATGGCGCGAAGCGGCCGCTGTGGCAGGTACTACAGGCAAGCGTGAGCGAATCGATATCGCGCAGCCATCCTCGCCAATTTTTGAAGGCGGCGTAACGGTATCGCTCGAAGGACGGGATCTTCAGCCCGGTGATCGCGTTTTTGTGGTGGCGGTTGCCACCGACGATTCGCCGTGGAACCAGGTGACGCAAAGCCCCGCCGTGGTGCTTCGTGTGCCCAGTCTGTCAGATCAGCGATCAATTGCTCGCGATCTCGCCGACTCACTCGCTGCGAAAGCAGCACAACTTGCTGCGGAGGAACGAAAGCTTCAGCAGAATACGAGCGACGCATCCCGCAACCGTGAATTGAATGGCACTAATTCGGCATCAAATGGTGCGTCGAAAGCAGAGGCGCAGAAAGATCAGATGAGTTTTTCTGCTGCGGAAAAAACCAAACAGCTGGCCCGTGAACAGCAGCAGATGGGTGCAAAAGTAGATTCGCTACGCAAGATGGCAAAGGAGCTCGAGGATAAACTGAAGAGTGCCGGGGCTCTCGACTCCTCGCTTGCGAACCGCATGCGGGACGTACAGCGCATGCTTCGGGAAGCGATGACGCCGGAAATGCAGAAACAGCTCCAGCAGCTCGAAAAGAGCACGGATCGTCTGAACGGCACGGAGGCACAGCAGTCACTCGAGCAGTTGGCTGCGCAGCAGAAACAGATGCGCGATCAGCTGGAAAAAAGTGCCGAAATGCTCAAGCGAGCTGCCTTGGAAGGGGCGATGGGTACGCTTCGCGATGAAGCAAAGGATCTCGCCACAGAACAGAAGCAGCTCGCAGATGCTCTCGATAAAAGCGGTACGGGAAAGGAAGGGAATTCCCCCGGCGCTCAGCGGCGTCGCGCCAACGATCCGAAATCCCTGGCAGACCGCTCTCGCGACCTGGAAAAGGAAGTGGAGCAATTGGCCAAGCGACTGGAGGAGTCAGGAGCAAAAGAAGGCGCCGCCCAGACGCGCGAGGCCAAGCCGATGGTTAACCAGGCAGCCGAGGCGATGACTCGGGCAGCGCAGAAGGAGGCTTCGGAGGCCGCGCGAAAGGCTCGCGAAAGTCAGCCTCAGAACTCCACCCAAGGTGACCAATCTGCTCAACAGTCTGCCGACAAGGGAGAAAAGCAGGCGTCGGGAGACAAGAGTGCGGACGCGATGGCGAAAGCCATGGAATCGGCCAAGGAAGATCGCGAGAAAAATGCCGCTGGAGCGGGTAACAAGGGTCAGCAAGGCGGCGTCTCGAAGGAAGCATCAGAAAAGCAGGGCCAGAAGCCGGGAGAAAACACTGCCGGTAAGAGCGGTGAGCAAAGCGGTGACAAGAGCACACAGCAACAAGGCGGACAATCAGCGCCAAAAAGCGAGCAGGGTGGGGGAAGCTCGGGCGCGGGCGCGGGTGGGGGAAGCGACGCCCGACAGGCATCCAACCAGATGCAGAAAGCTGCCAAGCAACTTTCGGATGCCCGCGATTCGCAAATCGATGCATGGAAAACCGATCTCTCTCAGCAGCTCGATCAATCGATCAACGAAACGATGCAATTGGCTAGACAGCAAGCCGATCTCGAGCAGCGCGCTCGTGAGCAGGGTGCTCAGGGCATGCAAGGCGAGCAGGGAGCTGTTCAACAAGGTGTGAAGCAGGCGGCGGAGAGACTCGAGAAGGCAGGTCGTTCGTCGTCGCTGTTGTCGCAACGTTCACAGCGCGCGATGGGTGAAGCTCAGCGTCGTGTGTCCGATGCAACCCAGGCAATGGGTAACGCAGCACAACCCGGTGGTAGCAACGCAGCGCAAAACGCCATGAAGGATGCCACTGAAGCGCTCAATCAGGCGCTCAGTTCTCTTGTCCGTGATCGCGAGCGCGTCAACACCGCTGGTTCCGCATCCGGTTTTCAGGAGATGATGGATCAGCTCAAGCAGCTTGCTCAGCAACAGAGTGCGCTTAACGGACAGATGCAGGGGTTGCAGATGTTGCCGGGCGGAGCGCAAGGTCAGCAGGCACGACAGCAGGGCCGGGCGCTTGCCCGACAACAGCGCGAAGTTGCGAAGACATTGCAGGATGTTTCCGATGTCGACGCCACTGGGAAGATGGATGCACTGGCAAAGGAAGCGCAGAGTCTGGCGCAGCAGATGGAGCGGAGCGGAGTGGATCCCAGCGTTGCTGCGCGTCAACAGCAGCTATATCGACGATTGCTCGACGCGGGTCGTTTTCTTGAACAGGACGAAAAAGATGATCAGGGGCCTCGTGAAGCGAAGACCGGGGGCGCCATGGGACGCAACAATATTGACGGTCCGCAATCCGGTCGTGCCGGCAACAAGTTTGCGCCCCCAACCTGGAATGACCTGAGAGGTTTGGATCCCGAAGAACGGCGTCTGGTAATCGAGTATTTCCGGCGGTTGAATGGGTCCTCGGGTCCCTGACGTGCAAGTGCGTTTGAAGTCCCGTCTAGACGTGAGCGGCTGCAGCTTCGGTAAGATCGGTGAACTGTTTTGTCACAGCGCAGTGATTTCATGCGCTGTCTTGTTGCTAGTTGTGGCGAGCTTTTCAGCGACCTGTCGAACGGTGGGGGCGCAGAGTGCTGCGTCGTCGGTTTCTGCGAAAGGCGACAGCGTCGATCCAATGGCAACGGCGATGAGTGCGGAGGAGAAGAATGATCCGCGCACCGCGGCGATTGCCTATCGTGAAGTGCTCCGGCGCGCGCTGAGTGTCGTCGACGGCGACGGCGATCTCGTCGCGCTTTCGCTGCTCGGGCTCGAACGGGTCTGGTTCGAACTGGGCATTCGGGATTCGATCCTTCCGGTAGTTGAGCGAGTTCTGGTGTTACGGCCGGCTGACCCGGTGGCCCGGCCGGCCGGACCGGAGTCGGCCACGACCGCCGACTCTGCCGACACTGCTGAGCTGGGCCGGCTGATCGGGGTCGTCCGGCGACTACGGGTCGACTGCCCGTGGGACGCCGAACAGACCCACCGGTCGCTGGTGCCCTACCTGCTCGAGGAGAGCTACGAGGTCGTCGAGGCGATCGAGACCCTCCCGGCCACCGCGGACGGTGCTGTCGATCATGACCCGGGCCGGCATGATCATCTCGTCGAGGAGCTCGGGGACCTGCTGCTGCAGGTGATCTTCCACGTGGTGATCGCGGGCGAAGATGATCATGAGGTGACCGTGGCCCGGGTGGCCGCCGGGATCGCCGACAAGCTCGTGACCCGGCACCCGCACGTCTTCGCCGGCGAGGAAGCGGCGGAAGATCTCAACGCCACCTGGGAAGCGCGCAAGGCGATCGAGAAGGGTCGTCGGTCGGTGCTCGAGGGGATCCCCGACCTACCCCCGCTCGCCCGAGCGACCAAGATCATCGGCCGGTCCCGGGCCCGAGGGGTGTCGGTGCAGCTCGCTGCGCCCACCACGCAGGTCCTGACCACGGTGGGGGAGCAGATCCTCGCGCTGGTGGCCGAGGCGGACGCCGCCGGCGTCGACCCCGACCAGTCGCTGCGGGACGCCGTCCGCGGGCTGGAGGTTCGGGTCCGCGACGCCGAGTCCACCTGACAGCCAGGCTGCCGAACGCTAGAGT
>JBBSTN010000027.1:0-17309 GCA_038235845.1 Gemmatimonadales bacterium | reverse complement strand
CAGCTGATGTGAACGGCGAATATGCGCTCACACTCATTTCCACCGCGGCATCGTACTCAGCCACCACCCCGCTCGACGTCTATGGAGTTGGCGTCACGGGCCCGACGACTGTTCTTATCTCCGCGGGCGCAGCGGGAGGCGTATCCGCTTCAAGAGATTTCACGGGCGCATTGGCGGGGGGTTCGTTCGTGGATGGCCTCGACCAGAGCGCCGATCCAGTCCAAATCGCGGAGCTCGCCCGTCGCACTCTCGAGCGACGCGAACTCGCACCCATGGCTTCATCCGCGCGCGATTGGTACCGGGAATCGCACACATCCACGTCGGCAATATCCTCCCTCCAGCAGGCCGTTGACGCTAAAGTTGGCGACATCATCAAGCTGAACGTAAATGCGAATGTCGCGTGCTCCAGTCCGAACACGCGATCGGGAAGAGTGGCTGCGGTGGGAAATCGTGTGCTCGTTGTGGCGGACACGGGCAACCCCGCCGGCGGATACACTGACGTCGAATACGCCTCCATTGCCGCCACATTTGACACGCTGGTTTACCCGCTCGACACCACCGCCTTCGGCGCGCCGAGCAACATCAGCCAGTACGGAAAGATCATTCTTTTCTACACACGGAACGTCAATTCACTGACGCCTTCAAACGCTGGGTACACCATCGGCGGCTTCTTCTTCGCGCGCGATCTGTATCCGAAGACGGCAAAGAATGGGCTTCAGGCATGCAGCGGGTCGAACGAACAGGAGCTCTTCTACCTTCTAGTGCCTGATCCGAATGGACTGGTGAACCGAAACAAGCGCTCGAAAGACATGGTCACACTGCTCAATCTTGGCACTATCGCGCACGAGTTTCAGCATCTTATCAACGCCTCGCGCAGGTTGTACGTGACTCCGAACGCGCAAGTCGCTGAGGAAACGTGGCTCGACGAAGGTCTCTCGCACATCGCGGAGGAGTTGCTTTTCTTCCGGGTTTCGGGCTACACGTCGCGCCAGAACCTCAATCTTGCCGACATCCAGCGTCAGTCCGCCAACTTCACGAACTACGCGTCGCAGAATTTCGCGCGCTTTTACGGCTACCTCACCAATCCGGAAATAACATCTCCATACGCGCCCAACGATTCACTTTCCACCCGGGGCGCCACATGGAATTTCTTACGCTATAGCGCGGGTCGACAGGGAGCAGGTGGTGAGGCTGGATTCTTCCACGCGGTCGTCAACTCGGCAACGACCGGCTTTGCAAATCTTAACAATGCCACCGGCGGACAAATTGGCGAGTATCTCCGCGACTGGACCGTTTCGGTTATCGCTGACGATTACAGTGCCGCGGAAACGGCAGCTCTCGACGCAAAATACATTCTGCCGGCGTGGAATTTCCGCAACATTTATCCGGGGCTTCGCTTTTCGAGCGGCTCTGCGCTTGGCGTCTATCCGATTGCCGCACGACGCCTGACCGACAATTCGACGCAACGAATTACTCTCGCCGGCGGAACCAGCAGCTATGTGCGTTTCGGAATACGCAGTGGAGGTTCGGCGCAGTTAACGTTTTCATCTAACGGAACAGCGGTACCGGGTACGTTGCGATATGCGATTGTTCGACTGCGATAGAATGGTGCCGGGTAAGTTGCGACGCGCGATTTTTAGACTGCGATAGTGCGGTTCCGGGTACCCTGCGCTACGCGATTGTGCGAGACTAACTTCTCTTGCGCAGCTTGATCTCGTAGAGCTTGGCCCAATTCTTTCCGGTTACAAAGATCCGGTCGTTCACCGTATCGTATGCGATCCCGTTGAGAACGTCTTCGTTGCCATGCCGATCGGCTGCGGGAAGCAAACCCGCGAGATCGACCCACCCTGTAACCTTGCCAGTTGCGGGGTCGATTCGCGCGATCTGATCGCTCTCCCAGACGTTCGCCCAGATCTCTCCCTTGATCCATTCGAGTTCGTTCAACTTGGAAACGGGCTGGCCGTTGTCCGTTGCAACGAGACGCCGGGTTATGGCAAATGTTGTCGGATCGCGGTAAACGATTTCCGAGCTGCCGTTGCTCATGATTACTGACCTCCCGTCTGACGTCAGCCCCCACCCTTCGCCTTCGTATTTGAATTCGCGTTTTCTGGTAAAAGATTTCCAGTCGTATACGAACCCGATGCCGGACTGCCAGGTGATCTGATAAAGATCATCGCCGAGTAGTACTATGCCTTCGCCGAAGTAGGGAGCAGGAATGTCATGTTTACGGATCACGCGTCCTGTGCGGAGATCGACCTCGCGAATATTTGATCGACCCTCCTGCCCCGTGCTCTCAAATAGTCGGCCGTCGAACCATTGCAATCCCTGAGTAAAAGCGCCTGCATCGTGCGGCCATTCGGCAACAACTTCAGCCACGTAAACTGGCGTGCGTTCCGCAGGACTTTGGGCAGAAACCCTCTCCCTGTTGGCAGCGGGAGCATCGCGCCCGCACGCACCCACCAGTGAGATAATCATGGCAGCGGCTGGCAAACCCGTTCTTATTGTCATACCGTTTTCACCGTGCTGAAGGATTGAGACTCACAATTCGGTCACTGACAAAGCTTTTCAGCTCAATGAACAACTTCACCAGATCACCAAGCTGGTGATTGGCGTTCAAACCACTTGGACTCGGCAACACCCAAAGCGCGCAATCGCCAATTGCTTCTTGTTGTAATCCGATCTTCGCGTGCTTACGTGCAAATGCGGAGCGGTACGCGCCAATGCCCAGAAAAGCGACGACGTTGGGCTCGTACTTTTCTATCAGTCTTACGAGCCGCTCGCCACCCGCCTCGAATTCAGCGCGAGAGAGTTCCGCTGCGGTAGCTGTCGTGCGCTCCACCATGTTGGTAATGCCGATACCCATTGCGAGCAGTTCCTTTCCTTCCCACGGAGAAAGCAGCCTCGGTGTGAAACCCGATCTATGCAACGCCGGCCAGAAGCGATTGCCGGGGCGTCCGAAATGTCGTTGGGTGGCGGCAGTGTAAAGTCCGGGGTTGATTCCACAAAAGAGAACTGAAAGGTCGGGCGCGATCAGGTCAGGCACCGTCAGTGCGGCTGCTGCCGCGAGGTCGGCTTTGGTGGGCTTGTACGACGGGTCGGCGCTCATGTCAGACGTTACTCATGCCCGAGTATTGACACTTTCTTTTTCAACGCCGCGAGTGTTGTCAGTGCTTCGAGCGGCGTCATTGCGTCGGGCTCGAGCGCCGATACATCAGTGGCCAGTTGCGCGTGAAGCTCGTTGATCGCGCTGCCGGTCTCTCCACCTCCACCGATACCGCCGAAGAATGCCAGTTGCGCCTGGTTTCCGTTGCCTGGTGTGCGCATGCGCGGGCCACGACGAGGTGTGTGTGTGTTGGAGCTTGTTGCGCCAGGGGTGAGACGGGCCGCCATCTGTTCGCCTTCACCTTCGAGTAGCGCAAGCACTTCGCGCGCTCGCGCTATCACACCCGCGGGAAGTCCAGCCAGACGTCCGACCTCGATGCCATACGAGCGATCGGCTCCGCCAGCGATAAGCTTGTGCAGAAACAACACGCCATCGGCCGTATCACGAACTGCGACGGTGAAGTTGCGGACACCGGAAAGCTCTTCCGAAAGCTGCGTCAACTCATGGTAGTGAGTTGCGAACACCGTCTTGCAACCAATAACATCATGAAGATGTTCGCTCACGCTCCATGCTATCGACACGCCATCGTAAGTGCTGGTACCACGTCCGATTTCGTCAAGCAACACCAGCGAATTTCGAGTGGCCGTGTGGAGAATGGCACTGGTTTCGCTCATCTCCACCATGAACGTACTTTGACCACGCACGAGATTATCGCTGGCACCTACGCGTGTGAAAAGCCGGTCGACGATTGGCAGTCGGGCACGTCGTGCAGGAACGTATGACCCCGTCTGGGCCATTAGTTGAATGAGTCCCGCCTGTCGGAGAATGGTGCTCTTGCCGGCCATATTGGGACCGGTTAGAACGATTAGTTGAGCATCGTCGGCAAGCAGCAGATCATTCGGAATGAATTTGTCGCGAGACATCATTCGCTCGACAACGGGGTGCCGACCACCTACAATTTCCATGTCGAACCCGTCGTGCAACGATGGACGCACGTAACGCTCGCCGGACGCTGTTTCGGCGAATGCGCAAAGCACATCGAGAGTGGCAACACGAGCAGCAACCAGCTGCCAGCGTGCTATCTCTGCACCTGCTTCGGTTCTCAGCGCTTCAAATAGCTCCCGTTCGCGGGTCTCGATTCGTTCGGCCGCAGTGAGAACCTTCTCCTCGTAGCTCTTTAGTGCTTCGGTGACGAAGCGCTCTGCGCCAGTGAGCGTTTGCCGACGCTGGTAATCGTCCGGCACGAGATGCTTGTTGGCGTTGCTCACTTCGAGGTAGTAACCGAAAACCCGGTTGAACCCGACCTTGAGCGAGTGGATGCCGGTGCGAGCACGCTCGGCGGCCTGAATAGCGGCTATGGAATCCTTTCCTCCGTCGCGCAATGTTCGCAGTTCGTCGAGTGCAGAATCGACGCCTTCCGCTATCGTTTGTTCGTCCCCGATCGCAATTGGCGGCCGCTCAACAAGCGTCTGTGCTATTCTTGTGGCGCAATTTTCCCCGTCGTCCCACTCAGCAAGTATCTGCGCCACAAGACCGCCTGTGGCGTTGCCCTGCACCTCATTGCTTAAAACAGCGCGCGCCGCTTGCGCAACGCGAGGAAGTCGGAGCAGCGAATCACCCAACGCGCGCAATTCACGCGGTGTTGCCCGGCCGGCCGCAGCCTTGCTTGCCAGACGTTCCACATCACGTACGCCATCCAACGCGGCGCGCGTTGACGCCCGTCCTATCGAATCGCGCACAAGCACCGTGACCGCATCGAGACGCGACTCGATGCGGTCACGCTCCTGCAACGGCGCCCGCAGCCACTGTCGCAACAGGCGCTGTCCCATTGGTGTGGAGGTACGATCGAGTACGGAGAACAGGGTGCCGGAGATATCGCCGCCGCGTAGCGACTCGACAATCTCGAGATTGCGACGCGTCATTTCGTCGAGAGGCATCACTGTGCCCGGCCGCTCCACCACCGGTCGCGCGAGATGCGGTAAACCCGCTGGCTGGAGCTCGCGCAGATACCTCATGAGAACTCCGGCAGCACCTATCGCTGCTGCGTCCGACGCTCCCAGCCCAAAACCTTCGAGCCCACTCACACGAAAATGGCGAGCCAGTTCGTCAGTCGCGAGCGCTGCGTCGAATTCCCAACCGTCGCGCTCCGTCACCAGCGCATCGTCGATGGCACCGAGCGCCTGTGACACATTTGGATCGACGCTGTCCCGTACAGTGAGAACTTCACGCGGTGAAAGTCGTGCAATCACCGCTGCCGCGTCGGCGCCGCCAACGATGGAAAGCCGGAATTCGCCCGTGGACAAATCGGCCGCAGCGATGCCGATCTGGTTTCGATCGCCATCCCGCGCAGTCTCGCGACCGGTGGCAATTGCGCAGACATAATTGGCCCGCGCCCCGTCGAGCATGTCATCTGCGAACACAGCTCCGGGGGTTATGGTCTCCACGACCTCGCGGCGCACGATGCCCTTGGCAAGCTTGGGATCTTCGACCTGTTCGCACACCGCGATGCGGTGTCCCTGACCAACGAGGCGTCGCAGATATTCTGCCGCTGCTTTCACCGGAATACCCGCCAGCGGAACACTGGCCGCTCCCCCGTTGTTGCGCGAAGTGAGCGTCAGGCCAAGCACCCGCGATGCGGTTTCGGCGTCGTCGTAGAACATTTCGTAAAAATCGCCCATGCGGAAAAACAGGATCGCTTCCTGATGCCGCGCCTTGATCTCACGATACTGCTGCATGAGTGGCGTAGCGGCGCCTGTCCCACGCTGGTCTCCCTTCGCACCAGCGGACTGAGCCCCAGCCGACTTTGCCCGTGCTCCGCTCTGGCCGCTGGAACTACTCATGGTCTAACCGTGACTGCATCACTTGGATATTTCGGCGACAAAGCCGGTAATTCCACGCTTCTTTAGCACCGCGAGTGCCGCGTCTGCCGCCGACCGGTCGGAGTACGATCCGGTGCGAAGGCGAAAAGGCTTTCGCGTACCATCTATGCGAGCAGTGATGCCGCGCGACGCAAATTTTCGAACCGCCGTTTGCGCCTGCGCACGGGTGTCATAGGCTGCGAGTTGCACGCTGAATCGGGAATTCCCCGGGGTCTCATTGGCACGACGTGACGCCGGCGCGGTCGATGAGACGGCCCGGGTCGCGCAACGCACCTTCATTTCTTCCACCTGCAACGCTTGTTCACCGGCTGGAATACCTGAGCGTACCAGAGTGGCAACCTCAGTACAGGCTCTGACGAAGTTCTGCTCGTCAAAATAGCTCCGCGCAATCCACAGCATCGCTCGGCTTCGCTGTGGAGCATCGCTGAAATCCCGAAGCAGTTGCTCGAGGTACCCGCGTGCCACCTTGGCGTGGCCTCTTACTAACTCCAGTTCGCCAAGCCAGGCAAGTGCGTCGGGCACGCGCGGAGAAAGCGACGTCTCAATGGCAATCCTTTGCCAGTCCCGCTCCGCATCACCGACATTCTCAGAGAGAACTGCTCTCCAGTAGAGCGCTTCCGCCAGCTCGTCCGAACCGTAACGCTGGGCATCGACCAGCGAATCGAGCTGCAAACGTGCCGACGGGCCCTCGCCAACGTTGATACGATTCCTCGCCGTCGCTACGGAGGCACGTATGTCGACTATCGAGCCAGGCACCACCAAACTGACCGCGACAACGCTTGCGCTCGATGTCGGCAAGGCTACCTGAGCTCGCAGGGTCGATGCCGCGGCAGAAAGCGCGAACGTCAGGAGCGCGACGCTCACAATCGTCGTCGCCACCCGGTTGGAACGTGACCGCGATTTCCGCGAGCTTGGCAACGTTGCTCCGATGGCGCAAATACCAAGCACAAGGGAACAGATTATCTGCTCCGGATTGGACACACTTGTTTCCTTGAGCGCCATATCGGCTTCTAACAGGAACGTCAGAGAGCGCTCACAATCCTCCGCGCTCCACTTGTCGATAACACTGGCCCACGCCGACGCCGCCTCGCTCCATGATCTGCCGGAGAACACCTTCGCGGTACGCTGAAAGGTCACGAACTCACCCTGCAATCTGCCTTTCGGCACCCCGGAGTCGAGGCGCGCGCGGCCATAAGAAAGTGCAAACTGCTGAGCGCTGAGGTTCATCACAATCCCGACCGCTGTGACCTTTGGCTGGCTCAGCACATGACCAACGAGATCGAGCGCGGCCGAGGTGTCCCGCTGCGCGACCGCGTCAAGAAGGTCGCTGACGGTTTCTCCTCGGCGCACGCCTACTACCGCAGACACGACGTCAACCGAGATCGGCTCGTCGTCTTCGTTATCCTTTAGGACACCGCGACTTCCGAGCGAGTAGCTCGCACACTTGTCGAGTTCGCCCGCCAGCGTTTGCAGATCACTCCCCACCGCCTGCTGTAGCAAGCGGGCAGCGTCAGCGGAAATGGTAGTGTGAAGCTCGGTGGCGGCGTGGTGGGCGATCCATTTTCTCACCCGGTCGGGAGACAGCGGCGCAAACTCGAGCGCTTCCGATTTGCCCGACAAACCAGCATCGACTTTGCTTCCCGCACTGCTGACCATCAAAAGGAGGGTATCTGCGGCAGGGAGCGTCAGATACAAATCGAGTTCTTTTCGCGCCGCCTTCCGGAGCGACGACACGTCTCGGATAACAACGGCCCGCCGGTCGGCGAACATCGGTGGAGTGGCAAGGATGCTGCCGAGCGTCTGCGCATCGAGTTCGCCTCCACGGCGAATTTCACAGTTGAATTCCCGCGTCGATTCATCGACGGCAGCAGCGAGGATATCGTCGACTGCACGTTCCTTCAGGAAGTCATCCTCGCCGTACATGTAGTAGACGGGCGCGAATTCACCGGTTTGAACAGCGTTCTGCACGACGTGAAGCGCAGACGATGCATTTCTGGCTTTAGCCATTCTCAGGACCCGAAACTCGACAGCATGCATGGAAGATACTGTCTTTTTGAAATCGCGACTGGCTGCAACCGCGGCGAGTTCAGCCTAGCGCCTGAGCGATGGATCGAGACAGCGACAGCCCGTGGCGCCATTTAACGGCCACGGATCAGGAGGGCTCAGCGAATCTCGTCGATGAAGCGCAAGTCGGCGGCGATGAACTGGGAGGGCGCGTCATCGATTATGATAGCCGCTGGCCAAACCGGGTTGCCGGTGGACATCGCCTGCATCAGAGCGGGGGAGATGTACGACTGGCTTCCCGCCGGACGGGTGAGCGCGGGTGAAACGACGGGCTGACTGGCCACCACAGCAGCAGGCTCCGGCGCCATTCCGTTCCAGGCCAGTGTGCCTAACGCGACGCCGGCAGCAACGACAGCTATGTAGACAGACGAGCGAGGCATCAACGAGCGCGACTCATTCGAGTTGGGCGAATCGATCGACGCCGCCGCAACCTGCTGGCAGGCCGCAAGACGCGCCCGAAGTCTTCGCTGAAACTCCTCGGACGGTTGGATAGGCTCCAGACTCCTCGCCATCATCAGCGAGCGTCGCACGAGGGTGTCATGCGCCGCACAACCGTCGCAGGAGAGAACATGTCGCTGCGCTGCAGCGGTTTGCTCTCCCGAGAGAGTGTCGTCGAGATAGCAGAGATGGTTGTTACGAAAGCTTCGGCAGTCCATCAGCGTTCCATCAAAACATGAAAAAGCGGGGCCCGGTACTAACTGGCCCACATCTAACACTTGGCTTCGGTACCCTTGCTCTGACCGGCCTGTTCCACCTTCCGAAACAATAGTGGAGGAGTACGATCGAGTATCGGTCCCGTCTTCTGGCTACATGAGAAATCCCCCTGTCGGTTGAACCGACAGGGGGATTTTTGTTCCCTTTTCATGTTGTTGGATTTGACCCAGCTCAGCCGGATGTTACAGAGTGCGAGTTCCCCGGTAAAGCGTCTGTCGTAACTACCTCACCAAAGGTGCAATGATATCGGCGAATGCAGTTCTGGCTCGGTTAAGTCTGGACTTCACTGTGCCCAAATTCACGCCGGTAATTTCGGCGATCTCCTCGTACGACTTACCCTCCAGCTCACGCAACACGAACACTTCGCGGTGATGCGCCGGCAGTTTGGCAACTGACTGCTCCACCATTTCCCGCAGATGACGCTTCCGGAAAAGATCGTCGGGGCGGGTGTGCAGATCCTCGAATTCGAGCGGTCGGTCGTCGTCCTCAAACTTGGCCTTGATGGTCTGGAAGAGAACCAGCGGGTTGCGCGAACGGTTGCGCAGCTCGTTCTTGGCCAGATTCGAGGCGATGGTGTAGATCCAGGTAGAGAACTTCTTCGAGCGGTCGAATCGCGCTATATGGCGATACACTCGAATAAAAACTTCCTGGACGAGATCCTCGGCGCGATCCCGGTCGCCTATTGTACGATATACAAAGTTGAGCAACCGCCCCTGATATCTGTCGACGAGCTCCTCGAAAGCACGCTCTTCACCCGCCAGGAAGGCGGACACGACCTCACCGTCGTTGAGCGTGCGCAGGTGCTCTCGCACTGGCACTGCAGTCGACCCGTTGGGCAGCATAATTCTAGCAAGTTCGGCCATCGTGGAGCCCTCCTCCTCAGTGACACGAAAGTGACGTAACATCATTCGTGGCGCGACTGTGCAGCCCGCCGGTCGATCCGGCATCGCATCACGTCACGCACTATTGGTTATCGCACAGGCCGTGCCGGATGGAACACGATGGAACAAATTATTGTAACCTATTGATTAAAAACAAGTTACGCTAATTGCATACACGCGTTTGATGACGTCGATCACGAACTCTGGCGTGTCCAGATTCCACTTTTTGGGACACAGTGGCAGGACAGTCTCAAAAGTCGGCCAACTCGGCGTGCCCCTCCGCCCTGATTACAGTGAAGATCTTTTCATGTGGCGGTTAGCCTGCTCACTATGGGCGGCGCGCGCGATTAGCTAGCTACAGCAGTCGATACCTGCTCGCATATAGGAGTGCCAACGCGGTCTTCGCGTCCTGAATCTCGCCGCGCTCAATCATGGCAAGGGCGTTCGACAACTTCGTCGGGACAAGCTCCATGAACTCATCGGCCTCCCTCTCCGAAGCGCCTGACGTCAACCCAGTCGCCACAAAAAGGTGGATTTTTTCGTCCGTGAATCCAGGCGTTGTATACATCGTGAACAACGATTGGACATTGTCAGCGCGGTAACCGGTTTCCTCGCGAAGCTCGCGCCGGGCACAATCTTCAGGGAGTTCGCCCGGATCGAGACGGCCGGCTGGCACCTCGTACAAATATCTCTCGGCCGCGTAACGATACTGACGGATGAGAAGCACGTCCGGATCGCTGTCGCGGTTGAGCACCGGCAGCACAGCGCTTGCACCGGGATGACGAATCATCTCGAGCGTTCCCGTCGAACCATCCGGGAATCGAACAACATCCAGGTCAAGCGAAATCACGCGACCGCTGTATGCTCTCGTTGTCGACACGCGTCCTGGCTCGCTCAAGCGCGCACGGCCTTCTTCGACTTCTTCGCCGCTTTGCGGGTGGCTTTTTTCGCCGCTTTTTTCGCCGCTTTGCGGGTAGCCTTCTTGCCAGTCTTTTTCGCCGATTTTTTCGCCGCTTTCTTCGCGACCTTTTTTGCGCGCTTCTTGCGCGGCTTACGAGGCTTCGGCACGTCCTCACCTGCCAGCCACTTCCTTACCGTCGGCCGCAAGTAGCGCGGAATCTTGAGTATCGTGCCTCGGCACGTTTCAGAGCCGCAGCGACAGGTGTAATAGCGAACATCGTCAGCGTCGTACTCATCCTGCCACTCGAACTGATAGTCGTACAACAGCTCGCCGTTTTCCGGAATCGCTTTTAGTGCCTCGATCCAGATGTGACCGTCCTCGATCACCGACTCGCAGTTCGGCTCGCATGAATGATTGATGTAACGCGCGTCGCTCCCGCCATGCTTCGCATCCAGCACCGTTTCGTCATCGAGAATGAATAAGAACGTGTGATGACGTCCATTCCTGTCATCATATCGAGTATCCGCTTCATCATGAGTTATGGGCTCGCCGAGATACTCGGTGATACGTCTGCCTTTTCGGATGTATCTGGTAGCGAATACTCCGCGTCCCTGAATCTTTGACTTTCGTACTTCGATCAACGAGGACTTGTCTGGCTCGGCAGCTTTCGCGGGCGTTTCCGAATCCGGAACGCGCGATGAAACAGGGTCTTTCAGTGACACGGAATAGGGATTAATAGTCGAGTTGAATTACTGATATCAGGACAACTGCGCTTCGTCTTGCGCTGGATCGTAGTGCAACACCGGCCCAAACTCCATCTGCTCTAATGGTTGCCTGAGTTGGGGGTCACCCACCACAACGATCTGCAGGCGCTCGGGATGGAGATGCTCCCTCGCAACGCGATGCACGTCTTCCGCCGATACCGCACGAACACGATCGCGATACGTGTCAAAATAGTCACTGGGCAACCGGAAGATCTCGACATTTGCGAGACCGCCGGCGATTGCCGCAGTTGTCTCGAAACGAATCGGAAAGACACCAATCAGATAGTCGGTTGCCAGCGACAGCTCAGACGCACTCACCGGTGCTTCCCGAATACGGTCGAACTCAGTAACGATCTCCCGGAGCGCATCCACGGTAACCGCAGTTTCCACAGCAGTGGAAATCTCAAACGGGCTTGCGGCGCGGCGCCAATCGAAAGCCGAATGCGCGCCGTACGTATACGCGTGCTGCTCCCGAAGATTGAGATTGAGCCTCGACGAGAACAGACCGCCGAGTATTGCGTTCATGACGACGAGTGGAAAATAGTCTTCGTTGAGACGCGGTACCGCCACATGGCCAACACGCAGCTCCGACTGCGGCGCATCTGCTTTTGCCACGAGATGAACATGTGGCCTGTCGAAACGCGGAGAGTCGGCAGCTGGGCTCGACTCGCCTACATTGCCCCACCAGCTACCGAAGTGGGCGTTTACATAGGACACTGCCGCGTCAACGGATATGTCGCCGACAATGATCAACGCTGTCGAATCAGGTTGATAGTTCGCCTCGTGGAACAGCACCATACTATCTCGCGAAAGCGAGCCTACACTCTTTTCATCGCCACCCGCGAGCTTGGCAAATCTCGACGAAGCATTGTAGGCAAGACGCGAAAAATACACATCTGCCAGGCCTCGCGGCTCCGAGCGAAGTTGGGCTAGATCGGCCATGCGTTCCGCCCGCAGACGCTGCAGTTCCGACTCCGGAAACGCCGGCTGACGCAAAACCTGCGACAGCACTTCTATGGCATCCTCCACCCGCGACGTCAGCGAAGTCAGTTGCACGATCGCCGAGTCCCAGTCGGCCCCGGTGTCCAGAGTGGTACCAAGTGACTCGAGTCGTTGGGCTAGCTGGAGGGCATCCATGGCGCTCGTTCCCTCCTCCAGCGCCCTCGTCGTGATCTGTGCGAGCCCGTGCAGCCCATCGGGGTCGCGCGTTGCACCTGCCTCGACAACGGCGAGCACCGTTACAACCGGGTATGCGCGCACGGGTGCGACTATTATCCGGAGACCGTTTGGCAGAATGCGGGTTTCGAAGTCCGGGAATCGATACTCGCGCGGCTTGCCTGCGGCCGGTCGTGGAGATGCAGTTGTCACACTCGCGACAGCATCTAAAGCTGTTTCTGCAACATGGTTTGTTGTCGGCGTAGTCACGCTGCCGCCTGCTGTGCCTGCGGAAGGAACACCAGCACTGCGCGATTGTCTGGCCCTAGACGATCGCGCGCGAGGGCAGAGACGTCTACTGCCGTCGTTGCGCGATAGCGCTCCACCTGTTCGTTGGCCAGGCCTGGATCTCCAAAATAGGTGGCAAAGCGAGACAATTGATCTGCGCGTTCGGCTGCCGACTGAAGACTTGTGACAAAACTCGTTTCGATCAACGCGCGAGCTCGCGCCACTTCTGCTTCGCTCACGCCTTCACGGTGTATGCGGTCGAGCTCTGACATTACCGCCAGCTCGAGACGTTCCGCGTCGACGTCGGGGTGCGCGGTTGCATCGATCACCAGCAAATCCGTACCCTTGGCAAGATCGTATGTGAACGCGGCCGCCTGAGACGCAACACGTTGTCCTCTCACAAGCGACCGTTCGAGGCGACTCCCCGTACGCAGACCGAGAATGGCCGCAGCCAGACTTGCCGCGTAATAACCGTCGGTTCCAAACACAGGTGTTCGTGACACTACAAATATCCGTGGCAATGCCACAGCGTCATGCACTACTTCGCGTGGATTACCCGCGAATACCGGTGGCACTCGCATATCACGAAGCGGTGGCCGTTCGCCACCGCGAGGGATGCTTCCGAAATACTCCTCGATGAGACGCATGGCTTCACCCTTCTCAAAATCGCCGGCAAGAGTCAACACCGCGTTGTCGGGCGAATAATACATGTTGAAGAACTCGGCCACGTCCTCGAGTGATGCGTCGGTGAGATGCTCCATCGAACCAATTAGCGAATGATGAAATGGATGGCCCTCCGGAAAACAGAGTGCCGGTAGACGCTCCCACCAGGTGCCGTATGGCTGGTTATCCACCGACCATCGCCGTTCGTTCTTTACGACATCGCGCTGAGTATCAAGTTTCAGCTGAGTGAGCGCAGGCACCATGCGCGCCATACGGTCAGCCTCCAACCAGAGTGCAATGCCAAGCTGATTGGATGGCATGGTTTCGAAATAGTTGGTTCGATCAAGCCAGGTGGAACCGTTGAGGGTACCACCGGCCCGCTGCACCAACTCGAAATGTTCATTTGCCGCAACATTCATTGAACCCTGGAACAACATGTGCTCAAACAGATGAGCAAAACCCGTACGTTCAAGACGTTCGTTGGCCGAGCCCACGTGATACCACAGGTTGACCGCAACAATTGGCGCGGTGTTATCCTCGGACAGCACAACATGCAGCCCGTTTGCAAGATGATAATGCTCGACTGGAATACGCATTGGTCAATATTGGTGGGGGGGTCATGAAACCCGTAACCCCGTTGACGAATGCACTGTCGAATGCTTCGTCTCGCAGCGACTGGTTTTGCATGAGCTGGGTCCTTGCGCGCATTAGCTTTGCGGGCTGGATCACCTGCGTTGCTTTCCTAGCCCTTCTGGCGAACTGCAACCTGAGCGAGAAGCCTCAAGCGCTCGCCTCCCTGCGCGCCGTCGGAAGCACGTCGAGTTCGGCGCCCGTAGCGATGATGTTGCCACTTGCTCCTGCGGTGCTCGTTACCGATGAGTTGGGCAAGCCCGTGCAAGGTGTACTCGTGATGTGGCAGGTGACCGCGGGCGGCGGAAGCGTTGCAAACGATTCATCACGTACCAACAGCTCCGGGCTGGCGGCATCAGGCGGTTGGAGACTTGGCACCGTCGTGGGCGAACAGAAACTCGTCGCATCGGTGCTCGGTCTGCCCTCCGTGACATTCACAGCTCAAGCAGTCGCCGGTTTACCCTCGAGAATTGTCAAAATCACAGGCGACGGACAGCGCGGACGCATCGGCGTCGCTCTACCGGTATCGCCCGGCATACGCGTGTTGGACGTCTTCGGGAATCCGGTCGGCAATGTTGCAATAACATTTACGCCTGGCCCGGGCTCGGGCATCGTCAGCCCGCAAACCGTGCTTACTGATGCCCTCTCCGGAGCCGCTTTTCTGTCTTCGTGGACACTTGGCGACTCGGCAATGCAGAGCCTTGTGGCGACTGCGGGCGCAGGAATAACGACCGAGTTCACCGCGACTGTAGTCGTTTCCAACTTCGACATCACGGTGCGCTACGTGGGCGTCCAACCCAGTGCCCGACAGAAGGTGCTGATCGATAGTGCGATCGTCCGTTGGAGATCGGTGATCGTTGGAAACTCCGGCACATCTCGAATAGTCGCAGCCGCCGGTGCATGCGGGCGTGATTGGCTTCCGGCCATTGATACCACGATCTCCAATTTGCTGATCTACGCACGGATCACCCCCATTGACGGCGTCGACGGAGTTCTGGGAAATGCCAGCGCATGCGCATTTCATGCGACATCGGGACTTACTGCGCTCGGGACAATGCTTTTTGACAGCGAAGACCTTGACCGGCTCGACGTTGCCAGCCAGGCGAACGATCTCGTGACACACGAAATCGGGCACGTGCTCGGATTCGGCACCCTCTGGTCCGCCCGTAGACTTCTGGACACCACCATCGCGTCGGATCCGATTTTTACCGGACAGGGTGCGCGTGAGCAGTTCCTTGCGGTGGGCGGAAACAGGTACGCCGGGCGAGCAGTACCGATTGCAAATGATGAAGGTCTCACCACAGGTCTCATCCACTGGCGTGAAGCCGTCTTCGGGAACGAGCTTATGACTGGATTCCTCAACCCAGGCATTAACCCGCTGAGCCGAGTCACAGTGGGATCGTTGGCAGATATCGGCTATCTTGTTACCTATGCGGGCGCCGAGTCGTATACACTTTTGTCTCCGTTTACTGCTAACGCGCCCGGTAACATCCTGTCGCGTGGTATAGCGCTCGGAAACGATGTATTTCACCCGCGAGCAAGCTCGGGGGTAAGAGTTTATCCCGCCCACGTAACCCCATTGCCATGACTTCTCGCGAAAAGCCAGCGCATTCAACGATCCTGACCGCCGTTGTTCTTGCTTCACTGGCTGCGTGTGGTGGCGAGGGCCCGCAGATCCCATCCGACTTCATTGCAACTGGCAGTACCAGCAACTCCGCGTCTGTTGCCAGTGCGGTGTCGTCTGTGCCAATGGTGAAGGTGTCTGATGCGAAGGGCCGCGGAATTTCGAATGTTCTTGTCCGATGGCGCGTCAGTGCTGGCGGCGGGAAGGTGGTAAACGACTCGACTCGCACCGACAGAAGCGGTCAGGCTTCGTCAGGAGGCTGGACGCTGGGCACTGCGGTCGGCGCCCAGACATTGCAGGCCACAGCAAGCGGATTGTCGCCGGTTACGTTCACCGCCGAAGCCTTGCCCGGTGCGCCGGTGCGAATGCAGTTCGCTGCGGGGCTGGCGCAGCATGCTACCGTTGGAACAGCCATCCCGATTCCGGCGGCGGTAAAGGTAGAGGACGCTTACGGAAACCCGGTTCCTGGGGTGCAGGTGAATTTCGCAGTCTCGGTGGGTGGAGGCTCGCTGGCCGGCGCGCAGCAAAGCACCAATGCCCAGGGAGTTGCTACACTTGGCTCGTGGACGCTCGGTACGACCAGTGGCGATCAGGCACTGCGTATCGCTGCTGGTTCGCTCGGCGAACTCTCGCTAACGGCGGTCGCGGACGCTGGCCCGATCGACAACCTGCGCATCGTTTCCGGGTCTGGGACACTCGATGGCGCCACTCGCGCGCCATCACCTTCCACACCCGTGGTGCGAACCGTGGACAGCTACGGCAACGCCGTCGGCAATGTTCCGGTCGCGTTCACCCCATCCGCGGGGTCCGGCGGTGTCTCGTCGTCGACCGTTATGAGCAATCCGGCTACCGGCATCGCGTCGACAGTCTGGACGCTCGGAAGCGGATCGCAACAGACGATGATTGCGTCCATGCCCGCCGTACCTGGTAGAATCGTCACGTTTTCCGCGAATGCGTTTGCCTCCGACTACGACATTCAGGTGAGATTTGTCGGCGATGGCGGTACAGAGCTGCAGCGTGATGCATTTGCCAAAGCCGTGGTTCGCTGGCGCAAGATCATAACAGCCACCGTGCACACCACGCGAATCATCGCGGCTGCAGGTGACTGCACATCGTGGGTTCCCGCACTCGACGAAACCGTGCGAGATCTCGTGATTTACGCGCGACTTACATCAATTGACGGCGTAGGAAAGATTCTCGGTCAGGCGGGCCCATGCTACATCAACGGTAGCTCGAGGCTGACCGCACTGGGTGTTATGGAGTTCGATCTGGATGATCTGCCGAAGCTTATATCAGACGGTACTCTCGACGCGGTGGTGTTACACGAAGTCGGGCACGTGCTGGGTATTGGCACACTCTGGAATTATCGGCGCACGCTCTTGGTAGGGCAGGGGAGTGAGGATCCATACTTTGTCGGAGATTCTGCACGGGCGCAGTTTTCTTTATATGGCGGTGGCTTTTACAGCGGTTTGCCAAGTCCGGTGGAGAATTCCGGTGGCGCCGGAACGCGCGACGCGCATTGGAGGCAAACCATTTTTGGACGCGAACTCATGCAGGGCTACGCAAACCGCGGCGGGTCACCACTAAGCGCAGCTACCGCCGCTTCCCTGTATGACCTGGGCTATCGCGGCGTGATCGTGGGT
>JBBSTN010000026.1:0-17371 GCA_038235845.1 Gemmatimonadales bacterium | reverse complement strand
GCGCCGCGTCCAGTACTGATGCGTCGGCATCGATAGTGACGACTTCTTTGCCTTTGAGAGCCACGATTTCAAGCGCTGTCGACACTTTGCATCCTCCAGGAAGTTCATGCGATGTTAATGCGATGTTAGTTCGCGTGCCTGCCGATCGCCAGTGCAGCACCCCGTGCGTTGCCACGACAGCGCCCGGTGCTCATGTTCCGATACACACTCTCGACATCCGCCTGTTTCTACGGCTGCTTCCGAGTGGCTTGAGACGTCTCCTGACTCTGCCCACAGATGCGATTTCTTCGTTTTACTCCGCCCGTCGGTTTCCCGCTTGTCGCTGTCCTGCTCGCGGGCTGCATGCAAGCCACTTCCGGTCGTTCACCGCAGCCCGCCGGCCCGACTGCTGGTGCACCTCCTCGCGCTGCGGGCGCGCAATCAGTAGTACCGGCCGAAAGCGGCGGAACTGGCGCGACGACGGCTCAGGGAGCTAACGCGGGAGCAAACGCCGCACGACGGAGCCCACGCCCGTATTCGCAGGTCATTCCCGCGCGAGCTCACACAGAACGCGGCGGGATTACCATGCACCGAGTCGACGATCGCTACTTCTTCGAAGTGCCCGATTCACTGCTATCTCGCGATTTTCTCATGGTTACCCGCATTGCAGGTGTACCTGCTGGATCGGGCGGATTTCAGAGTGCGGGCAGTTCGCTCAACGAACGTATGATACGCTGGGAGCGCGCCGGTGACCGTGTGCTGCTGCAAAGTATCCAGACCGAAGCCGTGGCCGACGATTCACTCCCAATCGCCCAGAGCGTCGCGCAAAACAACTATCCAGCGATCATCGGAGCATTCCCTATCGCTGCGTTCAACGGAGACAGCACCTCGTATGTTCTCGATGTAACCGACTTTTTTTCTGGGGACAATCCGGCCACGTCGGGCCTCAACGCCGATCAGCGACGCGCTTACGGCGTGCGCCGCTACGATGCGGCAAGAAGCTACGTGAGCAGCATGCGCGCGTTTCCCATCAATATCGAAGTCCGGCAGGTCCAAACGTTCGACGCCGCCACCCCGCCAAGCGATCGAAATGGTGCGACCGTGACAATGGAAACGCGCCAGTCGATAATTATGCTTCCGCGTGTTCCCATGCGCCCGCGAATAGCCGACCAGCGAGTCGGGTTCTTCTCGATCGACCGCGTGAACTACGGGCTTGATCAGCAGAAAGCGGCAGCTGAGGAGTTCATCACCCGATGGAGACTTGAACCAAAGGATCGCGCGGCATACATGCGCGGCGAACTTGTCGAGCCGATCAAACCCATCGTCTACTACATCGACCCGGCCACGCCGGCACGTTGGAAGAGTTACGTGAAGGAGGGCGTCGAGAACTGGCAGCACGTTTTCGAAAAGGCGGGCTTCAAGAATGCGATTGTCGCCAAGGACGCTCCTACAAAGGCGCAGGATCCCGATTTCGACATGGACGACGCGCGTTACTCTGTCGTCCGTTGGGCCGCAAGCCTGGTGCGAAATGCTACCGGGCCGCATACACACGACCCTCGCTCGGGCGAGATCATCAACAGTGAAATAACCTGGTATCACAACCACATGCGTTCGTACCGCAACTGGTTGATTATGGAGACCGGTGCGTCCAACCCAGCGGCTCGCTCACTCGACATTCCCGAGGAGCTTATGGGCGAAACGATGCGCCAGGTAATCACTCACGAAATCGGGCATGCGCTCGGCCTGCAGCACAACATGATGGCATCGGCGTCATTTCCAACTGACTCGTTGCGCAGTCCGACGTTCACGAGCAAGTATGGAGTGAGCGCGACCATCATGGATTACGCCCGTCAGAATTACATCGCACAACCAGACGACGGCCTCAAGACAAAGGACTTCATTCGTCGCCTTGGCCCCTTTGATGATTTTGCAATCAACTGGGGATATCGGGTCATAGACGCTCCGTCGGCGAGTGCGGAAAAGCCTATTCTCAACAGCTGGATTACAAACCAGTCGACAGTCTTTCCATATCGGTTCGTGTCACAGGGGCTAGGTGCCATGGACCCCCGCAACCAGACGGAAGACTTGGGCGACGATCCGGTCAAGTCGTCGACATACGCTGTCATGAATTACAAGCGAATGATTCCCAACCTCGTGAAATGGACGACGACTCCTGGCGAGAATTACGACGATCTTAAGGAGCTGTACACTGAAGCGATCGGCAGATGGTCCGGTTACATGGGACACGTGGCAAACATGATTGGCGGAATCAACGTGGAGTTGAAAACCGCCGATCAAACTGGCGCGGTGTTCACCGTGCTTCCGAAGGCAAAACAGAAAGCGGCACTCCAATTTCTCAGCGACAACATCATCGAAACGCCAGACTGGCTGCAGCCGCACGATATCGTTTCGCGAATCGGCCCGACCACCACACTCGTATCGCGTCAGGCCGGGATGATCTCGTCGCTGCTAAGCTCATCGCGTCTCGGGCGGATGGTTGAAGCGCAACAGTATGACGCGGCCAACGCGTACCCGGTTACCGAGTATCTCGCCGATCTCAAGCGGGATGTTTTCCGAGGCGTAACGCCTGATCTGAACCGCAGACAATTGCAGCGCGTTTATCTGCAACGTCTCGAAGCGTTGATTTCGCCGCCTGCACCTCCTGCCGGTGGGCAGGGTGGCGGCGGAGGCGGCGGTGGTGGCGGTGGTGGCGGTGGTCCGCAGCGTCAGATTCCATTCGTGACACCGCCGTCTCTCGCGCAAAGCGATTTGCCGGCTCTCGCACGTATGCAGGTGCGCGAGATCCAGCGCGAAGCGCGCGCTTCGGCGTCCGCGACGTCCAACGTTAACGCCAGGGCACATTGGAACGACATCGCCGATCGTGCTACGGAAATTCTGGAACCAAAACACTAAATGCGGGGCAGAATGAGAAGTCTACGTTTGAGTGCTCTATTCGCTAGCGCCATGTTGGTGGCTCTCGCGTTCTCGCCCGTTGTTTCGTCGCGTGCAAACGCGCAGGCGCAGACTTCTTCCGCATCCATAGGAACGTACGATTACTCGGCCGCGCCAGGTGCGAATTATGACAAAGCGTCATATCGATTCTGGCTACCGCCAAATGTCCGCTCGATCAAGGCGGTGCTCGTTCTCACTCCGGGATCAAACGGAGATGGGCGGGACGCCGTTCTCGATTCGGTATGGCAGAACTTCGCGATGGCCAACAGCGTTGCACTGGTTGCCAGTCAGCTGACAGATAAGCCGCACGATCAGAACTTCATCGAGGAATACGTTGATGTTTCGCGGGGCTCTGGCCAGACATTGCTCGATGCGCTCACCTTCTTTGCGCTGAAATCAAACCATAGCGAAATCGCTAATGCGCCGCTGCTACTCTGGGGCATGTCCGCGGGCGGACAGTTCAACTACGAGTTCGTCGCGTGGAAACCCGAGCGCGTCGCGGCTTTTGTGGTGAATAAGGGTGGCATCTACTACACCGCGCTTGCTCCAGCCGCATCACGAGAGGTTCCGGGCATTCTCTTTACCGGTGGTAGGGATCTCGACTTCCGCACCAACACCATCGTCGGATTATTCGCGGTAAACAGACGAGCTGGTGCGCTGTGGGCGTTGGCCAACGAGCCCGAGGTGGGACACGTGGTCGGCAAGTCGCGCGACGTCGCACTCCTGTTTTTCGCTGAGGTACTCAAGGGTCCCGACAGCGCAAACAAGCGAGGCCTTGAAGGCGCAAAATCAAGTCGTGGAGCGCTCATGGAGCGCGATGGTTACATCGGCGATCTCAACGCTCACACATATCTGCCGCTTGGTCAAAGCAAATTTCCGAACTATCCCACTGCTTTTCTGCTCACGGAACGCGTGGCTCGAGCGTGGCAGGAAATGGTGAGCGGGCAGCCAATCAGTCGGTAAGAGTTTCAGGCAACCAGATCCCTCAACTTCTGCCGATCCGCAGCACCAACATGCTTCTTTGATTCCTTTCCGTCGCGAAATGAAATCAGTGTTGGAATGCTGCGGATTCCGAATCTTGCCGACACCAATGGATTCGCATCAGTGTCAACCTTGAGCACAAGTACTTCACCGGAATGATTCGCTGCGAAGGTGTTCAGCGTCGGTGCCATTGCGCGGCACGGGCCACACCAATCGGCGTAGAAGTCAACCAGCACGGGCACTGACGAGCCCTCCACGATCTGCTGGAAGTCTGCGTCAGTCACCGACAATGGGTGATCGAACGAAATCGGGGTCGCGCATTTTGCACATTTCGGTTTGTCCGATGCACGTGCAAGGTCAACACGGTTGAGCGTTGCACAATTTTCGCATCGAAGGAGAACTGGCTTCGAATTATCCTGGGTATCGTTTGTCATATTCGGGTCATCGAGTGATCATATGTTTGATTCCGAGGCCGTCGAAGCAGCTTCGGTAGCGAGCAGCAGCGTCGCTTCACACGCGACGTCGGTATTCACCGAAGCCGCGATAAAACATTCTTCGTGCGCGTTGTGATGAAGCGCCTCGTGCTCTTCCGCACCTGGCACCACAGCGCCAGAAAAAGTCACCTTCGGCCGTAACGTCACCGAGGTCATGGCAAGCTTTCCAAGTTCATTACGTGACATTACACCGATGGCCGAGTCGAGGTACCCGTCAATCGTATATCCTGCCTTTGCCGCCAGCGACAGAAATACCAGCATGTGGCAGCTCGATAGCGATGCCACAAAGGCCTCTTCGGGGTCCAGCGCGTCCTCCACGGAATATGGAAGCGGCACAACGTGGGGCGAACTCGACGCCGGCACTACGACTCCTCCGTCAAATCGCCATTCGTGAGCGCGACTGTACCTGTTGTCGATAAACCTGGCGTCGCCTCTATGCCATTCAATCAACGCAGTGTATTCAGTCATGAATTTTGTCGGTTCACGTGCTGCTTTCCGGTACAGCAATCTGGATATTCCTCCATTTACCCTGATGAAAGCGCCACACACTCAGGACCGCACGAAATACATGACCAATAAATATGGCGATCCAGATATCGATCGGGTCGAGTGAGTTTCGTTGCTGCAGAACCCAGCATATCCCAAGCGGCACAATCACCTGAGATACTATCGAGATATAAAGCGGGCTTCGGGTATCGCCTGTTCCCTGGAGCCCGCCCGTGTATGTGAGCGCAACGGTGATGAAGAGTCCGGAAATGCTCAGAACCCGAAGAAGCTGCACGCCCAGCGAAACCACAACAGGCTCAGTGAGGCCGAACACGGCGAGCAGCTGTTCGGGGATGAATACGAAAAACAATCCTATAACCGCTGCACCGGCAACACCCAGGCGAGCCGTCACCTTCACCGCCTCCTCTGCACGATCGGCCTGTTTGGCTCCCAGATTCTGTCCCGCCACTGCTGCTGCTGCACCCATGAGGCCGATGGATGTCCATGTAATGAGTGAAAACAGTTGCGTGTACGTCACCGCATATGCCGCTTGCGCTGCAGCGCTCTGCGCAAGCGAACCAATGAACGCCAGCATGAGCACACCGCCAACGTTCATGGCAATTCCCTGTATTCCGGCCGGTAGCCCGAAGCGGACCAGCTCGCGAATTATCGTCCAGTCGGGAGCGTAACCATGTGCCCTTCTGAAACAAACGACCCAACCGCCACCCCAGAGTTTGTACATCGCATAGATCGCAACCAAGCCGGATGATATCACGGTTCCCATTGCCGCACCGGCCGTCCCAAACGCCGGAATTGGGCCGAGCCCCCTAATAAAAATCACGTTGAGGATGATGTTCAGCACAGTCATCGTTATGCCGAGTATCATCGGGGTGCGCGCATCGCCGGCAGACCGAAGTGCGCCGCCAAGCATGAAAAACACCATCATACCGCTGCTGAAGAGAAACATTATCTGGAGAAATGGCAGCGCCTCCGCTTTCACACTTGGAGCGGCATTCACGAGATCGAGAAGCATCGGCGAAGCGAAATAACCAACGGGCGCCATTATAAGCACCGAGATGCCCACTGCCGTGAGAAACGCCTGATAAACCGCACGATCGACGTTCTCTTCCTCGTTCGCCCCGGCAAATCTCGCGACGAGCACACTCATTCCGGTAAAGACCGACGAGATGAATGCTATTACCACTATAAAAATCTGCCAGGATACGCCGATCGCCGCGTTGCCAGTAAAACCGACAAGGTGACCGACGAGGATATGATCGACTATTCCCTGGACACCGCCAATGATATTTGTGAGCACCGTCGGCCAAGCCAACTTCCAGACGGCTCGGCGAAGCGACCCATCGATTATCGAACGGTCATAGCGCCCGCCGGCTAGCGGAGCAGCCGCCCCCGATGCTGACGTCAAACCGGACATCGGCGCAGAACCGTCGGTTTGCGGGTTAACGTCTGGAACGGAGTCGGGAATCGAAGGAGGTATTGCGGCGGAGGGCAGATCGGTCATTGATTTCATTTTACTCCCCAAACCGCGCGACCGCCCGCCGGTCCCGACAGCCGTTTCCACGGCTTCGCGCCTGCCACTCTCGCCTCCACCCACTGATTCATGCAGTTCTTCGATTCATTCATCACACGCGTTGTCTCCCCCGCACTCCGCGTTGCCGCGTTGCCGCTCGTTTTGCTGGGATGCGTTCACGCCTCGTCTTCCGCGCAATCCCAGGGGCAGGCTCGGGCAGATACGGTCGACTTTCTCATCTCAGGCGGTACTGTCTACGACGGCACAGGTGGCGAAGGTCGGATTGCCGACGTGGGAATTCGGGGAGACCGGATTGCCTTTGTAGGCTCGGCTCCAGCGGGCGTGACCGCGCTTCGTCGGATTAATGCCACGGGACTTATCGTCGCTCCGGGATTCATCGACCCCCATACCCATGCCTACGAAGGTCTCCCTCGCCTCGACGCCGACCGCCGTCATAATGCTTCATCGCTTATGCAGGGCATCACCACGGTGGTGCTGGGTGCAGATGGTCGAGGACCACTCGATGTGGCGAGGGTGTTCGACGAATCGCAGCGTGCGGGTCTAGGGACAAATACCTACGCACTTGCCGGATTCGGGACCGCGCGGTCGCAAGTAATGGGTGCTTCATCAGCACCCGCAACCCGCGCGCAGATCGACTCGATGCGGGCGCTCATTGACCGCGCCATGCGCGAAGGCGCCTTCGGAGTGGGATCCGGACTCTTCTATGCTCCTCAGAGCTATGCCAACACCGAGGAGGTCATCGCGGTGGTGTCCGCCGCAAAACCTTATGGTGGCGTTTACGATACGCACCAACGGGACGAAAGCTCTTATTCCATCGGGCTCCTTGCATCGGTGCGCGAATCGATTCGTATCGGCTGCGAATCAGGGTTGACGGTGAACATCGGCCACATCAAAGCGCTTGGCGTGGACGTTTGGGGCAAGGCTGATAGCGTTCTCGCCATCATGCGTGAGGCCCGAGCCGGTGGCTGCACCGTCGTCGGCGACCAGTACCCGTGGACCGCCAGCGGCACTGGCTTGAGCGCGGCGTTGATGCCCCGCTGGGCCCAGGCTGGAGGCCGGGATTCGCTGATGGCGCGGATCGCCGACCCGGCGACACGTGCAAGAATGCTCTCTGAGATGAGAGAAAATCTTCGGCGACGCGGTGGAGACAGCACCATTCTGTTAACTGCAGGCGGTGCTGTTGCCAAGCCATACATCGGCAAGACCTTGGCCATCGTGGCTCGCGAGAAAGGTACTCCGCCGGCCGAAACTGCGCTGGAACTCATACGCATCGGTGCCGACATGAGCGTCGCATCGTTCAACATGACTGAAAGCGATATCGAGACTTTCATGAAAGATCCCTACATTATGACCAGCTCGGATGGCTCCGGAGGCCATCCTCGGCTGTATGGCACATTTCCCCGCAAGATTCGTCGATATGTACTTGACAAGCCGGTAATCCCGATGGCGCGAATGGTTCGGGCATCATCAGGTCAAGTGGCTCAGGTTTATGGGATCACCGGGCGCGGTGAGCTGCGCGCGGGCAACTTCGCCGATGTCATTGTTTTCGATACGCGGACAATCCGTGACGAGGCCACTTACACGGAGCCCACGAAGCTGGCCAGCGGCATGAATTGGGTATTCGTGAACGGGAAGCTGGCAGTGGCCGACAAAACTCTTACTTCTACTATGGCGGGACGCACCTTGAAGCGCGATTTGAAGACAGCACGCTAGAGGTTGTCGCGACTGCTGTCGACGTCGGAGCGGAAAGATGGCGCACAGCTCCGTTTCTGGTGTATGTAGAGTGTATGTAAGTAGAGCCTGGGCATACGCCAGCGCACTCAGCTTTAAGCGGGGCCCACACGGTATCTTTTAGTGCTGCCAATGCTGCAACCGGAGACAAGGGTTCTCGCGGACCGGCGCTTCGAATGAATACGTCATCTAAAGCTGTGCACAGAACGAAAACGACGGAGAAAACGCTTGAGAACAACCCATCGCAGGTTCGGATCGCAGCTCAGTGTGACTTTGGCGATTGTGGTCTCGGTGTCGCTGGCCGCCTGCGCAACCGGTCGCGGTGCAACACAACCGCCAGCTGGGAGCGCTGCTACGGGTACATCGGCTGCATCTCGGGGTCGGTCCGCAGCTGCTCGCGCGAGCGACCTGGCGGCAATGGCTCGCGCAAAGGCCGACAGCGCGCGGTTGCCGTACACAAAGGCAGACATCGAGTTCATGCAGGGAATGATTGGACATCATTCGCAGGCGATCGAAATGTCGAATCTCGTTCCTTCACACAGTGAAAATCCGTCGCTCAGAACGCTCGCCGAGCGAATCATAAATGCTCAGACCGACGAAATCGCGATTATGCGTCGGTGGCTGCTCGACCGAAATCAGGAGGCACCAAACCCACTAGGTAAGGGTGTCGCTGCCGACGGAATGGCTCACGCTGGACATGATATGTCTGCGATGAGTGGCATGTCGTCCGGTATGCCTGCGGGAATGTCACATGAAATGATGCCCGGCATGCTCACGCCGCCACAGATGGACACTCTTGCGGCATCGAGTGGCGAAAAGTTCGACGAACTCTTCCTGCGTGGCATGATGCAGCATCATCGCGGAGCTCTGACCATGGTTACGGCACTCTTCGCCACACCGGGTGCAGGGCAGGACGAACTTGTGTTCAAGTTTGCCTCGGATGTCAACGTCGATCAGACTACCGAGATTGCACGAATGGAGCGCATGCTCTTTGCGCTTCTGCTTGAGAAGAAGTAGCGAAAAAGAAGTATTTGAAGTTGTACGACGTGTATCAAGTTGTATGAACTTTTAGGACGTGTATGAAGTTGTACTACGATCACCCTTTATCCAGAATACTCATGCGAAAGTCTGTACCACGTGTTTATATCTCGCTCGCTGCGGCGGCGCTCGCGTTTACCGCGTGCGCAAAAGCCTCGACGTCATCAAGGCCAGCAGCGATGCCATCCAGCGCCACTTCTCCAGCCAATGATCCGCGAGTGGGTCTTAGCGCCGGTTTGATGAATGCAGCCGAGGCGGTCTCCAACATGAGAGTGCTGTCGAGGACGCAGCCCTCAGCCAAATTCCTTGGCGCAACCAACTCCGATCTCGCGTTTACCGGAAAGTATGCCATCCAGGGCAGCTACAACGGCTTTCAGGTGTGGGACATTTCAAATCCAAGTACACCGGTGCTGACCACGGCGTACTATTGCCCGGCATCACAAAGCGATGTGTCCGTTTATCACAACCTTCTTTTCGTTTCGGGCGAGTCCGGCAGCGGCCGTCTCGATTGCGGAGATAAGGGCGTGCGAGATACGGTGAGCAGCGAGCGTCTGCGCGGTGTCCGTATTTTTGATATCACGGATATCAAGAATCCGAAGTACATCGCGAATGTTCAGACATGCCGCGGTTCGCACACACACACTGTGCTGGAAGATCCGAAGGATCGCGACAACGTCTACATCTACGTTTCCGGTTCTTCCAGCGTGCGTTCGCCAAACGAACTCGCTGGATGTGTCGACGCATCTCCTACGCAGGATCCGAAATCAGCACACTTTCGCATCGAGGTAATCAAGGTGCCGTTGGCTCGGCCTGAGCAGGCGGCGATTGTCACGTCGCCGCGTATCTTCGACAACCTCACAGCACCTGCGCGCCACGGCGACTCTGATTTCGACAAGCAGCAGGCAGTGAAATCGGCCGAAGCCGCTCGTGATCGCGGAGAGTTTGTGGCGATGGTAGGTGGGGAGCTGTCGATTCTCCCAGCACGAGTAACCCAGCCGCTGCTCGACAGCATTGCTCGCATTCGTGGTGGAACGACTGTAACAGCGGCAGACAGTGCGACGCTACGCACGGCGATACCGTCCGTTGTAGCCCGGATGTTTGGCGGCACGACCACAGCCAGCGGGCCGCGCCCGGGCCCTGACCAGTGTCATGACATCACTGTATATCCAGCAGTTGGATTGGCAGGCGGTGCGTGTGGCGGCTATGGCTTGCTCCTCGACATCAGTGATCCGGTCAACCCGAGACGTATCGATGCCGTAGCCGATTCCAACTTCTCATACTGGCATTCGGCGACCTTCAGCAATGATGGTTCGAAGGTGTTGTTTTCTGATGAATGGGGCGGCGGCGGTGCAGCGAAGTGTCGTTCAACGGACAAGAAGGAGTGGGGCGCAGATGCCATCTTCACCATAAAAAACGGCAAGATGGATTTTCAGAGCTACTACAAGCTTCCGGCTCCTCAAACCGCAAATGAGAACTGCGTAGCGCACAATGGCTCGTTGATTCCGATTCCCGACCGCGAAGTTATGGTACAGTCGTGGTATCAGGGCGGTATTTCCGTATTCGACTGGACCAATCCCAAAAAACCGATGGAGATCGCATACTTCGATCGCGGTCCAATCGACTCCACTCGCATGGTTTCCGGCGGTACGTGGTCGGCGTACTGGTACAATGGCTCGATCGTGAGTTCGGAGATCGCCCGCGGTCTCGACATAGCCGAACTGACTCCAAGTCCGTACATCTCGCAAAACGAGATCGACGCAGCCAAGACGGTTCACTACGAGCAGCTCAATGCACAGGGTCAGCCCAAGATGATCTGGCCACCGAGCTTCGCACTGGCGAAGGCATATGTGGATCAGCTCGAGCGCTCGAAGTGCCTGAGCAGCAGTCGCATTTCGTCTGTTCGACAGACACTCGCCAACGCGGAAAATGCACCCGCAGCCAACCGTCGGGATTCGCTGATGGGGCTCGCCTCGGCGCTCGACGGTGAGGCAAGCGGATCATGCGAGAGTGCAAAGGTGCAGAAGCTTGCAGGCACCGCGCGAGATCTTGCAACGGTTACCCCGTAATCGCGTTGCACTAGCGGGTGAGTTGCAGTTAGATGCATGATGAAAAGGCAGTAGCGGAGAATCTCCACTGCTGCTTTTTCACATCGAATCGCCGCAGCCGGCAGGGTTGCGCGCGCGGTTCAACGATGCGCCACCCTGTGTGACCGCCGGTTCACCCGACACTCAACACCGTTAACGATGATTTCCCTGCGCAATATCGAAAAGAGCTTTCCCGTAGCCGGCGGAAAAACGTATGTATTGCGAAACGTTTCTCTCGACATAGCCGCGGGCGAATTCATCACCATTATGGGTCCATCCGGTGCCGGAAAGAGCTCCCTTCTTGCGGTACTAGGCATGCTGGATCACGCCTGGTCGGGAGAGTATCAGCTTCACGACAAACAGGTGCACGGCATAGCGAGCAAGCATCGGATGGCACTGCACCGGTCATACATTGGATTTGTTTTTCAGCAGTACCACCTGCTCGACGATCTGACCGTCGCGGAGAATCTCGACGTACCGCTGTCCTATCGCGATATCGGCAAGTCTGAGCGACAGGCCCTGGTTGCAGACACTCTCGATCGATTCGGCATCGTCGGCAAAAAAGATCTCTTCCCGTCGCAGCTATCGGGTGGCCAGCAGCAGCTCGTTGGGATTGCACGCGGGGTGATACATAAGCCATCGTTGCTGCTTGCCGACGAACCAACAGGCAATCTGCATTCTGCGCAGGGACGCAGCATAATGGAGCTGTTCCAGCGTCTCAATGCTGCTGGAACCACAATAATTCAGGTCACGCACTCCGAAGAAAACGCCAGCTACGGATCACGCACCTTGCAGATGAAGGACGGCGAGCTACTGCTGTGATCGCACGGATGGGATCACGACGACTTACTCATCCCGATAATCGTTTCCCATTCTTCTGACTTCACCGGTACCACCGACAGTCTGCTCACGCGGAGCAAGGCCATGTCTCTGAGGTCATCGTTTGCCTTGAGGTCAGACAATGCAACGGGATGTTTCAGTTTGGACACCGCTTTCACGTCGACCATGAACCAAGTCGGTGTTTCCGCTACTGAATCAGCGTCGAAGTATTCGCTTTTCCGGTCGAATGCGGTGGCATCCGGGTAACCCTCCCGCACCACTTCGCAAACCCCCACGATAGCTGGCGGGTTGGACATCGAATGGTAGAAAAATACTTTGTCACCATTCTTCATTCCATCGCGCATGAAGTTGCGCGCGCTCGAGTTTCGCACGCTGTCCCAGCACGTTGTTTTGTCCTCGGCACTCATCAGATCGTCGAATGAGAAGACATCGGGTTCAGATTTGATAAGCCAGTACCGCTTCTCACCTTTCTTGCGAGGGGCGAAGGATTCAGCCCATTTACCTTTCGCATAGGGCAATGATTTCGGTGCTTTTTTCTCTGTCATACCGATTGTATCGCTCTCATCAGATCAAGTAAGCCTCTTCCCTGAAAGTAACGATCACGCTTGAGATCGGTCGCACTGTCTTCAAACAGCTGCTTCACTCGCTCGGCCTGACCAATGAATTCTCTCCGAATGGAGAGGAACGCAGCAATTGCACCGGATACATGTGGTGCAGCCATGCTCGTCCCACTCTGCTCCAGATAGTCGAATTTTGCAGCGTCCTCAAGGTTCGCTATAGCTGAGCGTTTTGCTGATCCCGCCGCGCATGAAATGATTTTCTCGCCGGGTGCCAGCAGGTCGGGCTTAGCACGCCCATCGCCCGTCGGCCCTTTCGATGAAAAGTACGAGACCCCATACGTGTACGGCATATTGCGATGCGTGGAGCCCACCGTGATAGCAAGTTGCGCATTGCCGGGGTCATTTATGGTAAGCGGGAGGCCGGCGTTTACGTTGCCGCGCGCACTCGTGCTTTGCATTCCGTATCCGGTGTTACCCGCGGCGACGACGACCACCACACCGGACTTCACCAATCTGTCCACCTCCACACATAGCGGACTCTGCCCGCAGCCAAACCATTCTGGTTCGAAGTCGTAGCCCACACTGAGGTTCACTCCATGAATCAGAGTGCGTCGTCCATAACCGTTTATCTCCTGCACCCGCTCCAGCGCCTTGATTACGCTGCTTGTGCGACCATTCCCCTGGTCGTCGAGCACCTTCATGCTCACGATCTTGCATTGCGGTGCAACGCCCGTAATTGAATCGAATTGTTCAAGTTGCGAGGCAGTGTCACCGTTTTCACTCCAGCGACGTGAGACTGCGCGCACTACGCCGCTTTTCGGTTTCCCTCGCATGGCGCCCGCGATTATGCCCGCGACGTGCGTTCCATGTCCTGACTCATCGCGCAGTGCACCCTCTGCACTTTCCGGTTGTTTGAGCGAGTCGGTGCGGGTGAAATCATAGTGCTCGAGCTTCGAATCGAGCGTGAGGTTGTCGAATTCCCTGAAGTGAGGATGACTTGCATCCACACCCGAATCGACAACTGCCCAGGCGATATCGATACCAAACGCTGCGAACGAACTGTGGGCAGCGTCCGCTTTCACGGTGCTGACCGACTTGACAAGCAGGGCCTTTATCGGGAAATCTGGCCAGATGCGATAAATTGCCGGCGCAATTTCAGATTTCTCCTTGGATTTGGCTCCCCTTTTTGCGGGCCCTTTGCTCTGGAGGTCGGGGTTGGTTTCAATCAAGGAGATCTCCCGGTCGAACCTGACCAGCTCGCGAATCTCGTTTCCATAAAGACTCGCGAACAGATACTGCGAAGTATCTCCACATTCCGGTTTGCTCTTGTCGGTGCGAGTCTCCAGCATTTCGAGGAGCTTCCTCACACGCTGCTTTGCATTGTCGCGTCCTCCTGGAAATTCCAGGTGAACGTCGATGACGACGCTATGCAGAACGATCTTGCCGGCTTTGTCTTCCTCGACAAGTTGCTTGAGCAATGGTATCGCGATCACCGAGCGATCGAGTGTTCTCGGTGTAAAGCCCGCCACCTCCGAGGCGCTTTCATCCATGAGTTTTTTGGTATCGGCATCATTCTGTTTCTTCGCCGCGCTCCGACGTGTGGGCTTTTTTCGTGCAGCTGCCATGCGAGGGCACTCCATATCTGGGTTCGCAATACTTTCACATTGGATGTTGCACTATTTTTAAGCGCGTGTCGAGCATGGCCAAGCTATGGCGTAATTCAACCGATCGCTTCACTCCCTTCTACGACGGAGTCGAAGCTCTCGTGATTTTCGCTCTGATTGGCTTATACGTTGTGCTGTTCAAGGGGCGCGGGCCTGCATTGGCGATCGGCATACTGGCCGTCCTCGTCTCTCACTGGCGGCATGGCGAGGGGCCCACTCAGCTTGGATTCCGTATCCGGACTACTCGTTTTCTACTGACATTAGCGCTTGCCCTCGTAGCGCTGACCGCGAGCTTCCTGACTGGCAGCACTGCTATTGAGCCGGCGCTGGGAGACAGCATCGCGGCCACGCTCCTGACTTTATTTGCAGGCTACGTCATGTGGGGACTGGTGCAACAATGGGCGCTTAACGGATTTTTCAACAACCGTTTCGTCCACGCATTTTCGGGATTCCGGCTGGGAAGGTTCTATGCCGCAGTACTGGCTTCGCTCTTATTTGGAGCGGCGCACCTGCCTGATGCACAGCTGGCCGTTCCCGCCACCGTATTCGGATTCCAGTCTGCGCTACTTTATCAGCGCTACCGCGACCTGCCCATGCTGGCAGTAATTCACGGCACTCTCGGGACGATTCTCATCCTGAGCTCATCGCGTCAGACACTATCGATTATCCTGGAATGCCCGCTCTGAGTATTGGAAAGCAGCGAGCCGTGTGAAGCGATTTCTTCAGGGGATTACGTAACAGCCAAAACCGAAGTACCGAATGTTGTCCACGCGCGAGAAGTGTCCAAAAGTTGCCGGTCCGTTGTAGAACTCCGCAAGCATTCGATATCTGCGTCCCCCCGGATCTTCTCCCGTTGCTCTTCCAATCTCGTACCCCGCTCGTACGCTCACACCCATGGCCCAGTCTCGATCCTGAGTAAACGTCAATTCAGAGCCTGCCACCCACGAGGCACGTGCAGTCTTTCCGAATTCGTGAAAGCGCTTGAATACATCGGCACCCGCACGCAGCGCACCGCGCTTCATGTCCTTGGGAGTAACCGAGTAGGCGTACTCGCCCCCGCCAAAGCCAACCAGAGATCGTGCCGAATCTCCAAACGTGCGCGCTACCATTAGTTCGACTGCTTCCCGTCGAAAACCGGAGTTGTTGAATCGTCGTGCCTCCGGTCGCAGCAACAGATATCTGTCCCCGAGGTGTGAGGACACGTGATAGTAGCGAAAGCGTGCGGCGGTTGCGCCGCGTCGGTATGTGAGTGGATAACTGAACGTGTAATCCGCGTTGAGCAGCGTCCATTTGGAGCTTTCAAGATCAAATTGTGCAGAGGCACTTCCCTGGATTCCAAACTCCAAGCCATCGCCGTGGGCCCGTCCATTCCTTCTCCAGAGCGCGATACTTGCACCTTGTTCCGTCAAACCAAGCATGGTGCCGAGGTCGAGATCCGACGTGCTAAACAGAAGGCTGTTTCGAAGTTGTGGCTCTCTGAGACTTGCGACAAGTGAGGGGAAAAGTGTTCCTCGTGGAAAGATTTCGAAGCGCGCCGTGACCGACGCACTATCGGCCCCGCTCACAAGGGTGGACGTTTGAGCGGCGCTTGCGCCGGAAATAGTTGACAGCGCACCAATCAGGCAAAGCAGCTTCCGCCAATGCGGATCAAGACTCATGGTTACCGATGGATATTACCCGTGGACCGTGCAGGATGCCGCGGCTCGCGTGAAAAGATTAACACTCACGACAGAAACGAATGACGTGGATACGAACAACAAATTATGAGGAGTCCAGCGGGCGGCTGCGTCAACTGTACGACCGCCTAAAAGGCCCGGACAACAATGTCGACAACATCATGGTGGCACATAGTCTCAGGCCTCACACGCTTGAAGGTCACATGACAATCTACAAGCACGTATTGCATCACTCCGGGAACTCGGTTCCTGCGTGGTTTCTGGAAACTATCGGTGTGTATACGAGCATGCTCAACGGTTGCGATTATTGTGTAGATCACCATACATCGGGCCTTCGGCGACTTCTCAACAACGACGCCCGCGCTCAGTCCATTCTGGAAGCACTCGGGGCCCCCAATCCGAAGCGCGCCTTCTCCCCACAACAATCGCTGGCCCTGGAGTATTCGCGAAAGCTTACGTTGAGCCCTGCATCCCTTACTGAATCAGATATACGTGGCATGCGCGCAGCCGGATGGGATGATGGCGAAATACTTGAGATCAACCAGACAGTGGCATATTTCAATTATGCCAATCGCACAGTGTTAGGTCTCGGAGTCGACACCGCCGGAGATGTGCTGGGCCTGGCACCGAACAACAGTGCCGACCAGGACAGCTGGAATCACAGCTGATTTTGACCTTTCTCTTCCATGAGCATGCAACGAATGAAGTCAGTCAAAAGATGGTCCGTCATCGCTACAGTCGCCGTCTGTCTTGGCATGGTTGCACACAATGCCAGAGCACAGGGGGCCGACTGGCCTGTCTACGGTGGAAACACAGACAATACGCACTACACCACGCTGAGTCAGATCTCACCAGCAAATGTCAGCAGCCTAAAGGTGGCATGGCAGTTCGATACACACGATGAGTTCGACGGTTCAGAGATGCAGGCCAACCCGGTCGTCATCGACGGCGTGCTTTACGCGACCACACCCAAGCTCCACGTGTTTGCACTCGATGCAGCCACTGGCCGAGAGCTATGGCGATTCGATCCGAACAACGGCTCGCCTCCGGCGTCGAGGTTCCGCCACCGCGGAGTGGTCGTCACCGGCGATCGTGTAATCTTCAACTATCGCAATCGCCTCTACGCACTCGACCGCAAAACCGGCGAGCAGATACGCACTTTCGGCGACAGCGGTTGGGTCGATCTCCGAGCCGGCTTGGGCCGCCCTGTCCTTGGGCTCTCGGTTAGCGCAAGCACTCCAGGTGTGATCTTCGAAGACCTGTTCATAATCGGCAGCAGCGTTCCAGAGGCGTTACCGAGCGCACCCGGTGATATCCGGGCTTACGACGTGAAG
>JBBSTN010000025.1:0-17625 GCA_038235845.1 Gemmatimonadales bacterium | reverse complement strand
GCTATGTGCGGGGGCGTCGGTGTCCTGCGCCGGCGACTCCGCTGTGGGAATAACGCCGCCAAAGCCACAACCAACGACGACGGGGCCGGTTGGACCGGTGGTGGTGGGGAAGAGATACCTCGAGCCGCGGGGCTATATCGAGTACATCGCCGGCGACGCACCACTTGTGATAATCGCGCCGCACGGCGGAGCGTTGTTGCCCACCGAACTCGCCGACCGTGCCTGCTCGGCGTGCGTCATAACAAACGACAGCAACACACAGGAGCTGGCCCTCGCTGTTGTTGATTCATTCTACGCACGCACGGGAGTGCGGCCGCATCTCATCTTGAACCGATTGCACCGACGGAAGTTTGACGGCAATCGAGATCGCATCGAAGCAACCGGTGGTAATGCCGCGCTGGATGCAACCTGGGCGTGGATGCAAGCTGCTATTGATACAGCAACAGGTCGCGTGGCAAATGCAGCTTCGCCGGCCGGTACTGCTAGTCTCGCGGGTCGCGGTCTGGTCATCGATCTCCACGGACATGGCCACCCCATCAATCGCCTCGAACTTGGTTATCTCCTAAGCGATGCAACCCTGCGCAACACAGACGCAGTACTCAACGCGAGTACTGCATTGTCCCGTAGCAGCATTGCGCGCCTGGTTTCCGACGCCAAAAGCGGCGAAAGCAACGCGTCAATTTTGCGTGGCACGAACAGTCTCGGTGGCCTGCTCGCGGACGCTGGCTATGCCGCAGTTCCGTCACCATCCCAACCCGCTCCACAAACCGGCGAATTGTACTTTGACGGTGGCTTCAACACCGCACGCAATGGATCACTCGGCGGAGGACCGGTAGACGCAATTCAGATCGAGTCCCAATTTCCGGGAGTGCGTGATAGCGCAATCAATCGCGCGCGATTTGCGGGCGCGCTCGCTGCCGCACTCGTGCACTTCTTCGAGCGGCAGTACGGGTGGAAGCCGTAGTGGCGCTGTTGATCGCCGCATGACGTATCCACTTCGCGCAGGAGAACTCGAAGCGATGCGCGTGGCGCTCGCCGAGGCAAGGATCGCGGGTGAAGCGGACGAGGTTCCGGTTGGCGCGGTGCTGCTGCTCGACGGTGCGATTGTGGCCCGGTCGGGCAATCGGATGCGTCGCGATGGTGATGCGACCGCGCATTCTGAGTCACTGGTGTTGCGCGCTGGCGCGGGGGAGGTGGGCGCGTTGGCACTTCGCGAAGCGACCCTGGTCGTGACGATGGAGCCGTGCGCGATGTGCGCGGGGGCGATTGTGCTTTCGCGAATCGAGCGGCTGGTTTTTGGCGCGTGGGATGCAAAGGCAGGGATGTGCGGTTCGGTCGGCGATCTGGTCCGGCACCCCCGGCTGAACCACCGCCCGGAGGTGAGGGGCGGAGTGCTGGCGGAAGATTGCGGCGCACTACTGCGAGGATTCTTCGCCGCTCGTCGTTGACAGCTTAGCCTCCGGTTCTTATCCATTCGAACTCATTCGGAACCGGTAGCCGTCGTTGGCTTCCGCCCGAGGACAGGTGGCTGAGTGGTTGAAGGCACCGGTCTCGAAAACCGGCGTACCGGCAACGGTATCGTGAGTTCGAATCTCACCCTGTCCGTAAGCGGCGCCCCGTCATTCGGATTTGTCCGACATGATCTCATGGATGTTCGGGTGGTGGGACAAGTTGGACGATGTACGAAGTCTGGATGGGTGGCCGAGTGGTTGAAGGCGCACGCCTGGAAAGCGTGTGGGCTCGAAAGGGTCTCGCGAGTTCGAATCTCGCCCCATCCGTTTTGGAATCGGAGAAGTTGTATTTTGCAGCCCCGAGTCGACTCTCCGTCGGCTCGGGGCTTCATATTTCACAGCCTTTATCGCCCGTAACAAAAAAAAGCGGGCCAATTTGTGCGCCCAAACACGAACTTACCCCTTCTTCCTCATCTCCGCAGCCACAAATTGTCGGGCGAGGGGTAATGTCTGCAGCACCTCGCTACAACCGTCCGAACTCCCAAACGAATTCGAGGATTTACAATGAATATTTCTGTCGGAGCTGGTTTGACTGCACGCACACGCAGACTCATCGTCGCAGGCGTTACGATTGCTGCTACTTCCCTCGCAGCGGGAACTGCCGGCGCGCTGGGAGATGGCGGCCAGGACAAACCGCAGCTCAAGGTTGAAGCTGAGCGGTCTCCACAGGGAGCCAGAGTTACCCTGAATGGCAAAGGCTTCAATCCCATGGCTCGTCTGGCAATCACTGCCACGCGTGCACCCGGTTCGACAGCACAACAGGACTTCGGCATGATCGACGCCGACAGCACTGGCAAGTTCCAGCTGCGCAAGGTCGCCGGCTGCACTACCACCAGCGACGATGTAGCACGTGAGCAAGTGACGTTTACCGCCGCAGATTCAGCTACTGGCACCAAGGTCACCGTCAAGGCAAGCGGCGCAGCATGGAAGTGCATGTAGGCAATTGCTTTTCTGACTCACCTGCGTTGAATTGCACGCATGACTCGAGTCTTTTTCGTTGCCCCGATGTTTTCACCGGCCGCCTCACAGATGATCGAGGCGGCCGTGTCGTTCCCGGACACCAGCGTGGCTGTCGTCACCCAGGAGCCGCTTGAACGCCTCACGCCAGCATTGGCCGGTCGTCTCAGCGGCCACTATCGTATAGACGACGTCACCGACGTCGCACAGCTCGAAACGGCCGTCCGCGCGCTCGCCGCTAGTGTCGGTAATCCCGACCGCTGTTTCGGCGCCTTCGAACAACTTCAGGTCCCTGTGGCGACAGTACGGGAAAGACTGGGTATCCCAGGTCTGCCAAGCGCTGCAGCGCACAACTTCCGCGATAAGTCTCAAATGAAGAACGTGCTCCACGCCGCGGGCGTACCCGCAGCGCGTCACGCTCTCATAACCTCTCGCGACCAGGCCATAAAATTCATCGGCGAGGTGGGGTTTCCCATCGTCGTGAAACCACCCGCAGGAGCCGGCGCACTTTCAACTCACCGAATCAGAAACCCCAAAGAACTTGAGTCGGCGCTCTTTTCATATCGTCCGAACCCGCAGAACCCGATGCTCGCGGAGGAGTTCCTGCGTGGAACAGAGCACTCCATCGAAACCGTCTCGATTAATGGAAAGTCGGTCTGGCATTCCGTGACAGAGTACCTTCCAACACCGCTCGACGTTCTGGAAAACTCCTGGATGCAGTGGTGTGTGCTACTGCCCCGCGAGGTTGACAATCCGCAATTTGATGACGCACGCGAAGTCGTCGCTCAGGCACTCGAAGCGTTGGGGATGACCACGGGAGTGTCGCACTGCGAGTGGTTTCGACGCCTCGACGGTTCGCTCGCAATCAGCGAGATCGGAGCGCGGCCTCCCGGAGCGCAGATTACGACCATGGTGTCCCGTGCAAACGACATTAACTTCGTGGCGGACTGGGTACGGCTCATGATCGACGGCACGTTTGCGGCGCCAACCAGGAAGTACGCCGTTGGAACCGCTTATCTTCGGGGACAGGGGCGGGGCGTCGTGCGCGAAATTCACGGTATCGACGCCATCAAACGCCGTGTGGGCCACCTGATTTGCGACTCGCGCCTACCGTCGGTTGGTCAATCTCCGACCGGCAGCTATGAAGGCGAGGGCTTCATCATGGTGCGACATCCCGATACCACTGTTGTACGACGCGCGCTGCACGAGATTGTCAGCACGGCAAGAGTTCGTCTCGCATAGCATCTCAACGCACGTCGCCTCCCGGCTCTCCAAATCCAGCAATGTCCAGCAGCCCAACAGCTGCACGTTTCTACCTGAACCAACCCGACCATGACCAAGACAGTACTGATGCTCACTCCAGGATATCCCGGTGAGATGCCATTTTTCACGCGTGGACTGTCAATGCACGGAGCGTCAGTGCTTGGTGTCGCCAACGGCCCAGCCAATGAACTTCCCGAAATGGCGCGGAAACATCTTTCCGACTATTTGCAGGTTTCGGATCTTTTTACCGATCCAGCCAGCGGCATCAAACAGATCCGGAGCTGGCTGGGCGCCCGCACACTTGATCGGATTTGCTGTCTGTGGGAGCCAGGAATAGAGATTGCCGCGCAGATCCGGGAAGCGCTCGGAGTGCCGGGACAGTCATACGAGCAAGCGCTTCGCTTCCGCAACAAGGACCTCATGAAGCAGGCGCTCTCGGCGGGCGGGGTGAGGGTACCCCGTCACGAAGCCGCGACCGATTCAAAGGGTGTGTGGGCTGCAGCTGAGAAGATCGGGTATCCACTCATCATCAAGCCTATTGCCGGTGCTGGCTCGATGGACACCTTCCGGTGCGATGATCCGGCTGCCTTGAAAGCAGCCATTGCAAAGCTGGGTCATATTCAGGAAGTCAGCGTCGAGGAGTTTATCGACGGAGACGAGTACACTTACGACACAGTGTGCGCACGTGGCGACATCGCCTACTTCCACATCGGCTTCTATCGCCCACGCCCACTGATTGCGCGCACCAACGAGTGGATCAGTCCTCAAACGCTTACTTATAAAAACGTCGACGACGAAAAACTCGCTGGCGGCCGCGCAATGGGTGAACAGGTGCTTGAAGTGCTGGGCTACGACACCGGCTTCACTCACATGGAGTGGTATCTCAAATCCGATGGAGAAGCAGTCTTCGGCGAGGTAGCGGCGCGACCACCCGGTGCAAGAACGGTCGACCTCATGAATTACGCGAGCGACATTGACCTGTTTGCTGGCTGGGCAGAAGCCGAACTTCATGGAACGTTCTCCCCTGTCGTCGAGCGGAAGTACAATACGGCGTGCATAACAAAGCGCGCCAAAGGCCAGGGCAGAATCACTCGTATCGAGGGTCTCGACAAGGTTCGCGAACGCTGCGGAGAATGGATTTGCACCATTGACCTGCTCCCTGTAGGTACACCTCGGCGGGACTGGAAAAGCACCTTGCTGTCCGATGGATATGTGACCATCAGGCATCCAGATTGGAACACCACCACAGAAATGGCTGACTTTATTGGAACCGAGCTGAATCTTTACGCGAGTTGACCGGCCTGCACCCTGTGAAATAGCTCCCGTAAAAACTAAACCGGGCTGGATCTTGTGATCTCTGGCACAATGTGGCACAATGTGGCGGCTCCGCTGCAGGTGTAGACGAGGGCGAGCTACGCTTCAAGTTTTGTGATGGTCGAATAACGATTATTGATGGATAAGGAGGTTGTTTCCGCGGCATGTGCCTTGCCCCTAGCACCTCCAGGAGGCGAAGCGAATGCTCCCGCCCGTGATAGTCTTGCAACCGCCAGATCAATGTCAAAATTCGTCGAAGAACCGCCAGTCGAGTCAGCCCGAGGATATTTCTCGCAGCTTTGTGTGCTGCTAACTGGCGTCGCATCAGGAGTAGTTGAGCCGGCGGGCAGCGAAGTGCTGCAGTCGGCCACTTATCACATGGGAAGACGCGACGGATACCACGTTGTGGTCGCCCATCTTTCTTCGAGCGACAACCTCAGAGAAGCAGCCAACAAGTGTGTAGCGTTTGGCCGAGGCGTTGAGGAGCGAGCAAAGACCCATCCGTACGGCCCTGATTGGTGTCGCGGATTTTCCCATGCAACAATGGACGCCGCGGACGACATCGCAATGTATGCCGCAAGCGGCAGCCTGCCAGCAGTCGACAAGGCAAGACTTAACCGTGCGCGCGCGGCAGCTCGTTTCATGTCTCCACTTGGAAGCAGCCGGCCTCCACGTGTGGCGAGGGCTGAACCACCCGCCTCTCAACGCGAGTGGTAGGCATTTCGCGCTAACTTCCGGAGGGTTTCGGGAGATCGTCACGAAGTTATGCGCACTAACGGGATGTGATGGAAAGTTAGGGCAGGTTATTAGGTAATGTTCCGTGGTGTTCGCTATATTGACCGGCGATGAATAGCAAGCCGCCAACCTCTACCGTGCTCGACTCGCGTGCACTCGATCGCACGCTTCGTCGGATGGCCGACCAGATAGTCGAAGCAAATGCGGGTACCGACAACCTCGTGATCGTTGGTATTCAACGTCGCGGGGTTCAACTCGCGGAAAGAATCGTCAAGATCATCGAGAGTCAGGAGGGCGTAACCGTTCCACGGGGAGCTCTCGATATCACTCTCTATAGGGACGACCTCCAGACGGTTGGGCCACGTCCGGTTGTCGGAGCGACCCACCTGCCGTGGACCATCGAAAACCAGCGCGTGGTTATCGTCGACGACGTTTTGTACACAGGCCGAACAGTTCGCGCTGCCCTCGATGAACTTGCCGACTTCGGCCGTCCTGCCCGGATAACTCTCGCCGTACTTATCGACAGAGGGGGCCGCGAACTGCCGATCCACGCCGACGTGGTTGGAAGGCGTGTCGAAGTTCAGGCTTCGCAACGCGTCGACGTGTTTGTTCAGGAGCTCGATGGGCGCGACGAAGTTGTCATAGCCGCTCGCGAAGACGGATCCTGATTCGTGGCTGATTCACTCGGCAAAGATCTACTCGGCCTCGCATCATTGTCCGCCGAGCAAATCATGCTGGTGCTCGATACTGCAATTCCGTTTCGAGCGGTGTCGGAGCGACAGATCAAGAAAGTGCCGACGCTTCGTGGAATGACCATCGTCAACCTGTTTTTCGAGCCCTCCACCCGAACGCGAATCTCATTCGAATTCGCCGAAAAGCGTCTTAGCGCTGACACAGTAAATGTGGCCTCCACGGGTTCCAGTGTGACAAAGGGGGAGACGCTGGTCGACACGGCAAGAAATCTGGAAGCCATGAAAATCGACATGGTTGTCATTCGGCATCCAGCGTCAGGCGCCGCGCGCTTTCTTGCTGAAAGAATCGAATCCAAAGTGGTCAACGCTGGTGACGGCACCCACGAACATCCCACCCAGGGGCTGCTCGACCTGATGACGCTGCGCGATCACTTTGGCGATCTCGCTAACAAGCGCATCTGCATTGTAGGAGACGTGCTTCATTCGCGGGTGGCACGCTCCAATATCTTTGGTCTCATTGCACTGGGTGCCGAGGTCGGTGTTTGCGGCCCGCGATCGTTGTTGCCCAATGCAATCGGAGAAATGGGCGTGAAGGTGTTTGACAGAATCGAGGCGGCTATTGAGTGGGCCGATGCGCTCAACGTGCTTCGTCTTCAGCTCGAACGTATGCACGCTGGTTACATCCCGTCTCAACGCGAGTATAACCGCGTATTCGGGGTTACAACCGCGCGTCTCAAACAATCACAGCGCGAACTCTTGATTCTGCACCCGGGCCCGATGAATCGAGGTGTCGAAATCGACAGCGACGTTGCCGACGGACCGCACTCAGTCATTCTGCAACAGGTCACCAATGGAGTGGCGGTCAGGATGGCTGTCCTATATCTGCTTGCCGGTGGGAAGGCAGAACTGGCTGATTCAGCTCAACGGAGTGTTAACTGATGCCGCGTGATATTCTGCTTCGTGGTGGGAATATTGTAGACCCATCACAGCAGCTCGTTTCCGCAGGGGACGTACTGATTCGCGATGGGCGAATTGCACACTGCGGCGAGAGTATTTCCACCTCTGAAGATGTCGAGGTGATCAACTGCTCCGGTCTGATCGTAGCGCCCGGATTTATCGATGTGCACGTGCACCTGCGCGAGCCCGGACGGGAAGACGTGGAGACCGTCGCGACGGGCGCACTGGCGGCGGCCGCCGGCGGATTCACCGGCGTTTGCGCGATGCCGAATACGCAGCCTGTTACTGATAATCAGGCCACCGTCGGTTTCGTTAAACGCCAGGGCGAAGCGGCGGGCTATGCTCGGGTTTACCCGTATGGCGCCATTTCAGTAGCGCAAAAAGGAGAGACGCTTGCGGAGTTCGGCGAAATGGTGGGAGCTGGCGCGGTTGCGTTTACCGACGACGGCAAGCCTGTTGAGAATGCGCATCTTATGCGCACCGCGCTTGAATATGCCCGGGCCTTTAACGTACCCGTCGCCGAGCATTGTGAAGACATGTCGCTGGCGCGGGGCGGTTCGATGAACGAGGGCCTGATATCTGCCCGACTTGGCCTCAAGGGAATTCCGGCCGAGGCGGAGGAGATGTACGTAATCCGGGACATTCTGCTTGCACGTCGCACCGGTGGACATATCCACCTCTGTCATCTGAGCACGCGTGGATCGGTCGAATTGGTGCGATGGGGGAAGGAGCGCGGTGTCAATGTCACCGCTGAAGTGTGCTCACACCACATCTCGCTCACCGAGAGCATGGTTGAAGGCTACAACACGAATGCGAAAATGAATCCGCCCCTTCGCTCGGCGGACGACGTGATGGCACTTCAGGAGGGGCTGGCGGATGGAACTATCGATCTGCTGGTAACCGACCATGCTCCACATCATTACGACGAGAAGGAGCGCGAGTTTGCCGACGCCCCAAATGGGATCGTCGGCCTGGAGACTGCGCTAGGCGTCAATTGCACATATCTGTTGCATCGTAACGTGCTGACGCTGTCTCAGCTCGTGGGCGCTATGAGCTGCAAGCCGGCAAAGGTGTTTCACCTGCCAGGTGGATCGCTATCCGTCGGCGCGCTTGCCGACGTCACTGTCTTTGATCCAGGCCGTACATGGACGGTTGATCCCGCGCGATTCAGATCTAAAGGACGAAATACACCGTACGGCGGTCACGAATTGACGGGCCAGGCCGTATACACCATTGTTGACGGACGAGTGGTCTTTGGCGGCGCCCAGGAGGGATAGGCGCGCTCTTCACGTGACATCAAACGGCGGACCGTCGTCGTCGCAGTAACGCTTTCTCTATTCCAGCCCTTTAAACGCACCACGATGGTGGGATCATTTATGACGGAGTCATTTCCGGTTTCAATCGACGATGTTCGCACCCTTGTCTCGGAGCGTCAACGCTACGACGACTGGATAGGTGCACTCGACGGCAGGCGCGCAGAAACAGCAGCTCACGTTTTTGAGCGGGTACGCAATGACTACGTCGAACGCCGAGCCAGCGTCCTGGAAGCACTTCGCGCTCATGTCAGTACCTTGTCAGCACTCGGTGCAGATCTCGAGCAGAAGGTTGCTGTTCTCGATGGGTCACTGGCCGAGCTGAATGATCAGCGCGTGGAGGGGATGTTGCGCACGGCGGTTGGTGAGTTCGACACTGAACGATGGGATTCCCTACGCGAGGAAGTCGACGTTCAGATAGCCGTGCTTGACGACGATCGTTCGACGGTCATGAATGAATTGAGCGAAGTACGTGCGCTCTTGGCGAACGCGGAAAGTGCGCCGGCGGAGCTCGAGGAAGCGACCAATACGAATGCGGCTGATTCCGAGAACGCGCTGGAAAATGTTGCCGACTTTGCAGCTGATGTTGATGACGAGGTCGAAGTTAGCATGGACCACGCGCAGACAGATGAAGATGACGCAGGGTTGGAAGTGGTGTCGTCGGCTGGAACAGCCGGTTATATCGACTCCCCCGGTGGCGCAGACTCCTACGACGACAACGACGACTCGCTCGATATTGATGACGCACTCTCGATTTTTTCGCCGGTTTCCTCCTCGTCGCCCTCCAACGATGACAGTTGGACTAATGTTGCCGCCCGGAACTCCGTCGAATCTGCCACCAACGAGTCGGAGCAGCTCACTGAGAACTCCGCGTATCAAAATGGTAAGAGCGAAAACTTTGCGGCGAGCGACGCAGACATATTCGACGATCTCGCGTTTCTCCAGTCGGTTACCGACGCGAACCGGGGATCCACTCCTCTTCAATCAGGCGCTCAGCAGACCAGCACGACTGCACAGAAAACGCTTCGATGCACTGAGTGTGGAACGATGAATCTTCCGACGGAGTGGTATTGCGAGCGTTGCGGCGGAGAGCTCGCGACGTTTTAAATCCTGACGCTGAGCCGCTCCGCGCAGGATAGCGCGGAGCGGATGGCTAAAGCGAAGTGAAGAAACGCGGATGACCTGTCAAAGGTTATCCGCGTTTCTGGTTTCCTGCGCCTTGGTTAGCGACCGTGCTACTGTAGCATGGGCGGGTGCCGAGCTACAAAGGCGGCGCGCTGCCGTGCCGACAACGGATCAGCTTGCGCTGGCAGACGCCGCTGTAGCAGCGATTACCCGAGCGAGGCGACTCTTCTGGCGGGCAGCGGTGTTACGATGAATGAGGCCTTTGCGAGCGGCGCGATCCAACAATGAGACTGCCGCCAGATGATCGTTGGCTGCGGAATCGCCAAGATGCGCTTTCTTTACGGCGGTGCGAAGCGCAGAGCGCTGGGCGCGATTGCGAATAGCAGCCGCGCGAGACTTCCGCAGATCTTTCTTCGCGGACTTGATATTCGGCACGAAACTCTCCAGCTCTTGCGAGCTCTAGCAAGGAATAAACAGAAAAATACTTGAGCTAAACCAATTAACTCGTTGGGCCTAATCGCCATTCTACCATATACCAACTCAATACTAATCGAGCGTTACTACAAGGCATGACGGGCACAGTCTCGAAAGCTATCCGCTCACCTCACGGAGGTCAACGGGACTCAGCCCGCCAAATTTGCTCTTCCGGGTCCGATCTCAGAACCTTGGCTTTTCCGGAGAGTCATTTTTGACAGCTACTGCACCTCACACTACGTTCAACGTCGGGCGCGCGGCTTGCTTGCAATCACCATAGCCAGCTTCAGCCGCTAAATCACGGCGGCATCACCGCGGCTCCCGCTCCAACAGCTAACTCGCCAATTCCTCGTTGAATTTTACTCTGCTGGCTCTGGTGGCGCCCGTCCTGCTTTTTGCGATGGTGGCCCACGAATATGCGCACGGCTATGCTGCCCTGAAACAGGGAGACACTACCGCGCAGCAGCTTGGCCGGCTGACCTGGAATCCGCTCAAGCACATCGATCCGTTCATGACGATAATCCTGCCGCTCGTGCTCTGGGCGCTGGGACAACCGATCTTTGGAGGAGCTAAGCCCGTTCCGGTAGATCCGCGAAATTACAGGGACTACCGGCGGGGCGATATTATTGTGTCGCTAGCGGGCGTGGCCACCAATATGGTGATAGCGATCGCGAGTGTGCCGGTCATCATCCTTATCGGCCTGCTCGGGCAGAATATCCCCTCCATCGAGCGAGCTCTTGGAATTCTGCAGCAGATGCTCGAGGTGGGAATCTATGTGAATCTCATTCTAGTGGCCTTTAACCTGTTGCCGATTCCACCACTCGATGGATCCCATGTATTCAAGTACATTCTGCCGCCCAAATGGTCCATGGCATATCAGCGCCTTGGTGGACTAGGCCTCCTGCTGCTCTTCGGCCTTCTCACATTTGCGCCGGGGCTTCTTCGCGCCTGGCTGGCACCCGCTTTCTATCTGCGCGTGCTAGCCCAGCAGTTCTACTATCCGTTCATGCTCCCTAATCCATTCACCTCATGACTCTTCCAGCTCTCCGCAGCCATGAACTGGAAGGAGGCGGATTTGTAGTCGAGCTAAGTGAGTTCACCGGGCCCCTCGACCTGCTCCTTTCGCTCATTCGCGATGAACAGGTCGACATATATGACATCCCGATCGCGCGAATCGCCGAGCAGTTTCGTGCCCGCATCAGTTCACTTGGTCTGAACGAAGCAGCGGAATACCTCGAGATGGCTGCCCGTCTGCTTCGCATCAAGGCTCAGATGCTGCTACCTGGTGTTGACGGCGACACTTCGTGGGAAGACCCGCGTGCGGAGCTTGTTCGCCGTTTGCTGGAGTATCAGCAGATGCGCGAAGTAGTAGACCTCCTCGAGCATCGTGGGGAGGGCCGCCGTCATCAGTTTGCTCGGCAGTGGGTGCCGCAAGCGCTTGACATAGCTCCGGCTCAGGTGCCACTGGCGCTGTCACTTGTCGATCTGCTTGCTGCTGTCGACCGGGTACTTCGAGCAGCAAAAGAACCCACTTTGCACGAGGTTGTTCCGCGCGCGCTGGACGTGCCCGGAGCGATGGCTGCGGTGAGAGCCGTACTCTCGTTGCGACGTAGCGCGCGCTGGTTCGATATCATTTCCGGGCACTCGGAACCATGGCAGATACTCTCCGTACTGCTCGCACTTCTCGAAATGGCCAAGTCGGGCGAACTGCGACTTACTCAAGCCCGGCCGTTTGGCTCAGTGGAGATCAGGCGTGAAGTCGCTAGCGAAGCTGCTTGAGGCGGCGATGTTCGCAGCCTCCCGGCCAATGACTCTCGATGCGCTGGGATCCCTCGATCCTGACTCGAGTCCGGCCGCAGTGGCGGCAGCAATTGACGAGATTCGCGAGCATTATGACGTCGATGGTCATGGCGTGGAGGTGGTGGAGCAGGGCGGCGGATGGCAGATCCTCACCCGCGCCGAATTTGCCGAAGCCATCGAACGAGCGCAGGTCGCGGTTCGCCCTCAGCGGCTCTCAGCGGCATCGCTTGAAACACTCGCGATTATCGCGTACCGCCAGCCCATTGGGCGTGCTGAAGTCGAGGAGATTCGCGGAGTCGCTGTGGGTGGAGTGCTTAAGTCCCTGCACGAGCGCGGTCTGATCGACGTGGTTGGACGCGCCGAGGGTATTGGACGCCCTCTGTTGTACGGTACGACTCCACAGTTTCTGGAACAGTTCGCGTTGCGACATCTCGAAGAGCTTCCTCGCGCCGATGAGCTGGCCATAGCCCTCCGAGGTGTGGGTGCCTCACTCATTGGCAGTGTCGATGTGAACTGATTTCGACCGCTCGGAGCGGAGACCCGTATACCTTACAGGTCATGAAGCCAGGCGAGAGAAAATCACCCAGCGGACGATCAGAGAAACGCCGTCCAGCGGATAAACTGACGAGGGCCAGACGCCCCCGTCCGCAACCGGAGGTCCCCCGGGGCGGCACGGTGAAAGCAAAGCCCGAGCAGCCAATGCGAGTTCAGAGGGCTTTGGCGAGGGCAGGTTTGATGTCGCGTCGGGAAGCCGATCGGGCGGTTGCCGAGGGCCGTGTGACGGTCAACGGAGCCATCGCCACTATCGGCCAATCGGTCGATCCAGCCGTGGATAAGATCACACTCGACGAGCGGGCTGTCTCTCTTCGAGTGGACGTGCATCACTGGATCGTGATGCATAAACCGGCCGCCGTGATGACAACGCGAAAGGATCCTGCCGGTCGCCGGACCGTATTCGATCTCATCGACGATGTGCCAGGGCTCGTTTACGTTGGCCGACTGGACTTCATGACCGAGGGTCTGTTGCTGCTCACAACCGATGGACGTGCTGCGCACGCGCTCACGCATCCCAGCAGAGGTATCGAGCGAACGTATGTTGCGACGGTGCAGGGCGACGCGCCGGGCGCTGTGCGTGACGCCCGTCGCGGAGTGCAGCTCGACGACGGTCTCGTGGTGCCCCGTGATGTTTCTGCAACTCCAATGGGTGATCGTCGGTGGGCCTTTGAAGTGACAATCGCCGAGGGCCGCACCCATGAAGTCAGAAGGTTGTGTGACGCGCTGGGCTTGAATGTTGAACGACTGGTGCGAACCATTTTTGGGCCCGTCCGTCTGGGTGCGCTTCCGGTGGGCTCCGCGAGAGCGCTTACTACCCACGAACGGGATATGATCGACGCCCTCACGAGGTAGATCTGTCAGAGCGGTACCTCGACACCGTGCGCAAGTTTCTGGATTCGATTTATCGTTGCGGAGCCTGACGAGCGCTGATGGGTATGTTGGAGACAGCGGGCGTCGTACCATTCGATGCCAATTAGACTGTCCAATTTTTCAATGAATCAAGGAGCAAGCTGACGTGACGACAAGCGTGGCCGTGTCTGATGACGTGGCATTGGTGCAAAGCGTATCACGAGAGGTGGCCAAGAGAATCGTTGGACAGGAATACATGGTCGAGCGCTTGCTCATCAGTCTTCTTACCGGTGGACATGTACTGCTGGAAGGTGTGCCCGGCCTGGCCAAAACGCTCACCGTACGAACGCTCGCGGAAACTGTGCGCACGACTTTTCAGCGCATTCAGTTCACTCCCGATCTTCTTCCTGCCGACGTTGTTGGCACGCAGATATTCGATCAGCCCACCGGCGAATTCAGAGTCAAGCACGGGCCGATTTTCGCGAACATCACTCTTGCAGATGAAATCAATCGAGCACCCGCTAAGGTGCAGGCCGCGCTGCTCGAAGCGATGCAGGAAAAGCAGGTGACAATCGGTGGCACCACGTACCCTCTAGCCGAACCGTTTCTGGTGCTAGCTACTCAGAATCCTATCGAGCAGGAAGGTACCTATCCGCTCCCGGAGGCGCAGGTCGATCGCTTCATGATGAAGCTTAGTGTGGGCTATCCGACGCGGGGCGAGGAACGGGAAATACTGCGGCGTATGGCTGGCGGCGACAAGATCGAGGTGTTGCCGGTGGCATCTCCCGAAGACCTTCTCGACGCCCGAAAGAGAATCTCCGAATTGTACATGGACGAGCGCATCGTTGATTACATAGTGGAGCTTGTACACGCGACGCGATTTCCGGCTGATATCGGTGCTCCCGACCTCAAACCGCTCATTGAGTTCGGTGCCAGCCCACGTGCAACGATTGCACTGGCCCAAGCGTCACGCGCGCATGCTTTTCTTCGTGGACGCGAGTTCGTTACGCCGGACGACGTCAAGAGCATTGCGCCAGACGTGTTGAGGCATCGCGTACTCACGTCGTTCGAAGCGGACGCAGAGGGTGTAACCAGCGACACGATTGTATCCCGATTGCTCACCGCGGTCGAGACTCCCTGACGTCGTGACAACGGCCTCCGCATCGCTCTCTGCCGTCGCACCGTCGGAAGTATTACGTCAGGTGCGAAGGATTGAGCTACGTACACGAAGGCTGCTCGATTCCACGTTCGCCGGCGAGTACCGGTCTCTCTTCAAGGGACAGGGCATGGAGTTCTCGGAGGTGCGGGAATATCAGCCCGGCGACGAAGTGCGAACGATCGACTGGAACGTGTCGGCGCGAATGGGGCGTCCGTTTGTAAAGCGCTACGTTGAGGAACGCGAGCTCACCATCATGCTTGCGATCGATCTGTCGGGCTCTTCGCGCTTCGGTACAAGAGCACGTTTCAAGCATGATCTGGCGGTGGAATTGGCTGGCGTACTCTCCCTGGCTGCAGTGCGGAATAACGATCGTGTAGGACTTATGCTTTTCACCGATCGGGTTGAGCATGCACTACCTGCGAAGAAGGGTCGCAAGCACGCCCTTCGGCTCATTCGTGATCTGGTTACGGTGGAACCACAGGGCCGAGGCACCTCAATCGCAGGTGTAATCGACAGGATGATGCGTTTACTGCCTCACCGTTCAGTTGTTTTTCTTTGCTCGGATTTCCTCATCTCCGATCTCGAGAAGCCGCTGGCGCGGCTTGCGCAGCGTCACGACGTAATCGCTGTGACGCTCGAGGATCCATCCGAGCGGATACTTCCCGACATAGGCCCTGCTCGACTTGAAGATCCGGAGAGTGGAGAGCGGGTAGAGATCGATACATCCAACCCGGCCGTCCGGAGCGCGTTTGCCGAACAGGTTGCCCGCGAAGATGCCGCGCGACGTCAACTTTTCTCACGGCTTGGTCTAGACGAAATCGTTGTGCACACCGAGCATGGTTACGTCGACGCGCTGTTGGCTTTTTTCCGCGCGCGAACCAAGCGTCCGCATGGTGCAGTTCGAACGGGACCTCGCGGTGCTCTTGGCGACGCAGCGGGTGATGCAGCGGCAGTCCGTTCTCCAGCAGGGGCACGGGGTGAACGCAGTACCCGCGGCGGAGCCGGTCAAATGGCCAGCGCGCGCGGGGCAACACCACCCGACGCACTTGTAAATCGTGGTACGCCCAAACGGGCGAGTTATGCACAGCCACCGCGTCGCACATGATGCGATCTGTCGTTGTTATGATGTTCCTTCTTGCACAGCTGCTCGCTGCCGCGTCGGTGGCTGCTCAGCCCACCGGTGTGAGATCGGGTTTTGTTGTTCGACCGGATACTGTAGAGGTGGGAGATCCATTTGTGCTCGTCGTGTCGATCGTTGTGCCCGGCAATGCGCGAATTGAGTGGCCTTCCATCGACGATACGTCGGCTACGGTGGCCATGCGTTCTCCGGTACGTGTACAAACGGCAACCGATGGAACCAGTCGTCGTGAAACTGCGGAGTACGAACTCGCAGCATGGGACATCGGAAAGATTCCAGTTGGGTTGGTTGACCCGGTGGTGCGAATCGGAGCAACCACCATTCGGGTTCCGATTGCCGCTGCCAGTATTTTTGTCAAGTCGGTACTGCCGGGCGACACAACTTTGCATGTGCCAAAGCCCGCCAAGTCGCTATTCCCGAGAGTCATTCCCTGGTGGGAGAAGTGGTGGCCGGCGCTGCTGGTAGTGGCGGCTCTTCTGCTGTTGTGGTGGTATCGCCGCCGTCGCCGCGGTGAAGCTTTGTTGCAAACTGCGAAACCGTTCGATCCGTTTGCAAGAGCAACGCATGATTTCGACCGGCTCGACCGGTTGGCGCTGTGCGATTTGGGTGAACCTGGTCGTGCAGTTGCGTTGGCAACGGAAATCGTGCGGAGCTATGTTGCCGCGCGCATTCCAACGGCGCAGCTGTCCTGCACGACGCCCGAACTGGTTGAAGTCGTGGAGCATGATGAACGGGTTCCGCAGCAATTGCTTGGAGTACTCCTCGATGAAGCCGACGCCATCAAGTTCGCGCGTCAGTTGATAGAGTGCGGTGCAGCAAAGCAGCTGACCATACATGCGCGCACTGTGGTCGAGGAAATCGAACGCCGACATCTTGAGAACATTGCAGCGGAGGCAGCGCGCAGGGAACGTGAGGCGCTTGAAGCGCGCGATCTCGAAGTAGAGCGCAATGATGCTGCCCGACGTCAGTCTCGCCGCAAAGTCGGTGCTCCATGACCTGGCCCATGTTTGGGATCGAGTTTGCGCATCCGTGGGTGTTGCTGCTGCTCCTTGTCATTCCGGTGTGGGGCTGGTGGCAGCGAGATCGCGTCCGGAATCAACCGGCTATTCCATTTTCCCGTGCTTCCGTGCTTGCGGCAGGGCCGCGCTCGCGACTTCGATTGACGCAGCTGCTTCCTCTGCTGCGAGCTCTTGCCATCGCTGGTTTTGTCGTGGCAATCGCGCAACCACGTACTGGCGCGCGAGCGGAGAATGTCGCAAACGACGGAATCGATATCGCAATCGCGCTCGACATTTCGAGTTCGATGCTGGCGGAAGATTTTCAGCCTCAAAATCGCCTTGAAGTAGCGAAAGAAAAAGTCAAACGATTTATACTGGGGAGAAAATCGGATCGGGTAGGGCTCGTAGCATTCTCGGGGGAAGCGCTCACCCAGGTGCCGCTCACAACCGACTACCCGGTCATCCTTGCGGCAATAGACAATCTTCAGGTTGGGCAGCTGCAGGACGGTACGGCAATTGGAACGGCAATCGCCACTGCCGCAACCAGGCTTCGTTCGGCGCCTGGGCGCTCGCGTGTAATGATCGTGTTAACCGATGGTGAAAACAATCGAGGCGCCATCGATCCTCAAACCGCCGCCCAGGCTGCCGCGGTGTTTGGAATCAGAATTTACACGATCGGTGTTGGAAGCGAGGGAGTGGCATCGGTACCCGTCGATCGCGGCATCAATGGCTTGCGATATGAGAACAGGCCCGTGAAGATCGACGAAAAACTTCTCACCGAGATC
>JBBSTN010000024.1:0-17638 GCA_038235845.1 Gemmatimonadales bacterium | reverse complement strand
TTCGTGAGTGACTGTCCACGCCACTGTGGCAACGGGAATTCCCAGCGTAAATAGCCAGACCAGTTGTGTTCCAAGCGATAGCTCTGCTGTCATGCGCTCAAGTTAGCTACTGTATGCTTTCCTCATGCAGGCTTCGCCGACTTTGCAGGGAACGGAGGGTTTAACGGTCGTCACTCCCACTCGAAATCTTGTTGCGAGCCTGCTGCTCCTTTAGCATCCGCATGGCCTCGTCGATTGAAGCCTTGAGCTCACGATCGAACTTCTTCATCTCATCCATCGGAGAATTCTTGACCCAAACGTCGGGCGGTACGCCCAGATTCTCGAGATTAACGCCGTAATTGTTCGGCTTGGTAGGGTCATACGTGATCACAAGTGAACCCGGCGTGCGAATCGTGCCGCCATTGATGAGCGTGTAGCTACCGGTCGCAATCACTGCCGCAGCGGTTGGGTTGCCCACGATTCGTCCGAGACCAAGCTGACGAAACGCCATGGGTGTGACCTCGCTGTCGGAGCCCGAACGCCCATTGATCAACATCACCTTGGGGCCCGCAATCGCTTGTCTCGGTCGGCGACCCCATGTGCGCGAACCGGTACGTTGATTCCAGAATTGATACGGCTGACGCTCGAGAATATCGATGAGCTCCTGATCGATGTTGCCACCGCCGTTATAGCGGATGTCGACAATGATTCCTTTCTTATTGGAGAACTGATCGATTTCGTTACGGAATTTCGCCAGTGACGGCTGATCCATTGAACGAATGTGCACGTATGCGATGTCGCCATTGGTTTCCTTGTCAACAACATCCCGATTATTAGCCACCCACTCGTTGTATTTGATGTCGCCGAGTGAGGTGACGGTTGCGATACGCACGGTGCGGGCGTTGTCGCCGCTGGCACTCTTCGCGACACGCACCGGCATGTATTCGTTCAGCGTTGTCGACAGAAGCTTCTCGTAATTGTCACCGGCTTTGAGGTCGTTGCCATCGATGGCGAGTATGTAGTCGCCTTCAGACAATCCAAGCCACTCCTTGTCAGCGGGGCCGTCGCGATAGATGTGAGAAATGCGGTATCGTCCGCCGCTGGCGGGTTCCATCTCGAAACCCAGATAGTGCGTGACGTAAACACGGGGCATCGCGCGCGTCGGCGGGCCCGACACACCAGTGTGCGACGCGTTCAGTTCACCGATCATTTCATTGGCCAAGTCGTAGACGTCTTCGTTGGCCCCAACGTATTTAAGCAGCGGCTTGTAGCGCGATTTGATCGCATCCCAGTCGCGTCCATGCATTTTCTCGTCGTAGAAACGGTACTTCATTACGCGCCACGACTCCTCGAACAGCTGCGTCCACTCCCCAGTTCGATCGACTCGTACCGGGAATGTGAAGTTCACCGCGTCGACGCGCTGCGGTGTGGCGATGGTAAATTTGGCAATCTCGCTGCCGGCGGTCGCTCCACCATCGTTTCCACCACCGCCGCCCCGCGCCGGGCGGCGGAAAAATACCATTCGACGGTCGGCGGTTGGCGTGAGCCCGGGAAATACGCCGCCGGCAATTCGACGGCGGTTCTGACCGTCGATGTTCATGGCGAAGAGTCCGACGTTGGGGCTTTCCGGATCGACCGGCGCGGCCCCTTGGCCGCCACCAAAGCCGCCTCCGCTGCCGACGGTGAAGTAGATCGTTCGGCCGTCGCGTGACAGGAAATACGAGCCGACGCCATTTGCGCCCCGCGTCAGCCCCCGGACGCGCTTATCGATCCCCTCGGCGTCAACGCGGACGTTGAGCTCTCCGACGGGCGGCGGCGCAGCGCCCACGGCTCCCGCTCCTGCGCTCGCACCCGCACCCGCACCCGCCCCGGCTCCTCCCGACGTGCTGTCGGGACGGTCCGTGCGTCCCGCTGCGCGACGCACGCGCTCACGAACGATTGGATCATCCGGATCTTCGGTGAGCCTGGCAAGCGAAACGACATACAGCTGCGCTGCGCCGCCGTCGCGAGTGGAAGTGAATATCAGCTGCTTTCCGTCCGGCGTGATGACGCCGTTGGCATCATTGAACGGGTTCTGGGTGACGTTTGTCTCCTTCCGCGCACGCACGTCGAACACGAACACGTCGGCGTTCTGATCATCGTCACGCTTCGTGTACGTCAGCCAGTTGCCGTCTCTCGTGTACTCGCCCACGGTAAATCCACCGGCAGGGTTGGCCGAAAGCTCGCGGGGTGCCGCCGCGGAGTTTCCGCCCACGTTGACTTCCCAAAGCTTGTTGTCACCAGTATAAGCCAGCTTCTGGGAGTTCGGCGCCCAGGTGATGCCGCTTTTGATGCTCGCCTGCGTGGTGAGCTTCCGACGACTGCTGGACGCGATGTCAAACATCCACACTTCCTCGTCGCCGGATTCGTCCGAGATGTACGCGATGCGGCGACCGTCGGGTGACCATTCCTGGGCGCGCTCTCGCCATGCCGAATTAGTTACCTGAGTCTTCTCGCCCACGCCGGCTTCGGTAGGCACGATGACGATTTCGCCGTGAAAATCCACCGCCAGGTATTCGCCACTGGGCGACACGGCAAATCCGTCGGCCCGATTGTTGGTTGTCACTACGTCAATGTCGTTTTCCTTCGAATCGAGCGTCGTGCGGATGACCAGCTTCCGCGGCTTCCCGGAAGGCACGTCCATTGTCCACAGGTCAAAGTCGTTCTCGTAAACCATGTGACGTCCGTCCGGCGAGATCGACGGGAACTGCACGCCGTCTTCCTTGTGCGTGGTAACCTGCTGAGGCGCACCACCGGTGGGCGCAACCCGCCAGATGTTGAAGATTCCATCGCGCTCCGAGGCGAAGTAGATCATGCCGTCGGCCCCCCACATCGGATGAACATCGTGCGTATAGCCCTTGTAGCCCTTGAGATCGGTGTCGGTGATTTCCGTGATCTGACCCGTGCGAAGGTCTCCAACAGCAATATCCGCGTTATTGTTGCCGCGGTAGCCCTTTCGCCAGTACGTGGGCAGGTTGCGGTTGAAAGCCACCATCGTTGCATCCTGCTTGATCATTCCGGCGCGGCCAAAGTCCATCGGCATGGCTACTGGCATCTGGCCGTCGGTGGGCAGCAGGTAGAGGGGTGATCCGAATGGGTGCGCTCCGCGATTGCTGGACATGACGATCTGTTTGCCATCCGGCGTCCAGTAGAGCGCCTGATCATCGCCGGAAAACCACGTCAGTTGACGCGGGTCACCGCCCGTCGATGGCATGACGTAAACATCATTGTTGCCCATGCGATTGCTGGTAAAGGCAATCCATTTGCCGTCCGGCGAAAAGCGCGGCATGAAGTCCTTTGCGCCATGGGTGGTGAGTCTTCGCGCATCGCCACCATCGGAATTTGTTATCCAGATATCATCCTGATAGGTGAATGCGATGGTTCCGTCGTTGGAAATGTGGGCGTAGCGGGCGAATTTTATCGGCTCGCCACCCTGCGCCTGCATGCGCGTTTGTGTCTGCGCCTGGAGGGTCTGCGTCGAGGGCAGGCCGACCAGACCCAGGACGGCAAGCAGGGCCGATAAAGCGGTCAGCGTGGAGGACCGCGTGGGAGAGCTTGACTCTCGCAGGGTGGTGTTGCGAAGCATCGGATGGTGTTGTTGAGGACGGGAGGCGCGACGGAGGGGCAAGGGCGGGAGGTAGGACAGGAGCTGCATCAATCTTGTGCCGTCACTGCCGCACCCGCAATGCGCCAACGCGATCGCACCCGCAATGCGCGCCCGCTGTTGCCAACGCAAGCTGCGAATAGCGCGTAAGATTATGCTGGACTTGATTAGTTCTTTCCACAGGAGATTTGAGGTATGCTGCACAAATTTCGCGTTAACGGATACGTCGGCGCTGTCGTTGCCATAACTGCACTCACACTTTCTGCACCGCTCTCGAGTTTGTACGGGCAGAGTCAAATGCAGAGCGCGGGGGCCGCAGGCCGGGATGAAATCCAGCACGCAAACTGGACACTCGCAGAACGCTTCAGCACAAACGGCCTGCGCAACGTGCTCAACTCTTCATCGGTCCAGCCGCGGTGGCTCGGCGAGACTGATTCGATGTTCTACAACTGGAAGGACAAGACCGGTTCACGATTTTTCATGGTGATTCCGACTAACAAGGTCAAGCGGCCGTTGTTCGACCATGTAAAATTGGCCGCGATGCTGTCAGAGCTTCATCGCCGGCCGTACGACCCGTACAACCTGCCGTTCTCGAGCGTCAACTTCACCAAGGATCACAAGCGGTTCCGATTCAACGTCGATTCTTCGCGCTATGAGTGGACGCTCGCAGCGGAAACTCTGACCAAGCTTCCGCGTCTCAAGCGCGATTCGATCCCGCAAGACGAAGAGCGTGCAGTAGGTGGCGGGGGTGGCCAGGGTGGCGGTGGCGGTGGCGGTGCCGGCGGACGCGGTGGACAGCCGCCCGACTTCCGCAACTTCTCGCCGGACAGTACGGCGTTCGCTTTTGCGCGCGACCACAATCTCTTCGTCGTCGAGGTAGCAACAAAGGACACTGTGAAGGTCACAACCGACGGCGAAAAGAACTACAGTTTTGGTTTTCGCGATACCACTCAGATTCAGCAGCAGCAGCAGCAGCAGCAGCAGGACGATCAACAGGACGACGAAGACGGCGGACGAAGTGCGCGGTCCCGCGATCCACGCGTAAGACCTAACGTCATCTGGTCACCCGACAGCAAAGCGTTCGTAGTGCAGCGAAACGACTCGCGTAAGGTGAAAGAGCTGTATCTGGTCAACGTGCTCGCCAATCCTCGGCCCACGCTCGTTTCGTACAGCTACGCTATGCCTGGCGAGGAAAACGTCACACAACAGGAGCTGTACGTTTTCAGGCGCGGCGAGAAGGCAGTCAAACCAGTGAACATCAAGCACTGGAAAGATCAGCGAGTGATGAACATCCACTGGCCCTCGGCAACAAGCACCGACAAGGTGCGTATGATGCGGCGGGACCGTTTGCAACGAAATCTCGAACTGGTTGAAGTCGACCTGGCCAGCAGTGCAGTGAAGACACTAATCACCGAATCGGTTGATGATGCCAACCTTGAGGTACAGAACACGCGTTATACGAAAACCGGTGGTGACATTATCTGGTGGTCCGAGCGCAGTGGGTGGGGTCACTACTACCTGTATAGCAACGACGGCACCTACAAGCGTCCTCTCACATCGGGCGCGTGGCGCGCGGAAGACATCGTCGACATCGATTCCACACGGGGGCTCATCTACGTCGCCGGCGTGGGACGCGAGGATGACAGCTCGCCTTACTACCGTCACAACTATCGAGTGAGCGCCGACGGGTCCGGTTTCACATTGCTCGATGCCGGCAACTTCAGCTACGCGGCAACGATGTCACCCACCAAGCGCTACATGGTGGAAACGTTCTCTCGTGTCGACGCGATTCCAAAGTCAGTTGTTCGTGACGCCAGCGGCAACGTCGTCATGAATCTCGAAGAGATGGATGTCACACGATTGAAAGAGATGGGCTGGCGTCCGCCGGAGAGATTCGTGGTAAAAGCGGCCGATGGTATTACTGACATTTACGGCAACATGTGGAAGCCATTCGATTTCGACAGCACGCGCAAGTATCCCATCATCGCGCACGTTTATCCGGGGCCGCAAACCGAGGGTGTGAACTACACATTCAACGGGGGCGGAGTACCGCAGCAGCTCGCTCAGCTTGGCTTCATCGTCGTGCAGCTCGGAAATCGTGGCGGGTCACCGCAGCGTTCGAATGCGTATCAGAGCTTCAGCTATTACAACATGCGCGATTATGCGCTGGCCGACAAGAAAACTGGCATCGAACAGCTCGCAGCGCGTCATCCGTGGATCGACATCAACAAGGTTGGTATCTACGGTCACTCGGGTGGTGGTTTTCTCACCGGTGCTGCGATGATGCTTCCGCCGTACAACGACTTCTTCAAGGTCGGTGTGTCATCGTCGGGCAATCACGACAACAACATCTACAACCAGAACTGGAGCGAACAGTACCACGGTCTGAAGATTGTTGCTGACACCACGAAAGGTGGTCGCGCCGGTGGAGACCGCCGCGGTACCACTTCTGTACCGGTGGTCGCAGACACGTCGCAGGACAGCTTAAAGTTTTCCATTCGCGTTCCGACAAACATCGAACTGGCGAAGAACCTCAAGGGCAAGCTTCTGCTGGTTACCGGCGACATGGACAACAACGTGCATCCCGGCAACACGATTCGTCTCGTAGACGCGCTCATCAAAGCGAACAAGCGTTTTGACTTCATGATCATGCCCGGCCAGCCGCATGGTTACGGCCCGATGCAACCGTACTTCACGCGAATGCTCATGGAGTATTTCGCAGAATACCTGATCGGCGACAGCAGCCGCGCTACGGCGGAGATAAGGTAGAGCGAGTCAGTGTGGTCGCGAGATCTTTCGCGACCACACGATATGCCGGACGGTATGCGCTCTCGTAGAGCGCCGAGTGATGGGCCGCGGGGAAGTTTTCCGCGCGTCGCAGAGCAAAGAACGTTCTGATTGAATCCGCGGTCAAACCCGCAGGCAGGTTCCGCAAGCCGGTAAGAGCAATTTTAGCGCAGGAAAACGCTGAGGTGTCGCTCGCCGGCTTGTTGGCTGTGGCAACAAAAGCGGCCACAAGCGAATCGATGTTACCGCCAGCCTTCATGAACGGCCGCAGGTAAACCCGCACAAACCGACCGTCGGGTGGCAGGGGCTCGAGCAGCGGATCGGTGACTGTGGCCGGCATTGTGTCGAGTGTTGCGACTTCACGTGACATCCACGCCACCGCGTCGGCGAAATTGCCCACCGCATGTTCACTGCCGAGAATTCCCTGATTCGTGAGTTTGTAGATGTCAGCGAGTTCGGATTGAGGACGGTCGGTCAGCATCCGGGTGTACGCGCTTGTCCAGGGATCAGTATCGCATTCCGTTAACGCTGGCTGCGTGCATGCAGTTGCCGTGGCAATTGCACCTGCGAGTGCGAGCAAGCGCTTCATGGGAACTGAAACTCCTGAATCTCCGGCGGCGACTTCCGGAAATCGCTATATCGAAGCCACTCCGGAGTAACTCTGAAATATGCGATGCTCGGCAACTTCTCCCGTTCCCGCCCATCGGGGAAAACGGATAAGTACAGAAGCTTGAGTTCCTCCATGTCCTCGCCCGACGGAACGTCTGCGACACCCTCGTATTGCACGGTGCGTTCGTCGCCATCCGTCCAACCACCGACGACTATTGCAACTCGGGGATTAAGTACAAGGTTGGTGAATTTCCGCGTGGTGTCCGTAGTATCGAAGAAAATCTCCAATCGGTTGGTGGTGACTATTCCCACGAGCGCCGCCTGCGGTTCTCCGTCCGGAGAGACAGATGACAGCACCGCCCACCTTTGCGTTCGCATAAACGTAAGAAGATCGGCTCGGTTCATTGCGCAAAGAGTCCGAGCTGTCCGCCGGTGTGCCAGAATAGAACAGTATCGTCGTCGCGAAAGTGGCCCGCGCGAACATGATAAATAAGGGCGGCCAGCGCTTTTGCCGTGTATGTGTGATCAACGAAGATCACATCCGTTCTCGCAGCCAGCGTTTGTGCTTCCTTTGATGCTGCGGTCGGCAGACCATATCCTTCGCCGACAAAACTGTCGTCGACAATCATATCATCGAGCAGTGTGAGATCCACGTTCAGATCGAGCAGCGCACCCAGCTCTTGCCCAATGTTCGCCGCCGCCGCCGCGATGTCGCCTGCCGGGTCGTCGGCACTGATACCGATTACCTGAGTCGATATTCCGTGCAGCGCGCAGCCGACAACAAGTCCCGCCTGCGTTCCCGCCGACGATGTCGCGTGCACGATGAAGTCGGGCGCTTCGCACTGTTCGAGCAGCTCGCCGACTGCACGCGCAAAGCCGCTCGCCCCCAATCCCGTCGACGCGCCCAGCGGAATCTCGAAGGGGCGCTTTCCCTGGCTGCGAAGACGTTCCATCGCCGCCGACATGGCGTCTCTTCGTTCATTTCGCGAAGGAATGTACTCGATCTCCGCTCCAAGTAATGTGTCTAGAATGGCGTTTGCAGTAGGGCGATCTTGTGGCGTACCATTGATGATCAGCAGGCAATGCCAGCCAAGCCGGGCAGCGGCGGCGGCAGTGACACGCGCGTGGTTAGACTGTATGCCGCCCACAGTCACGAGGGTATCCGCTCCGCACGCAACTGCTGCGGCCAACACCGGCTCAAGCTTTCTCGACTTGTTTCCTCCAAAGCCAAAGGGAATAGCGTCGTCGCGCTTTACGAAGAGGCGAGGGCCGCCGCCCAGCGCTGCACGTAGTCGGGTCAACTCTTCCACGGGGCTCGGCGCGTCAATCAGCGACACCCGCGGAATGCTCGCCAGCTTCTCCAACGCGCGATGATTCTGTGCTGTCGAACGGCGTGCCTCACGCCGTGCCCCCGGTGCACGCTTTCTCTCAATCACCTGCACAAAGTCGACGGGCACACCCGAACTCATGGTCGCAAGCCGGGCTGGTAGTTTAGCAGAAACTCCAGCAGTCGAGAGATCTCCACGATGTCGCGCCCATCGAAGCGAATTGCGTGCGCCGTTGTGCGTTCAACGTTAGGCAGATAGCTGGTGATCTCCGCCTGCAGATAGTTCTTGAATGTGAGATCGAGTCGTACCGGCGAAGTAACGATGTACGGCTTTACTTCGCTTCGCTTCATCACAGCACGCCGCGCAGTCTCCCGAATCAGTTTTTGTGCCGCGGCAGGTGTCATCGTCTCCGCGGAATGGAAGCCGAGCGCGTACTTCACGACCGCACCTTCGATGTTGCCGAGTAGCTGCTTCGTTTCATTCACTGCGAAATCGTCGCCGGTAATCATCACTACCGGAACGCCGAAGTATCCGGCAATTGCAGCATTGAAACCTGCCTCGGGCATTGAAGTGCCATTGAGCGAAACCGAAGTAAAGTCAGCACTCGACATTGTGTGTGCGCGCACTCCGTTCGGATTGGTGGTCGACGCGTGATACCCGACGAATATTGCCGCAGCGAAGCTCGAGTCGATTCCCTGCATCATCATCAGGGGTCTTGGCGTCGAGCGTACTATCATCACGTCGTCGGGAAACCGTTCGATCAACAGATTCTGACCACTTCCGTGGGAGTCGCTCACAACTATCTGCGTCGCACCGCCTTCGCGAGCACCTTCGATTGCTGCGAGCACCTCGGATGTCATAAACCCACGAAACCTCTCGTATTCGAAACCGCCCGGTGCCAGCTGATCTGCGGTAACCACACCTGCGACCCCCTCCATGTCTGCCGAGATATAAACTTTTACGGGGCGCTGACTGAGCAGGGCGTTTGACGTGCCGATGACAAGCGCGACCAGTAGTGCCAATGGAAAAAGGATTCTCATATTTCGATGCCGGGAAAGAGTGGGGGTCTCAGCTCACCATTTTACTCTAACCCATTGTCGATTCCTGCCGGCTGGCGTCAGCCGCAGCCTGCGACGGCGCTCTCCCATTGCACCCGCCATCCATTCTGGTCGCGAACAAGTACTGCAGCGCTGAGCGCCACACCGTCGTCGCGCCCGAAAAGCAGGTGAATGTCCTTATTGTCTGTAATCCTGTACGCCAGCAGCGGCTCCGCAACGATCAACTCGTCCTCTCGGCCCGACGCGCGTTCCTTCCAGCCAACGGTCCATGTGGCGGGATCGTCTCCTTTCATGTCGACCACCATCACCAGCCTTTCTTCGCGAGGGTCGGCTTCCTGATTCACGCGCCGAACCAGAATGGCCACCACAAACGACCTCTCCAAACCGCGCGAGCGATAAGCGCGAAGTACTACAAACGGCAGGCCGCGAAACGTCTTGCTGGTGTCGTCGGAAAGCGCGGAGGCAATTCGTGTGAGACTGGCGGCAAAGCGCGCTGAATCGCGGGGCGCCATTCCCTCAATCGAGTCGAGGACAATGGCATCTACTCGCCCCGCAGCGAACGCTGCAGTCCAGCTGGCGGTTGGTAGGGCGGAGTTACTGGCAACGAGCCTGGCTACGGGCCACGCCGTGCAGCCAGGGTCGGCACGCCCGGATGCGTCCACCGAAAAGCGCGCTTCACCAATCTTTCCGCTTCGGGAGAAGAGGTCGAGTCGGCCGTCGGCGGACACCTGCCCGATGCCCGTCGTGTCGCCAACTGTAAGCTCGGTTGCTTCGGGCCTGAGCAGTGAACCCGCGGTTATTCCGCCGTCCACCGTTGGCAGCACGATAAAGGGACCGTTTTCGATATCCCAGCCGCTGGCGGTGACTATGGTGGACACACTGTCGCCGCCCGAGCGCAATCCGTTGACGCTGGCGGAATCTCCAGCGGTATCCGACCCGGAACGGTCACAGGCAACCAGAGCCGCCGCCAATGCGGCCCACGCAGCGGCGCGACGCACAGAATGGGACAACGCTCGACGTAGAGCGGCCGGAGACGAGCCGCGGCCCGAGGACAGCCGAAGTTTCGCGGAGCTGGACATTGGATGTATCTGCACAGACACTAATCTGCTCTGGGTGACCGTCCTTTACGAGACTCTACATGGCATCAGCTACACCTAAGCTACCAAGTCGACTGTTGTCGGCGCTCGGCCTGCATCGGCCAGAGTTGCGCGCGTGGGCCATGTACGACTGGGCCATATCGTCGGCGCAGACCGTCATCATGACTGCGGTTTTCCCGATTTACTACGTCAGTGTAGCCGGTGCGGGCTTACCGCCCGCTCAGGCGACCCAGTCGTGGAGTGCGGCGAATACGGTCGCTGCAGTCCTCATCGCACTGCTGGCACCACTGCTCGGTGCCGTCGCGGATTTCAAAGCCGCGAAGAAACGCTTTCTGGTTGGGTTCATGCTGCTGGGCGTCACGGCGACCGCGTCGATGTTCTTTGTCATGCATGGTCAGTTGCTGCTCGCGTCCGTCCTGTTTGTACTCTCGCTTGCAGGTGCCGCAGGCAGTATGACTTTCTACGAGTCGCTGCTTCCACACATCGCCAGCGGCAAGGAGATGGACCGCATATCGACTGCGGCCTACGCGCTGGGATACATAGGTGGAGGGCTTTTGCTGGCGCTCAACCTTGCATGGATTTCCAACCCCGGAATGTTTGGATTGCCGTCGGGAGACGGGCTCACTCGGTCGGAGGCCACGCTGCCGGCGCGACTTGCGTTCGTATCCGTGGGTGTGTGGTGGCTGGTGTTCTCACTGCCGCTGCTTAAGCGCGTTCCGGAACCTCCACGAATGATCGAGTCGGATGAAACGTCCACCGCCAATCCGCTCGCAGTTGCCTTTACCCGGCTCGGCGAAACTCTGCGTGAGATCCGTGGCTACAAGCAGGCATTTCTGGCGATGTTGGCATTCACCATTTACAACGATGGTATTCAGACGATCATCAAGATGGCGACAGCATTTGGAACTGAGATTGGAATCGCTCAGAGTGACCTCATAACTGCGATACTTCTGGTTCAGTTTGTCGGAATTCCATGTGCGTTTGCCTTTGGCGCCCTGGCTGGTAAAGTCGGAGCAAAGGCGTCGATACTCTTCGGGCTGACGGTGTATACAGGCATCTGCATTTACGCCTACGGAATCTCGTCAGCTCGTGAGTTCTACGGGCTGGCCATCATGGTAGGGCTGGTACAGGGTGGCACCCAGGCGCTGAGCAGATCACTTTTTGCCAACATGGTGCCCAAACACAAAAGTGGCGAATTTTTTGGCTTTTACTCGGTGTTCGAGAAGTTTGGCGGCATACTCGGGCCTCTCGTTTTTGCGATCGCCATCGGCCAGAGCGGAAGCAGTCGCGTGGCGATACTGTGGGTCATAGCGTTCTTCGTGATCGGCGGTGTGCTTCTGATGTTTGTCGACACAAAGGAGGGGGAGCGCGTAGCCAGGTCGAAGTCTCTCGACTTCGATGTAGCGCGCGAAGCTTCGCGTGTCACGTAGTCGAGTCAGTTACGCGGAATCAGGAAAGCACAATGGTGTCGTCGTGAGGCGGATAGACCGGCCCGCCCAGATCCCAGTGCCAGGCATCGCGTCGCTCTCGCGATCGGGGGTCGCGTAACGGCTTGAACTGAAGGCGAGAGAGCGGGATTCCCAACGACGCGCCGTAAGCCAGCAATCTTTCGCGGTCGGTACTCACCATGTGAACCATCGGCCGCCCCTTCCACACATGCCGATGAAGCCACAGGCCGCCGTCCATTGCGTGAATCATCCCTGAAACTCGATTGCGAAATTCACGGGCGCCCGCAGCGCGGGTTGCATCGCGAATACGAAGCTGGCGCCGAGTCTCGACCATGTCATCGACGATTGCCGGAAGTGCAGTTGAAGACATGAACGAAAGATATCGATTTTGATACTGCGCAATGCGCGCACTTCACGCATTCGCTGGCACAACGGACAAACGCCGGCCCGTGTTCTACGGACCGACGTTTGCTGGTACCTGCCTCTGGGGGGCAGTACTACTGACAGGCCACCACACCCTCAGAACTTGCGGGTGCCACCTGCGTTGCCTGGCCGTAAAACACGGCGCATACAAGTGGTGCTGCTGCGGGATGCGTGGTCTTGGCCGACCAACCGCGCGGCGTTGCTTCCACGATCGTCAACACCACTCCCGGGGATGGCTTGAAGTTGAGCGAGCCAATTCCACCTGCATACGACTCATTGTAGTAAAAGAAATCTTCCTGCGATGATGACAAGTTCTTGAGGTCACTCTTGAGCGACGACGCGTACGCTTTACCCTTCGTCGTGGCAAACTTCGGAATGGCGATCGCAGCGAGGATGCCGATGATAACCACCACGATCAACAACTCGATGAGTGTAAAGCCCCTTGCTGTTCTGTTATTCTTCACGTTGAGCCTCACACTTTTCGACGTTGCGGCGTAGTACTTCAGAAACAGCGCGGATTGGCATCTCGATACATTCTCCAATCGCTCTCGAGTCTATCTATTGGCAACGGCGGTGCCGCGGTGGCGGGAACATGCTAACCGTAGATGCCGCAACGAATTACGCCAAAGCGCAGAGGCGGGCGCGGAGTTGTTTACTCTCGCAGCCAACCGCTTTCCGTGCATTATGCGAGACCGACGACGGCCGATTGCGATGCCGGTGCGTTAGCAGTGCCTTACCGGTGATTTACCGGTGATTTACCGGTGATTTACCGGCGATTTACCGGCGATTTACCGGTTCACGACTTTGCAGAAACCCAGTTTGCTCCAATTCCAATATCTGCCAGCAACGGAACGTCGAGACTAGCCGCGCCTTCCATCTCCCGTTTCACAAGCGCCGACAACGCATCCTGCTCGCCCGCGGGAAGCTCGAATACAAGTTCATCGTGAACCTGCAGTAGCATTCGCGACTCCAGCTTGTCGCGTTGCAACGCTTCATGAATGCGAATCATCGCAATCTTTATGAGGTCGGCAGCCGATCCCTGAATAGGAGCGTTGGCGGCAATGCGCTCGCCAAATGCGCGGATATTCCTGTTCCGCTCGCGCAACTCGGGTACGTATCTGCGACGCTTGAACAGCGTTTCCACATAGCCGTCACGTTTTGCATTTACCACGCAGCCCTCGAGGAACGTGCGGACGCCGGAAAAACGATCGAAGTATGTGTTTATGAAGTCCCTGGCTTCAGCGTTCGATATACGTAGCTGACGCGACAGCGCGTGTGCGCCCTGCCCATAAATCGTCGCAAAGTTGATCGTCTTCGCACGTGCGCGCATGTCACTCGTCACGTCGTCGAGATTGACACCGAATATGATGGCTGCCGTCTGACGATGAATGTCGCCACCCGCGTTGAATGCAGTAACGAAGCTTGCGTCGGCCGACATGTGCGCAAGCAGCCGCAGTTCTATCTGCGAGTAATCTGCCGACAGCAACAGCCAGTCGGTGCGGGGGACAAAACCGCGACGAATGTCACGTCCAAGTTCGCGGCGGTTAGGAATGTTCTGAAGATTGGGATCGCTCGACGAAAGTCGCCCGGTTGCTGCAACGGTCTGGTTGAACGACGTATGGAGACGTTGATCGCGCGGATGCACGAGTCTGGGCAACGCGTCGATGTATGTGCCCTCGAGCTTGAACAGCTCGCGATACTCCATAAGCATCGTCGGCAGTACATGTCCTTCCTCCGCCAACTCCTGCAACACACTCGCGTCGGTACTCGGCCCCGTGGACGTCTTCTTCTTTACCGGGAGTGCGAGCTTCTCGAAGAGGATCGTGCGCAGTTGCGGATTCGAGTTGATGTTGAACTCTTCACCCGCTTCGCCATAAATTTCCTGCTCGACCTTCTCGCGCTCGCTCTTGAATCGCGTCTTCAGCGCCGCGAACCAATCCATGTCGATTGCGATGCCGTGCCACTCCATCTCAGCGAGAACCGCAATGAGTGGCACTTCCATCTCGGCGAGGAGTTCATTCATCCCGCGCTGGGCTAACGAACCTTCGAGAATGGGACGAAGTCGCATCGTAACGTCTACATCTTCGCAGGCAAAGTCGCGCGCCGCGTCGACGGGAACAGCGTCGAATGGCAACTGCGTGCGACCTTTGCCGCATAGCTGCTCGAACGCCATCATGGTGTGACCGATGAACTCGAGAGCAAGCAGGTCGCTACCATGCGAACGACGCCCCGGGTCGAGTACATAGCTCGCCAGCATCGTGTCGAATTCCACGCCCGCTACCGAAATACCCGCCGAACGCAGGACGAGCACGTCGTACTTCGCGTTCTGCGCAATCTTTCGCACACTCGGCTCTTCGAGCATCGCTCGCAATGGTGCAATTTCTTTGCTGAGGAGGCCAGGGAGATTTCTTGGTTCGACCACTCCTGCATTTATTCGTTTACCGGCCAACCCGGCGTCGCCCGACAGTAGCGCGAGGTTACCGCTGCCGTCGTCCCGTCGATGTGCAAACGGCAGGTAGTATGCCTCTCCCGGCGCAACCGCGATCGACAGACCGACAAGCGTTGCATGCAGGGGGTCGGTGACCGATGCGGTTGAGGAGCTGGATATGGTCCCAGTATCGATTGCGATATAAGGCACCTTTTTGATGCGCTCCAGCAATTCATCGAGCAGTTCGAGCGTGTCGACAGTCGTGTACTTCGCATCTCGCAACACTGTCACGCCGCTTTCACCGACCACGGTTTCCGGCGCGGCAGGACGCCCCGAAGCCGCGGGAAGGGAGATCGGCGCGAGGCCGGCAGAGCGACCCTCAGCGTCGGCGCCTGCGGCGTCAGCACCGCCGCCGTCCGAACCCGTTTGATCTACATCCGCGCCAGCCGCCACTGGATGCGATATCGCTGCGGGGCCCTGGGCTGTTGCGCTACCGCCGAGGTCGCGCAGGAGCGATGTGAACTCGAGTTCGTTGTAGAGATGTCGCAGCAGCTGGCTGTCGGGAAGACTGACGGCAAGTGCGTCGGGATCCAGCTCGATCGGAACATCGCACTGAATCGTGACCAGCTTCTTCGACAGTCGCGCCGAATCGCCCTGTGATAGCAGTGCTTCACGGGGACGCTTCTTTTTGACGTCGGCCGCGTTGGCGAGGATATCCTCGAGCGCTCCAAACTGCGCAATCAGTTCCTGCGCTCCCTTGTCGCCGATGCCCTTAACGCCAGGCACGTTGTCGGAGCTGTCACCCACGAGTGCGAGGTAGTCAACCACCCGTTCCGGAGGAACACCAAGACGCTGGTCGCCGTTTTCCACGCCCACCCACTGCTCTTCAACGCTGGCTGGCCCACCGCGACCGGGGTTCAAAAGCCAGACACCCTTGCGCACCAGCTGCTGAAAGTCCTTGTCGCCTGACACGATTACCACATTGTAGCCCGCCTCTACTCCCTTGCTGGCCAGCGTTCCAATCACATCGTCGGCTTCGTAACCCGGCACTGACAACAGGGGAACACGGTAGGCTTCGAGCAATTGCAGGATTCGCTCGATACCACGGTCGAAATCAGCCTGTAATTCGTCGTTGAGCTTCTCCCGCGTCGCCTTGTAGTCGGGATAAAGCTCCGCTCGAAACGACGCGCCGGCGTCATGCACCCATCCCAGCAATTCCGGTTGGTGAGTAGCCAGCATCCGGCGCAGGAAATTGGCGATTCCCCAGGCAGCCGATGTGTTTTCGCCACGACTCGTTGTGAGTGGACGACTCATCAGGGCAAAAAAGGCCCGGTAGATGAGGGCGTAACCGTCTACGAGAAAAAGTCTTGGTGCGTCTGGAAGGGTGACGTCCGTTTTTGTCACCTGTCAGGGAAACCCGGCGAGTTTGCGTCGGATGGCGTTCTGGAGATCGGCCATTCCCTGGGGATTAAGCCGCCACCTGCCGAATCCACTCTGGTCGAGAAATACGAGTTGAAGTCGCAGTTCACTGTACTCCCACACCTGTTGTCGCACTCTCGCACTCGGGTCATTCAATCCGCTGTCATAAATGTTATCCGGGTCGCCCAGCCCTACGTACGCAGCGCCGCGATCCGATAGCCAGCCGCCCTGGGCATCATCCCGGTAGCGCTGGTTGGCGGTCCGGATCCGTTGAAAATAGTCGCGCAGGCCTTCGTGTTCTGCGGTCGCGGGCACAGGGTCAGTACTTTTGAGGAACTCCGCCCAGACGGCGGCACGATTGGCTGGGGTTGATTCACGAAGCGTCTTGAGACGATCGGGCGTCGTGAAATAACGCAGGTAGCTCACCACCTCCTCGAAGGAGGAAATAGGCAGATCGTCGCCGAGACTCACCAGCACCTTGGAGCGCACCGTGTCGGCGCGACCGGGCGAGGTGATCTCAAGCGTCGTTATCCCCACCCCCATGCGAGCCACCGGTATGGCGATCGTCGAGCTGCGAGTCGTTCCGCGCAGCGGAAGTTCGCTCGTCGAGTCCCAGAGGACGACATCACCTTCGCCAAGGAGCTGCGTGCGTACCCGCTCTGGGGCGCCTTCACCGGACGCTTCCACATAAACCGGCAGGATCGAGTCGACGCCAAAAGTGACCGTACTTCGGGGACGAGCGAGAATTCTCGGGAGCGAATCGCTGCTCTGTCGCGGAATCGCTTCGTACACCGCTATCGGTGAACCAAGCGCACCCGCGGGAAGACGCGGAACCTCGATCGTGACCTCGTCGCTCGCGCTTCGGATACCTGCTTCATCTCTGATCGATATGGAGAGCGAGTAGCGCCCCGGAGCCAGACGAAGAAACTGCTGCCAGATGATGCTTTCGTCACTGCGGGTAGTTTCGCGGAAGGTCGGCACCCGCACGGTTTCCGTCCCTTCCACCTCGCGCACAATGACGCCTCCATTTCGAATTTCGAGGCGTGCGACGTAGTTGGCGACATACCGATCTCCCTCGCGCGCGAAACCGAGTGCGCGCGAGGGGAGCGACAGCGCCACGAGGAGAAGTGTGCTGTCTCGGGTGGGCGCGGAAAGAAACGACACCGAGGAGACGAACGAAATCGTTCCGGTGCCCGCAACGAGCCCCATCGCTCTATAGAGCCGCTGCATCTCCGAGCCCGCCGGAAGCTGTGCGTTGGCTCGGCCCGGTCCTCCGAGGCCTCCGGGACCGCCAGGGGACGCTTGTCGGCCGGCGCAAGATGCCAAGGCTAGCGAGAGCGCACCGTAAAGGAGCGCCCGCCTAGCGGGCGCCGCCGAAACCAACCAGCGGCCTGCTAAGCGCGATCGGCCCTTTTCGGA
>JBBSTN010000023.1:0-18117 GCA_038235845.1 Gemmatimonadales bacterium | reverse complement strand
GCAGACAGGGGACGATCGAGAATACGGTCGCCGGTGGTCGTGTAGGTAACGAGTTCGCCAGCAAATCCAATTTTTTCGATTGCCGCCAACGCTTCGCGAGCCTGCCTGAGAGCGAGTTCCGAACTCCTGGTGCCGATTTTAACTGAAGGTGCCGTCATTCCGAATTCTAACCAGCGATCGGAGCGCAAGCGCGTCGATCGGAGCGCAAGCGCGAAGATTCACGTTTTTCCGTAAGCCGCGATGATGCTCCGGGCGAGGCCGAGTGATGTGGCCATCGTGCTTTCGACGCGGACGGGAAACCCCGCCGCGCGCGCCGCGCGCGACGTCACAGGCCCAATGCAGGCCACCGGAATTCTGCGTGCGTACTCCGCCGGAACGGCGTCCAGTAACGAATCGACGGCGCTGGGCGCCATAACTGTAACGAGATCAAGCTCCCCTTCCCTCACCAGCGCCCTCAACAGCGCTTGACCCTCCGGGTCTGGGGCCGTGCGATAGACCGGAATCACAACCACCGTCGCCCCGAGCGCCCGCAATCCGTCTGGCAGCACATCTCGCGCGGCCGCGGCCGCCGGATAGAGCATCCGCGCACCTTCCACGTCGCTCCGAGACGCCATTGCGTCTACCAGCGAATCCGCCGAATACCTGCTCGGTACAACCGTGGGAATCCAACCACGCTCCTCGCACGCCCCAGCTGTTGCAGCGCCCACGACGGCAAGCTTTCGCATGCGCAACAGATCGCGCTGCACCGACGTTTTGATCGACTGCTCGAAGCGTCTTACCGCATTGGCGCTTGTAAGCAGAACCCAATCGTACGAGCGAAGTGCACTCACCGCTTCGTCCAGCTCCGCAGCCGAAAGGATCTCGACCCGCGTGAGCGGAATATCATACACCGTTGCACCGGCGGCCCTCAGCGCTGCCGCCAGCTCCGCGTTCTTTTCCTCAGCGCGAGTAACTGCTACGCGGAGCGATTGAATGGGTCGCAGAATTCCAGCCATCACGATGTAGCAGGCGTTATCGCGACGCTACGGCGAAATGCGGGGTTGCGACCGCAATTTCGCATTGCGCCGTAGCAGCAGCGCAATGTACGAACCATAAACGACAATCACTATCGCGTAGCCCGCCCACATGTATGCGCTAGTGTCCACCGGCCCACCGGGCCTCGCTACGTACGCAACCTTTGACGACGTATCCTGCAGAAACATCGCAGCGCTCGAAGTCATGCTCGCAATACCGATCACCCCCGCCATCATCCGTGCACCAGCGCAGCCCGCTCGTCCCGCAGCGTCGCCGAGCGATAGCGCATTCTCAACAGCGCTAAGAACAAGAACAGAAACGAAATGGACGAAAATCCGAATGTTCTCAGCATTTCAGGTGGCAGCGACGGAGCTTCGGGCTTGATCACCACCGGTTGCGGATGCATTCCACGAAACAGGTAAACGGTAAGATGAATAAAAGGCACCAGAAGCGCTGCGAGTGAACCCATTACTGCCGAAAGACGCGCACGCTGCGAAGGGCTGTCGACGGCGCCGCGTAAAACGAGATAGCCCAGGACTATGAGCCAGAGGAACAGCGTGCTGGTTATGCGAGCGTCCCACACCCACCACGTTCCCCAGCTCGTGCGGGCCCACACCGGCCCGGTCACCAAAACAATACCCATGAATACCAGCCCCACCTCTGCCGACGATTCGGCGAGCCGGTCGAGACGATCGTCCCGTATCCAGAGATAGACGATGCTGCAGATAGCAAGTATTCCACACGCGATGTACAGACCGGCAATTGCTGCCGGAACATGCACGTAGAAAATTTTCTGCGCAGCACCCAGCATGGCGTCGATTGGCGTGAACCAGACTGCGCGAATCATCGCACCAATGCAGGCAACCACTGCGAAAGCCAGAAACCAATCGAATCTTCCGGAGCTTTCGGTGCGCTGATCACTCTGATATTGGTTGTGATGTGCCGACTGCCCGGCGTAACCTGCGGACGACATGCCTAATCCTCGATAGTAAACGGAAACACGACAATACATGCTGACACGAATACCAGGTCAAACGCAATCAATACCTTGAGCCATGCCATACCGTCGTCGCCAAGCGGTCGGCCACTCATGAGAAAACTGGTGGCCTGAGCTGCCGGAATTACCAGCGGCACAAAAAACGGCAACGTCATCATCGGAAGCAAAAGCTCCGCAAGCCTGGTGTTGGCGGCAATCGCTGCGAACAACGTTCCTACCGAGCATAGCCCGATTGCGGCGAGAACAACTATCCCCGCGATGCCAAACCATGCGCTGCTAACCGGAAGATCAAAGAAAAGAATAACAGAAGGTAGGACCAATGCCTCGACGACGAGCACAAAGACCAGATTTGCAAGCATTTTTCCAGCAAAAACAGCCTCGCGCGATATCGGCGACGCCAGGAGTGCGTCGAAGGCGCGGTCGGCCAGCTCGAGTCCGAACGATCGATTCAGGCCAAGCAGGCCCGAGAATGTAAAAATCACCCACAGCACACCGGGTGCGAGATCTACGGACGCAACCGCCGTGGGATCCCACGTAAAACGAAAAATTACAACTGCCAGAACCGAGAAAACGGCCGCTGCCATCAGCCCGCTTTTCGTGCGAAATTCAACGAGCAAGTCCTTTCGCGCTACGCGCCAGGCATCACCAAAAAAGGAGTGTGGCGCGTATTCACTCGTTTCAACGCTCACGCGGCTACCGTGTCCGTCAAAAGGCGATAGCGCTCGCCATATCCTGCGGAGTCAAAACCCTCAGTGTCCGTTCGCTCGAATGAGATGAGCCTTCCGCCGAGCATGATTGCGGCATGTGTCGAAAGCTCGAGCCCCTCGACGAGATGATGCGTCACCAGCACCATCGCCGCGCCGTCGCTCTTGAGCTCCTTAAGCGCAGATGTAAGCGCACGTGCACCGACGTCATCCAAGCCCGTGTACGGCTCGTCGAGCAAGAGCATACGGGGATTGTGCACGAGCGCCCGTGCAATCGACACGCGCTGCTGAAGCCCTCGACTCAGCATGCGTACTGGAGAGTCGCCACGATCGGCTACCTTGAGGCGCTCCAGTGCCCGTCTGGCGGCACCCCGGGCATCACGGATACCGTAGCACTCGGCCGCAAATATCAGATTCTCCATCGCCGTCAGCGAAGCGTAGAGCATGGTGTTGTGAGAGATGATCCCTACCAGTCTTCGTACCTCGGCGTTGCCCGGCAGGGCATGCGAATAAAGAATTGCGCTTCCCTCGTCTGGCTTGAGTAGCCCGCCCAACATTCGAAGCAGGGAGGTTTTCCCTGCACCGTTGGGTCCGAACAAGGCAAGACACTCTCCCGCGGCGAGTGAAAGCGACACGTCGTTCACCGCACGGCGAATACCGAATTTTCGTACGAGACCGCGAGCGATCAGAACAGGTACGTCGTCTGCGGCAAGTTGAACTGCTGACACGGGCGGTGAGTGCATCAGACAAGTGTACATAGCGGGGTGGTTGCCCGCGACGCGCGCGCGGCCCACCTTCGAAGTGTCCGTCCAGCAATCGGACCAATCGTCGATCGTATACGTCCCCGAAAACCGACACCTGCCATGAGCGACATTTCCACACTCCTTCACGAAAACCGCACCTTTGCACCGCCGGACAGTTTTCGGGAATCGGCACTCGTGCAGGATGACACCATGTCCGAGCAAGCCGACCGCGATCCCGAGGCCTTCTGGGCGGCGCAAGCTCGCGAACTCCACTGGCAGCAGCCCTGGGACACCGTTCTTGAGTGGAAGCCACCGCACGTCCCGTGGTTTGCGGGGGGAAAGCTCAATGCGAGTGTCAACTGCGTAGATCGGCACATCAATGGACCGCGTCGAAACAAGGCGGCGCTGGTCTGGGAAGGAGAACCCGGCGAGGTTCGGACGTTCACATACTGGGACCTGTACCGGGAAGTGAATCGAGCCGCGAACATGTTGCGTCATCTTGGCGTGTCCAAAGGCGATCGCGTCGCGATATACCTTCCGATGATTCCCGAAGCCGTGTTTTCCATGCTCGCCTGCGCCAGAATCGGCGCAATCCACATGGTCGTATTTGGCGGCTTCTCACCGGAATCGCTTCGAGACCGCATTAACGACTGCGGCTGCAAAGTGCTTATTACCGCCGACGGCGGATTCCGACGCGGCGGAATGGTGCCGCTTAAGCGGAATGCAGACATTGCGCTCGAAGGGTGCCCCACGATCGAAAATGTCCTTGTCGTGATGAGGCAGCGCGGCTCGAGCGCCGATCTCTCCGGCGCGGAGATGCAGGAAGGTCGCGATCACTGGTGGCATCGTCTGGAACGTGAGGTCCCCGCTCTCTGCGAACCCGAGGTCATGGACGCCGAAGATGTGCTGTTCGTGCTCCACACATCGGGTACCACCGGCAAACCCAAAGGCATCGTTCACACCACCGCTGGCTATCTCACCGGCGCGGCATGTACCACCAAGTATGTCTTCGACCTCAAGGAGGAAGACGTCTATTGGTGCACCGCAGACATTGGCTGGATTACCGGACACACCTACCTCGTTTATGGCCCCCTTGCGGTCGGCGCCACCTGCATGATGTACGAGGGCGCGCCCGACTGGCCGGAGAAGGACAGATTCTGGCGAATTTGTGAGAAACACGGAGTGACGATCTTCTACACCGCGCCAACGGCTATCCGTGCGTTCATGAAATGGGGGGCGCAATACGTCACCCCTCACGACCTCTCACAGCTTCGTCTCCTGGGATCGGTTGGCGAGTCAATAAATCCGGAAGCGTGGATCTGGTATCACGAAACGATCGGCAAAAAGCGTTGCCCGATCGTCGATACGTGGTGGCAGACGGAAACCGGAGGAATAATGATCACGCCGCTACCGGGCGTCACAGTAACGAAGCCAGGCTCAGCGACCAGACCATTTCCCGGAATCAGTGTAACCCTGCTCGACGCCGACGGCAGCGATGTGGGAGTCGGCGGCGGCCTGCTTGCGATAACGAAACCGTGGCCTTCGATGCTCAGGACCATCTGGGGAAACGACCAACGTTACGTTGATACTTATTTCTCCAAGTGGCCCGGACGTGCGGATCTCTATTTTGCCGGCGACGGCGCCAAACGTGACGAGGACGGCTACCTCTGGATACTCGGACGGGTAGACGACGTGTTGAACGTTGCTGGCCATCGCATTGGCACGATGGAGGTCGAAAGCGCGCTCGTTGACCATCCCTCTGTGGCGGAAGCGGCGGTTGTCGGACGAAAGCACGATGTCAAAGGCCAGGCGATTGCAGCGTTTGTAACGCTGCGAAGCAACTATTCTCCGTCGCTCGACCTGCGCGACGAACTGAGAGAACATGTGGCTGGCAAAATCGGCGCTCTGGCGCGCCCTGACGATATTCTCTTCACAGCCGACCTCCCAAAAACGCGCTCCGGTAAAATTATGCGGAGACTGCTGCGTGACATTGCCGAAGGTCGTGCGCTCGGCGACACCACCACACTCGCCGATCCCAACGTCGTCGCCAGTCTCAAGGAGCAGTACGAATCGCTGGAGTAGCGATTGGCGAAAGCTCATAAGTGAGGCAACGTGATTGCGCTCACATGTTGGAAGCGCCGCGCGTGACGATATCGTGACCTTTGCTGTTGTCTCGACGTCAGCCTCACTCGGCACAACGCTTGCGAGCGTAATTCCTGTGGGACACGTCTTCCGGTACATATTCAGTTCATGTCCATCCTCGGCAAACTTTTTCCAGAAACGCTTTTTCCCCGCAAACTCTCTTCTGAAGCAGAACAGCGTATGCGGCTCGTGCACGCACGCGCAGAAGAAGCGCTCGTGAAGACGCACGTGGAGAATGCACTTCTGTTTGTCGATACTCTGGCAACCGACGTCGGATACGAACGCGCGCTGGACATTTACGTGCGCGAACTCGGAGTCCCCGAGCCCTTGGCCAGCGTCGTTGCTACACGTGCGCTGGTTTCTCTGGGCGATGCACTTGTGCCGGCGGCTGGGGCTGGTTCCGACGCGGAAATGGTTCCGCTCCCAAAGCTGCGTCTCGACGAAGTGGATCAGGCTCGTAAACGACGGGCTTAGCTATTTCTGTGCGGGTATAAGTTGGCGACGTAAAAATCTCCGCTGTACACCAAACCCCGCTTTGCTTTCGACTATCTGTTTACGCCTTTGCTCGCAGCGGTGTCTCCACCAGGGGCGCTAGTGCGGGCTGCGCCCATAGCGGCATTGAGGCTGTCGACGATTTTTCTGATCCGGTCATAAGCCAATCCGCCGGGAAACACCTGATCGCCGATGACAAGCGTTGGAGTCTGATTGATTCCACGCGCCACCCCTGCCTGTTTGTTCGCCTCAATGCGGGGCAAATTTTTCCGACTGGAAAGGCACTCGTCATAGATTTTCATGTCCAGCCCGATCTCCTCGGCGTACTTGTCGAGGACTCTACGTGGCTCGCGCGTGGCCTGGGTGTTCCAATCGTATTGACCGTCGAAGATCTTGTCGTGCATTTCCCAGAATTTGCCTTGATCGGCCGCGCAGGATGCGGCGAGGTGGGCAACCATGGTGTTTCCATGAACTTCGACGAGGGGATAGTCGTAGAAGCGGAAGCTGGCGAGACCTGCGTCCGCAATTCGGCGGCGCACATCCGGCTCCTGCAAGGTCGCGAACTGACCACAGCCAGGGCACTCAAAATCGGCGAACTCGATAATCGTCACCGGCAGCGTCGAGTCTCCGCGCACGTATCCGGACGCTGGCGGGAGAGTCGTGCCGGGCGCCAGCGTAATCGGCGCCTGCTCATTTGCCTTCATGGTATACCAGATTCCGACAGCGCCGACGACAACTACGACGGCAATCAGAATGTAGAAAGGTGTGCGGGATTTTGCGGGTGCAATCTTTGCCACTATTTATCCTCCGGGTCGATCTGCGGGAAGCGACTAGCTTGGCGAATCACTGGTAAGTGCGCGACCCCTAAGCTACGTAACAGGCACAAGCATGCGCCATGGTTTTACCAGCTGTGATAACTGACGCCCCCTGAAATGTTTATTGAGCATCTGAGAATTCCCAGCGGATCTGGCGTGATGCACGCCGAGCGGATGGGTCGAGGAAACAAGCCGGTGGTGTTCCTCCACGGTTTCGGCACATGCGCGTTCCTCTGGCGAGCAGTGGCCGCAAGTCTGGCGGGTGAAGGTTACACCGCCATTTCGCTCGATCTCCTCGGCTACGGTGAGTCAGACCGGCCGGACGATGCTGCTTACGGGCTCGTGGCACAGGCTGAGTATGTGGAGAAAGCACTAACATTGCTCAGACTTCCGGCAGTGACTTTGGTCGGACAGGATATCGGCGCTCTGGTGGGGGCGCTGTTGTCGCTCCGAAGCCCGGAGAGAGTGGTGAAGCTGGCGATGATCAATCCATCCGACCCTGACGATCTGCCCGGCCCTGAAATCCGCGCACTTCAACGCACATCGGCGAAAACCGCACTGGGCGCAAATGCGCTTTTCGGCGTTCGTCCGCTGTTGGAGTCGTTCTTACGGCGAGCGGTGTCAAATGAGTCCAGCATGCCGGATCGACTTGTGGCTCGTTACGTTGCGCCGTATGTCGGCCCAGATGGTGTGGGAGAACTGCTTCAGCTTGCGAGTGCCATCAATCTCGACGAGGAAGACCCGACTATATCGGGCATTACAGTTCCTACTCTTCTCGTGCATGGCGCCGACGACCCATGGACGACGCGGGAAGTAATCGATCGGGTGGCGCTCCAGATGTCGATATCGCCTGATTACATAATTTCGATTGCAGGGGCGGGGCGGTTGTTGGCGGAGGACGCTCCGGGAGAGTTGAGCGCATTGTTGAGCGCGTGGTTGCGAACCGGGGTGTGAGAAGCGTAGGGAAATACGTATGTCGTTGCAGTCCAAGCGATTTCAACGAAACACCGTGCTTCCGCGTCTACCATTGTGCGGGCGCTTTTCACGCTTACCTTGCCGCGAATTGCGAGCGGAAGTGCGCTATAGCGCGAAGCAGGGATACTCTGGAACCAAAGTTGTATAACAACAGTTCTCGGGACCCTTGGAGATCCCGTTAGTTTATAACGAAGTTCCATGAAGTGGGCTGTCGCACCCGATAGTCGGGCGAAAATTCGATCGCCTTGCACGTACACGAATTATCCAGAGGAAATGGCTAAACCCAAGCTACGTTCGAGAAGTCAAAACACGGTGAATTCACCTTATCAGGAAGCCCGTGACGAACTGTTTCAGCAGATTATGCAGTGTGGAGTGATTGGATGTCATCCAATCGATCAAAAGGAGTGGTTCGATAACACGATTGAGTATCTCGTGGGACGTTACCCGGAACTCAAATCGTCGGAGATATCAGAGCTTCGAACCCTGGGCGAGCGCTTCGCGCAGCCCGCTAAGAATCAGAGCACCGAGGAGGCCGGCGTCTAACGCCAGCTTTGCTTTTATGCGGCGACCGGGCGGGTTGCCAGATTTGACTCGCCCTTTCGCCGCAACATCCTATCCGCCAGCTCGCCGGGAATAAGTTAACTGTAAATAATTACAGCCTTTCTGCCCGCGTTCTTCCACGCCACAGCATTAGCGTATAGTCGACCGTAGCTGCTGCTCCCAGCAATCCCACCAGCCATACTGCCGCCGCGGTATATAGCGGAGCAACGAGCACAAGCAGAAAAGTGGCAAGTTGTGCTGCGGTTACCAATTTCCCGATTTTACGCGCCTTGAGGGGGATATTGCGTAGCCCGCTCACAGACCTGGCGACCACGTACCCAATGACACTCATGATGTCTCTCAGCATCACAGCCATGGCCTGAACGATGCTTAGCTGGCCGTCGGCCACATACGTGAGTACAACGACGAGCACGAAGAATCGATCTGCAAGTGGGTCGAGCAACGCACCAAAACGCGAAGTTACCTGGGCGCGACGGGCAAGCCATCCATCCAGAACATCGGTAAGTGACGCTATGCTGATGATGGCGAGTCTCACCGGTACCGTCTCCGACCCTGCAAATCCCAGCGCCAAGGCGAAGCGGGACGTCGAAATCAGATTTGGCCATGTGAAAACGGACGCTCGAGGCATCACGCAAACTACCTTAGACGTTGCCCGGGGTGCCAGCCAGTTCGTACCGGGCTTATCGTGCGCGTCAAACCAACGTCATGAACTCCCTAGTAGCCTCGTCAATCACGTTGCAACTCCCCTCGCAGTTCTCGTCTCTGACGCTCAGCACCCTCATTGCAGGGCTGGCACTACTGGCGTGGAACGTTGTGCTTGCCGGCTGGATTGCGTCCCGTACTGAGGCGCCGAGACCGTTCACTTCGCTGACCGCGTTTTGCGGTCTGATGATCGCTCCCGCAATTGTCATTACCGTTGCCACTGGCACCGAAGGCGGCTCGCGAACAGTGGCCGGAATTTCGTGGGTGCTGCCGGTCATTACCGTGGCGATTGTGGCGCAGGTTCTCTATTCCATGTCGATGCGCCTGCTGTCGCCGGTGGTGGCGCTGCCGATTCTCCTTTACGACCTTCTCGTGTCTGGTGTCGCCATTGGCGATTTCCTCGTAGCACAGCGTGGCGAAGCCCCACTGGTACTTCAAGGTCTGGTGGGAGCGCGCGATGCGATAATCGGAATGAGTGTCGGTCGCGCCGCGCTCATCTCGCCGTTTGCACTGCTCGTGCCCGTTATCGCACCGGCCTATCCGGCACGATGGCGACTGTCAGCGGTGATTCGGTCAGTCATCGTGCTTGCCGCCACGGCAGTGACAACGCTGCTCTTGATCGAGTGGCCACGTGGAGTGGGAGCGGTGAGGAGCTACCAGTCTTCTCTTTACACCCGCATGCAGGCGCGACCTTTGGGTGATTTTGCCATAGGCATGCGGTTGTTTCCGTCGCTCACGGGATCTCCTCCCGCGCGAGCGGTGGCGGCCGATCTGCGCATGGCAAGAGATATGGCGCCCGAAGTCGTGTTGGTAGTGCTCGAGCGAGAAGGCACAAGACGTACAGCGCTGGACTCCCTGGCCAGAGTACTCGAGCCTCTACGATCGGATAGCATCCTCATCGCCGTTGCGATGAAAATCGATTTGGGCGATCGGCAGCTTGACAACGCTGAGCGTCAGCAAGCGATCGAGCGCGTTCTGCAGCAAATTCGCCCGGACGTAATCTTTCCTGCGCTTCTCGACCCTATTCCGGGACTGCTGCGACAGGCTGATCCGACCCCGCAGTGGTGGAGATCTGTGCTGATTCCAAGCGCGGCCACCGTTGAGCGCGTGCGTCCGCGCACTCGCCTGGGATGGGTCGCCTCGCGACTGGATCAGACAGACAGCATCGTCTACGCATGGGCCAGCGAACGCGGCTCCCCGGTCGAGCTTATCGGTGCGGCCGTGTTCCCTTCGTTTTCAGGCCTTTCGGCGGTTGACGCTCGTCTGCGCGCCTTCGACCGCTGGCATACCCTCGAAGCCGCGAAGGGCGGAGCGGCCCGCCCTCACTGGCTCGCCACGGTCGGCGGGTTGCCGCATGCACACGGAGACAATTCTCAGCTCGCGGCAATCCGTCGCTCACTCGGGTGGGGCTCGCGCCAACCATGGATCAATGCTGTGATAATAGGCGTATCGGGTGACTACGACGGATGGCTAGGTCTTCGAGCATCCAACGGCCGTAATCGAGGCGCGCTTGCCGAGCTCACACGCGCGGCCCAAAGGATGCGGGAGCAGCCCTGAGCTGAGCCGATGGCATTGGAGCGGCGATGAAGCGTCAGCGTCAGCGGACAGCGTCAGCGGACAGCGTCAGCGGACAGCGTCAGCGGACAGCGTTAAGCGTGACAGGCCGACGCACTACCGATAAACAGGGTTTCCCCGGGTTGAGCTGCCAGCATCGGCTGTGAGCACGAGCGCCAGCGGTGCTGGTAGCTGTGAGCTTGTAAGGGGAATACTTGTTCAACTCGATTGAGCGAAGACCGCTAAATAACCTTCGCTTTGCCCCGAACGATTCCGGTCACTTCGCTTCCCTGCACAAAATATTGTCGCGCTAATGCAAGAATATCAGTTGGTGATACCGCGTTGATTCGCGACTCCACCAATTGCAATTCGCTGAGATCCCTTCCAAACAGCCAGCAATCCACCGCCTCGCCGAGTACACTTGCCCCGGACTGTCTTCTGATCGCGTGGGTGCCCACAAGATACCTCTTCGCGCGATCAAGTTCCTCGTCGGATGGAGCAGCCTCACGAAGTTTTGCAAACTCACTTTTCAGCCCTGCGAGCGCTTCCTCCTCCCTTTCCGGAGACGTAGCGATGTAAGCCGCAAATGCTCCGCCCGCAGTGCGTTCAACGGGGAACGCCGAAACCGTATATGCCAATGATTGCACATCCCTCAACTGTTCGAAAAAACGTCCTCCCAGCCCGCTTGTAATGGCCGATAATACCCTCGCCGTGTAACGCGCCAAATCAAACATCGACGGGCCGGGATACAACATCGCGATAGCGCTCTGTTGACGATCGCGCACCTCGAGTTCACCCAATCCCTGTGATGGCCATGTTACCGGATCGACAGGTTCGGTTTCGTTGCAAATGAGTTCGTCAAACTCGCTGAGAATAGCCCGTGCAGCGTCGTCCGGCATCACATCACCGATCAAGGCAATCGCCGTCTCGCCTTCGGCGATATGTCGACGATAGAAGTCGAGTACGGAGGACAAGTCGATCGAAGTAAGCGACTCTTCCGTTCCAATCACGCTACGTGCGTATGGATGTGAGCCGTAGGCTGCGGAAGCCGCGAGCTTCATCGGCCACCTGTACATATCGTCTCGCGCATGTGAAGCAGCGGCGAGCGCAAGAGCGCGTTCGGTTTCCAGAGCTTCCGCCGGAAATACCGGTCGTTGAACAACTTCTCCCAATAGCGACACCGCACTTTCAAAGTGTCGCAGCGGCACCGACAGGGACCAACTCATTGCTTCGAGACCGGTGTTGACGGCAACACTGCCTCCAAGTGCTTCGGTGGCCTCGGCAAATTGCAGCGCGCTGTACTTCGACGTGCCTTTGATCATCGACTGCGCTGTTAACCGCGCAAGACCTTCCATGCCATGAGGATCTTTAGTTGCGCCGCCACGTTGGAATACTCCAACGTGTAGCATCGTGGCCCCCGGACGCGGAATAACAAGTACAGGAACGTTGCCGCGTGTTCGAAACACATGCACACCAAACTCGACTCGCTCCTCTTCGACGCCCGTCACAGTTGCGGAAGACTTATCGCCGTGCCCCATCTTCTCAGCTTCTATTACATCGCTAGCCGGCATAACAGCGCTGCCGATTGTCTCCACCTTCGACAGTGCTTCTCGCAGAGAGTCGGCATCGGCAGCAAGCTGTGACGCATCATGCGGCCGATACGAAATCACCGAGGCGAGTGACGGCTCCAGATATCGCTCAAGTACTTCATGCAAGTCCTGCGTGCCGAGCGATAGCAGGCGGTCGTAATAGTTTGCCGCGACTTGTAATCCTCCCTCTGCCTCCCACTCAGCCAGATAATTTGCCTGGCCGTCCATGGTCTCCAGACCACGCAGCCATCCCGCCTCAGTGACGCGCTGAGCGCGCATTACTTCTCCCGCGTTGAATCCGTGCTGACGCGCCGCTTGCACCTCACGCCACATGCTCAAGGCCGCCTCGTGCGCATGCTCTGCGGGAGCCTCTGCATGTAGTACAAAAACACCGACTTCCTTCGATGGGTAGTTCCACGATGAAACGGAAGACACGAGTTTCCTCTCGCGCACACCGCGATAGAGGCGTGATGACCGACCGGTGCCCAGCGTGACTCCTGCGAGATCGAGTGCCGCAGAATCAGGATGCGACACTCCGGGTGTTCGCCAGCCAAATGCGAGCTGCTGTTGAATAAGGTCGCCGCTCCAATCGCGCATCCGGAACTCGGGGTGCGCGAGTTCCAGCGGTGCTGGTTCGCGAACGAGCGCTTCGTTTGGAAGTGACCCGTGTCTCGTTGCCACTTCACGCCTCACCATATCCGGATCAACGTCGCCGACGATAGCAAGTATCGTGTTGGACGGTCGATACCAATAGCGATAAAACGCCAGTAGCTTTTCGCTTGTGAACGTGCGGAGATTTTCCGCTTCTCCAATGCGCCAGCGGCGAATGCGGTGCTGGTCGTACAGAAGTGCAAAAAGCGATTCAATGGCCACGGCAGGCGGGTTATCGAGTTTGCGCATCGCCTCCTGAATTATGACTTCCAACTCGCTCGCAAGCTCGCCCGAATCGATCAGTGATCTGGCGTAAGCATCAAACTGGATGTCAAGTCCGTTTGTGAACGCACGTGACGGAAGAACCGTGTAATAGCGGGTGTGATCGTAGATTGTGTGCGCATTCAGGTAGCCGCCGTGACCTTTGGTTTCGCGCGCAATTTCGCCCACGCCGCGAGTTGGCGTTCCCTTGAAAAACATGTGCTCGAGCACGTGCGCGATGCCAACGATGTCGTCTGTTTCGTCAAAGTATCCCGCGTTCACATGAGTGACTATCGAGACGACGGGTGCCGACGTATCACGCCGCACCAGCAGCGTGAGACCGTTGGGAAGCACTTCCCTGATCGTGTCATTATGAATCGACATCGCATTCGCAACTTGCCCTGTATCGCTCACGGCGTTCCCGGCGGCATCGAAAGGCAGGGCGACCACTCGCCAACTCCCGCCCGCTGTGACCACCGTGCTGCCTCGTCCACACGCCCTAGCCTGTGGAGCGAACAGGCTAGCATTCCTTGCGCAAGACGATCGGTGCCATCGATTTCCAGCGACCGCACGTAAAATCTGCGTGCAAGCTCATTGTTGCCCTCGGCCAGCATTACTGATCCCATTTCGCGCTGCGCCAGCGCGCTGTTTGGCGCCAGTCGAACAGCTCGATCGAGGAATCGTTGTGCTTCTGGAAGATCGCCCCCTTCCCGGGCGATCCGGCCGAGGTAAATGAACGACCTGGCATCGTCGGGGTTTTCCTGGGCCAGACGCGCGAATGCAATGCGCGCTGTTTCGCGCGAGCCGCGCGTATAGGCACTCGACGCGACCTCGAAAGACGTGCCGCTATTTCGGCCGAAAATGTACCACCCACCAGCCACTGCAAGCACTACCAGCGCAGCAATGCCGATAAGAAAGCCCGCCGACTGGTAGAATGGATGAGGGGCCGTCGCTATAACGGTTGGCTCGATCCGACCTGGCGAGGGATCGGAGCCTTCAACGGCTCTCCCGCGCGACAGTGAATCGCGATGGCTCTCGGCTTCCGAGCTTAAGCGCGGCTCCCGTGGTTGCCGCGACTCTGCGCTGGCCGGCATGTACGCGCTCGCGCCCGGCGATATGCCGCCGCGCGCTACATCGCGCGCTACATCGCGCGCTTCATCACGTTGGAGCGTTGCCACCGCATGTTCGAGCGCGAGAAGCGCCTCGCGAGCCACGCTGCGTTCGTCGATCGAGCGTTCGTCAACCGACGCGCGGTCAGATGCCTTCTCGGAGAACGATTGCAGCGCAATCAACGCGTGCGCATCGCCGAGTGTGAGAAAATCCATTCGCCGCGCTTCGCTGACAAGTGCTTGTCCCTCGAGCTCGACGCGTCCGGTCACTACCCTCAGAACGTCCATCGAGGAATTCCATGCTTCTCCCGCGCGCGTCGAAGTTGACGCGTCGAACCCCCTCACCGAAGGCGGACTGAAGGAAGTGTCCCCCGTATTGGTCATGGTGGAAAAGACCGCGCGCGCGGCGTCGAGCGCCGCGCGCGCTTTTGCTGCACTGGAATCCATTATTGCTATCCGTTGGTGTCAGATTCGATGATGTGGACGATCATCGTCGCGGCAGCGCCGGCGGCAACCGCACCATTTAACTCACTCAGTACACGATTCTCAAAAGGCCGGCATCCGCACTCGCGCGAATGAACGCCTGGGGGTCGTGTGATGCAAGCCGCGCACCCGTGGCGCCGTAGTGCTTCCTCGATTCAACCGCCATGAACTCATCAACCGTGCGCTTTTCGCCGCGCGCATCGCGAAGCGTTCGCACGATCTCTTCCCAAGTCCCCTCGACCGAGACACCGTCCTTCAGTATCACCCTGTGCCATCCATCCGAGTCACCCTCGGCGGGATCGACATCGTTGTGGGTAATGGCACCGCGGTCACCCTCGCCCTCGCTATCGCCGCGCTGTTGCCGAACCAGCCCCGTGAGCAGAGTGCCGAGTGTCTCAAGCTGACCTTGCGCATGAGTGAGGGCTGCATCCTCATGCTCTGAAAACTTCTGTTCCACTTCCGCAAGCAACGAATCGATTGCATCCAGATCCTCATCGAGCTCAACCAACCTTGACTCCCACGGTTGTAGCTCTTTGTCGCCCTCAGCCAGATTATGCGCCGACTTCTTGAGTTCGATCAATCGCCAGATTCCAAGGTCATCCCAGTGCTGATCGGGAGTTGTCTGTGCGAACATGCTAAGCGCCGCCGGGAAATCGCCGGCATCGTAAAGAAGGTTGGCGAGGTAGATGCGTGCTTCCACAAGCTCGTCGTCGAGCTCAAGAACCCGCTCCAGCGCCACCTTGGCCGCTTCATCGTTCCCCATGCGATGTTGCACATAACCGATACACGCGGTCGCTTCGGGAGAGTCGGGCGAACTGTTGAGCGCATAGTTGAAATACTCGAGCGCACGCTCCCAGTGCCCCTCTCGAAAGTACGAACGCCCAATCTGCAGCATCAACTCGGTGTCGTCGTCGTAGTCGAGCAGGAGCGTACGCCCGAACACCTTCGATGCAGCATCCACCTGACCGAACTTGAGGAGCACATCACCAAGACCAGCCAGCGCGTCCTCGTGGTCGGGATCCAGCACCAGAGATTCGTCAAACGACTGTCTCGCCCACGCATATTCTTCACGCGCGAGCCTCGCATATCCAATTCCTACATGGAGATCGACGGCCGCCGGATACAGGGCAAGCCCCTCTCGCAGCAATTCCAGTGCTTCATCGTAGCAACCCTCATTGTACAGCGCATGAGCGCGCTCATCATATTCCTCCGAACTCAGGAACGGCGTTGGCATCGACTGTGAACCTCCCAAGCGAGCGGGTTACCGGATTTTACCTTGCGCCTTGATGCTGAATCAATGTTGCAATCAAACCTCGTGTAATTCTACCCTTGGAGGTTCCATTTGGGCGCGTGATTTTCGCACCTGTACTGCGATTTTAGCAGCCAGTGCGGCGTTGGCCGCCAGAAGCTCCAGGTTAACGCGCACGGACGCCCCGTTTGTTCGCTCTTTCAGTTCGGAAAGCATGAAAGGGGTCATCTCTGGCCCGGAGATTCCTTTCTGTTCGGCGGCATGCAAAGCGATTGTGATTGCCTGCTCCACCTCGTCGTGAGCGAGAGCCCACTTTTCGGGCGGAGGCTGGACTACGAGCAAGGCGCCCGGTCTCCCGAGCGAAATATGAGCCTCCCAGACCCGCGCTATATCGGCTACGCTTTCGGCCCTTGCGTTTAACCGCAGGCCGGTGGTTCGAGTAAAGAAGCCCGGCATTTCGCCCGTGCCAAACCCGACCACCATGACGCCAAGGGTCTCGAGACGCTCGACTGTTGCCGGAAGATCGAGAATGGATTTGGCGCCCGCGCATACGACGATCACCGGTGTCCGTGACAGCTCGAGCAGATCGGCGGACTCGTCGAATGGTGCTCCACGATGAACACCACCGATGCCGCCTGTGGCGAACACCTGTATGCCGGCAAGCTTACACAGCGCGAGCGTTCCGGCCACGGTGGTCGCTCCATCGAGGCCGTCGGCGATGGCCGCGGCAATATCGCGTGCAGACACTTTGCGAACGTCTTTTCCGACCAGAAATCTCTCTTCGTCGGCAGTCCCCATCCCGATCGACGCCCTTCCCCGGACCACTGCCGTTGTCGCGGGCTCGGCGCCATTAGCGCGCACCTCGTGCTTCATTCGCTCCAGCGCTTCACGATTGAACGGCGGCGCGAGCCCCTGAGAAAAGACACTGCTTTCCAGCGCCACGACGGGCATGTTGCCCCGCAGGGCGCGCTCCACCTCGCCGGTGAAAGCGAGCCACGAAGGCCGTTGTGGCACTCTTCCTACTGGTCGTCCTTCTTGTCTTCCTTCGGATCGTCGAACGTGTCGCTCTTGCGTGCCTCGATGAGTTCCCAGTCTTTGGAAGTGGGATCATAAACAGCCATCAGCTTGATCGTTTCGCCCGACCAGACGTCAAAAACCTTGCCTGTGTTCTGGTAAATCTTGATCTCGTGGCCGTCTTCGAAACGCAATACTACGAGCGGATAGTCGTTATTCGTGTACTGCTTGCGGATTTTCTTGGGGGCGTTCATACAAGACTCACGTTGGACGGTTATTGGCAGGAATTGAGCGGAACTTATGGCATGCACACGGCGGCGCCAGTTCGAGCAGGCGCTTTCCTCAGTTCATGTTAGTCATGTTACCACGGTGGAGACCCCTACGTACGACTTCCAGCTGCCGGTACGAAGAATCTGGTCGATAGTCCAAATGCATTTGTCGATCTCATCGTCCGTCGTATAGAAATGCGGTGCGATCCTTATCCCGGCGCCCGGTCTGAAGTCTATGACGATGTCCTGTGCGAGCAACGCTCGCGCAACGTGAGCAGCGTTCGGGACGTCCAGGGCCACCGTTCCGCCTCGCCGCTCGGCTTCGCGCGGCGTGTGTGTTTTCCAGCCCCGCTCGTCGGCGGCAGCCAACAGGCGCTGGGTCTGCCGGACGCTCTTGCTTCGTATTGCATCGATGCCCGCCTGCTTGACTATTGACGGCCCTTCCCGACCGGCGAAAAGTGCCGGCACCACTGGAGTTCCTCCCAGCCACTTCCAGGCGCCTGAGGCGTACTCCATGTCGGCGGAGAAGGCGAACGGCTTCTGGTGAGCCTGCCAACCCGTGATCGCGGGCTTGGCCAACTCCTGCACGGACGGAGCAGCATAAATGAAACATGAGCCCGGCCCGCCGCATAGCCACTTGAGCACACCACCACAGAGAAAATCCGCGCCGATGGCTCGCACGTCCACCGGCATTACGCCCACGCTATGGTACGCATCGAGCGCGACAAGCGCGCCGACCTCGTGGGCGCGCTTGCAAATGCTCATTGCGTCAAGGATAAAAGCCGAACGAAAG
>JBBSTN010000022.1:0-18626 GCA_038235845.1 Gemmatimonadales bacterium | reverse complement strand
GAACTGGGCTTCGTAGTGGTACAGATCGACGGCATGGGCACACCGATGCGCTCCAAATCGTTTCACGATGCCTACTACGGCCGCATGAGCGACAACACGTTGCCCGATCAGGTTGCGGGCATGAAGGAATTGGCGAATCGATACAGATTTATCGATATCGACAATGTCGGGATCTGGGGCCACTCCGGCGGCGGTTTTGCCACTGTCAGCGCAATGTTTCAGTATCCGGCCTTTTTCAAAGTTGGCATCGCCGAATCCGGCAATCATGACAATCGTGTCTACGAAGACGACTGGGGCGAGCGCTATCAGGGCTTGCTAACGCGCGGCCCAAAGGGCCCGGACAGCTATGACGTTGATGCAAACCAGACGCTTGCCAAAAACCTGAAAGGAAAATTGATGCTCGCCCATGGCACCATGGATGACAACGTGCCGCCAGACAACACGATGCTTGTGGTCGACGCTCTCATCAAGGCAAACAAGGATTTCGATCTCGTAATGCTTCCCAACCAACTTCATGGCTACGGCTCCGACTCCTACTACATGATGAGAAGACGTTGGGACTACTTCGTAAAAAACCTGCTCCATGCGGAGCCGCCAAAAGGATATCAGATCGGTCCAAAGACGGTGCCGTAGCAGTTGCGGTGACACACTGATTCCCGTGGAATCGTACTGATGGCACTTGCGCAGACCGTCGATGTCGAAACGCCGGAGCTCGTCGTGGTGTCATACACGGTTGCCGGCGTCGGATCGCGCACAGCAGCGGCGCTGATCGACTATGCCCTCTGCATCACCGCAGTCCTTGTGCTACTCATCGCTGCAATGCAGGCAAACGTTCGCCTTCCCACACTGCAGGAAGCAACGACGGCAAATAGCGGCACCTGGATCCTGGCCACACTTACCGTCATTCAATTCGCAGTGCTGTGGCTTTACTACGTGCTGTTCGAGGCGCTGATGGACGGGCAGACGCCCGGAAAGCGGCTGATGAATCTTCGGGTGGTGCTCGAGGGTGGCGTGCCGATAACATTTTCGACGTCGGCGGTTCGCAATCTCGTAAGAATCGTCGACATGCAACCCGTTTTTTTCTACGCTGTAGGACTGATCAGTATCATTGCTAGCCGCCGAGCCAGAAGGCTCGGCGATTTTGCGGCCGGGACGATGGTGGTGAAGGAGGGCCTTATCACTGCGCCGATGAGCGCATCGACGGCTGCTTCGCGCCCGCGTATGTTGGACACCCTTCTTTCCGACGCCGAGTTTGCGGTGCTCGATCGGTTTGCCCAGAGACGAATGCAACTCGACCCGGCGAGGCGTGAAAGCCTGGCGCTCGCTTTAGCCAAACAGTTCAGTCACGCGCTCGAACAACGACCTTCGCAACTTCCAGTTGCGCAGTTGGTACGACTGCACGAATCTGAGCAGTCAGCACGCGCGCACGGTGTCGCGGCCAAAGGTGACACCGGCGCAGCGCGCGAGCGCTACGCCATTGTTGCATCGAGCTCTGCCCGCTGGGCAGAGTTTGCCAACCAGGTACGCGTCGCGCAGCGACGCGGTTTATCAAAGCTTGGCGAGCCGGGAGTGCGAAAGTTTGTGCAGGATTACCGCGAGGCAGCGGCGGATCTGGCGCGACTACGTACCGCTGCACGCGGTGCGTCGGCTTCGGCTTCGGCTAGCGCAAACAGCTCACAAGGCGCAAGCCAAGGCCTGCCCGCCAGCGACGTCTTCTATCTCAATCGCCTCGTCGCGAACGCCCACAGTCTGCTCTACAGAAGACGTTCACTTCCGCTGAAGAGCGTGTTCGGGTACCTGTTCTTCGACGTTCCAGCGGAAATTCGCCATTCGTGGCGACCGATTGCCTTGTCGGCAATTCTGCTCTTTGGCCCTGCCTTCATTGCCGCGCGCGCGGTAGCAACCTCGCCTCGAGTTGCCGAAATGCTGGTGCCTCCTGCGATGTTCGATCGCGCTGAGGAAGGTATTGAACGTGCGCGGCTACAAAAGGGATATATCGAAGCACCGCAGCTGCTGCGCCCGATCCTCGCGTCTCGTATTCTCACCACCAACGTTCAAGTCGCGTTCCTCTCCTTCGCTTTTGGCATTACGGGCGGCATACTGACAGCCTGGATCCTCCTATCAAATGGAGTCAGTATCGGCGCGGTGTTCGGTCTTTATCAGTCGATGGGTATCGGCGGTCTGTTGCTCGCCTTCGTGGCCCCACACGGCGTGCTGGAGCTCTCGGCGATAGCAATATCGGGTGGAGCGGGCTTTTTGCTGGCCGCCGGATTGCTGATACCGGGTGAAAGGACGAGAGCTGTCGCGCTCAAAGGGAACTCCCGACGGGCAATTCGACTCGTCGCAGGTGCCGCGCTGCTGCTTGTCTTCGCGGGCGTACTCGAAGGCTTCGTGTCGCCAATACCCGACTGGCCGCTGCGCGATAAACTCATGGTTGCTGCGGCGACGGCTATCGTTATGTCCCTGTATCTGAGCGCGGGGCTGAGTTTCCGACGTCGCGATTCAGCGATAAAGCGCTAAAGAGCGCCGCGCGATTTGAGCTCGAGGTAACGATTTACCACCGCAGCTGCCATAAAATGAGGAGATACATCGAGCACGATGACTCCCACCCGCCGCATTCGTTCCAGAACCTCCTCGCGTGCCAGAATCACTTCCTCAGCCGCTGCGCTGTTGAATGCGACTGCGGCCGTGGCATCGACATGCGGTTCTGCCGACGCGAATAGCTCGTCGTTGCGAAGTGCGACCACCAGCACCAGATGTCGCGCGGAACTCCGCGCGACGTGCGCCATGAGTGACTTGGACGCACGCGTATCCAGTACGTCGGTGAAGAAAACCATGAGCGCGCGCTTTCGCTGGCGCGTAGCCAGAAAGCGAAATGCGGTTGCATAGTCCGGTTCGGCGTTTGATGCAGCAACCGGCGTGAATGCTTCACGCACAACCTGCAGTGCGCCACTGCTTTGCAGTGGCGGCACGTATGCCCTGACCTCATCGTTGAATACAATCGTGCCAACCCGGTCGCCCGCGTTCACGGCAACATCGGTGAGAACAAGTGCTGCGTCGAAAGCATGGTCAAGCCTCGAAAGCAAACCAGCCTGCTGCATCATTCCTCGGCCGGCATCAACGAGGGTCATGACCGTCTGCGACCTCTCAATCGTAAACTCGCGCGTGATATACTTCCCCCTGCGGGAAGTGGCTTTCCAGTCGATGTGCCGTGGATCATCGCCGCGCACATACTCGCGAAGACTGGCGAATGCGCTACCTTCTCCACGACGACGCAGCTCGCGGATACCGGGCGCACTCAGCTTGTGTTGCATAGCAAGCAATCGAAAGCGCTTTACGCCTGACAGCGAAGGTACAACCTTTATCTGCTGGTTGAAATCGCGCACCGCGATTACGGCGACAAGTCCAACGTCTGTTCGCATTTTGAGCGCTACTGGCGGAAACGGTGCCGATCCACGTGCTCGTCCCCGGACCGCAAATGGTACCGAGCGCGATTCTCCCGCTTCGATTGTCAAGGTGCACTCTTTTACGCCGCCATCAATTTCTGCCGGCATCCGATCGCGAAGCTCAACGTGCACTCTTCTTCCCGAATCGTTGCGAAAACGATATTCGCCCTCGGCGTTATCACCGATACCAATGCTCATCGGCAGATCGCGGTCGAGAGAGATGTCAGACGGGGAGGGCAACAGCAGAATGTCAACGATTAACAGAAGCAGCACAACCAGCAGTGCCGCCGATGACATCACTGCTCCGAAATATCCCGGCACGAGCCAAAGAGGCGCAACAAGCGCCAGCAACCAGCCTGCCCGGGATTGCGGAACAATCAAGTTGGCGCCTGAATTTTCAGCAACATAGCAGACAGTACATCGTCCGCAGTACGACCTTCAACTTCCAGTTCAGGAGAAAGACGCAACCGGTGGCGAAGCGCAGAAGCAACACGACTTTTGACGTCGTCGGGCGTTACATAGTTGCGTCCATCGAGCACTGCTGAAGCGCGCGCCGCGCGCATCAGCGCTACAGTAGCTCTCGGCGACGCGCCGAGAGAGAGTGAAGGTTCCTCACGAGTAGCTCGTGTTATTGCAGCTATGTAAGCCTGCACATCCGGTGCAACACGCACGCCGTCGGTCAGTTGTCGCAGGGAAAGGGCTACGTCGCCGGTCATTACCGGCTCAGCCAAGGTTTCCGACTCCCGCTCGGGATCAAATCCTGCCTCATGCTGAGAAAGCATTTCCAGTTCCGCCTGTTCACCCGGATAACCCACAACGCTCTTCAACAGAAAACGATCGAGCTGCGCCTCGGGAAGCGGGTAGGTCCCCTCATGTTCGACCGGATTCTGTGTGGCGAATACAGTGAACAGTTCCGGGAGGGCGCGCGACACGCCGTCCGTGGTTACCTGACGCTCGGACATTGCTTCGAGCAGCGCAGACTGCGTCTTCGCGGGCGCGCGGTTGATCTCGTCTCCCAGCAACAGCTCGGTGAAGATTGGGCCGGGATGAAACTCGAACCCCTGGCCCGGCTCACGCAGCATTGCGATGCCGGTAATGTCACTTGGCATCAGATCGGGAGTGAATTGCACCCTCGTGAACCTGACACCGAGTGCACTCGCGAGGGTGCGGACGAGCAACGTTTTGGCTGTTCCCGGCACTCCCTCGACAAGCAGATGCCCGCGTGCGAGAAATACCACGAGAGCGTCGTCAATTATTTCATCCTGTCCAATAACATGAAACGCAATCGCAGCGCGCAGGCGCTTCAGGATTTCGCTACCCTGCTCGATGTTCATCTTTGAATCCTGAGGTTGGAGTGTGCTTCATCGAACCCTCGATTTCGGCGATTGCGTTTGCCACCGTTGGCAACTCGTCCACCGTGGCATGGCCAGCAAGCGCTCGCCGCAATAACGCGACCCGATCGTCGAGTGCGGAATACTTCGTCTTCAATTCTTCGAGGAACTGATCATCGCTCCAACGTCCTGACGTGCGTGATCCACCATGCCGCGTTCTCCGTCGCAGACCTTGCACGAGACGTCTTGTGGCAGTTTGCGTCGCGTGTACCTGCTGGTATGCCCGCGCGAGTGCTTCAACATGCTCGTCGACTGATCGCCTCTGAAGCGTTTCTTCCCTGGCCGGCGGAAGCATTCGTGGTGTCGCTGCACCGATTAATACGAGACCTGCAGCAGTCAACTGGAGCACCATGTGCCCCGGTGCCGTGCTTCCCAGAAAATATGAGATAGCACGCATTGAGCCGCCGTTTGCGCCGACGCCTTGATGGTACTCGTCGAAAATAATCCTTTTGCGTCTGCTCGCATCTGAACCGTTGCCTGCTCGCAGGTACTCAAGTGCGCGTACTGCAGCTACGTCGAGGTTGAGTCCACACTCTCTCAGTGCGTCGTTGCGGAGCACGTCCGGGTCTGTTGCCAGAACCATCCGGCCTGCTCCAAGCCTGACTCCAATCATAGCGGGCGATACACGCGAACGCCGCCGCCCAGCTCCTGCGGGAGCTTCGATCGTGACGAATGTATCGGTAGGCGTGGAGAGACCTTCCCAAACGATTGTATCAGTGAGCGTGGGATGATCTCGAAAATCATTATTTGCCGGCCTCGCCTTCGAGCGATTAAAGCTCACGCCCGTGAGATAGGCCGCGCCCCCAAGCCATAGAGAGTAAGATTTATGACGCGGCTCGGGACAGGGAGACGAGATTATTCCCGATGTCGCTACAAGCCGTTGTCCGGGAAGTTCATTCACCCCAAGCGAATCTGCGAGCTGCGCCGTTCCGCCACCCAGCACCACCAATGCACCGCCACCAGCGCGGACATGTTCAAGAAGCGCGTGAGCGTCACGTGTCCGAAGAGGAACCGGTGGCGCGAGAACGGCGTACGTGACGTTAGTGTCTGTCGGAAATCGCCCGTCTGTCGACCTCGATACTTCGAAGCCTGTATGAGCTGCCAGATCGTGAAGCAACCGGGCTCCTTGAGCAGAGCGGGAGTAAGTGGTGAGGCGCGCATCGCCACCTCGACTGTTGGGCGCCTGCGGCGCGAACAGCACGGCAATGATGATCGTCGCCGCAACAATTGGAAGTACCACTTTTGGTTCGAGATACCATCGACGTCTGACATCGCTCATGCAGCGACGTTCCTGCTGTCTTTATCTCCGTCGCGTCCGAAACCAGCTTTCGCTGACGACTCGCTGCCGACATTCGTCGCTCGAATCGATTTGGCAAAACGTAGTAGCTCTTGGTAAGCCTCAGGGCTGCAGGTAAGTTCACCGTAGATTACATGATCGTATACGCCGCGAAAGCCCTGAAACAGGGGATACGCCCAGTGATGCTTTTTGCGCAGCTCCCTCGCATAGTCACCGGTGGTTTTGGACGGATGAAATCTTACCGCACCTCGCGCCGAAAGCAGACCGATCGTAGCAGCGTACAGGGAATGTGCGGCCGCTGTATAGTCACCCAATGCTGCGAAACGCCCGGCGTCACTCCAGCCGATAGCCCCATTCTCAAGTTCGCCATTCGAGGCTTTACGTTTGCGAACTGCACGTGTTGCGCGGGTTCCTATAAACATTCTTGCAACAACCAGAAATACGAGAGTGGCAATCAACGAATACGCGATCAACTCACCGCCCGGGAATTCCCGGACGCCCCGGAACAGCGACGAAAGAGTTTCCAGCATCCAGTTGGTGAGCTTAAGCCAGAGCGAATCCTGGAGCGAACGATTGTACGCATCGCTCTGAGTTAGCCCAACGACTGCGTCATGAACTGCCGTGGCAGAAAGTGTATCTGCCTGTACTGCCCTCATGCGATGCTGCTGCCTGCGATCGGACGGTTCTCGTGCGCCAGGGTTGACGTGAGATACTCGACGTCGAAGCCCTCCTTTCGTATTCGCATGTCGTAGTAGAGAACCATCACCGCGAGATTCACTATTGGCGCTGCTGCAATTCCGAATACCGCACCAACCAGAAGGATAGCTATCTGATTTCCCGAAGATGTTGCAAGCATTGAAACGCCAAGATTCAGCGTGAGAAAGATTCCGTAGGTGAGAAGCAGAACACCCAGAATGCGCCACTTATGACCGTCAGCGAGTTCGCCTGATCTTCCTAGCGCCTCAAACGCACCATTTCGCTCGAGAACGACGGCGGGCGCCACCGCAAATAGACGGGCGGCCACATACAGAGCTGGAAAGATCAGTAAAATCAACCCTATCACATACGCGATGAACGTCAGCACGAGCGCAAAAACGATGGCCGGAATTCGCGGGACTACCTCACGAATGGAACGCGAGAGATCCTCCGGACGGTTGAGGTAAACGTCGCTGCCAATCACCATTACGATAGCCTTCGCAATCGCACCGAATACAATAGAGACTGCGTACACCGGCAGCATCCTGTACATGTCGCCGGGCGTTCCCACCGGCTTTCCGCCCTGAAGCATCAGAGTCAACAGAATACCGGGCAGCGAAAGAATGGCCGTCACCAGAACATAGTCGCCAATATTCTGACGGTACAACGAAAACGCAGCATCCACTATCTCGGTTGCACTGCGTGCGCGAATGTCGATGTCTGACAATGATGTCTTAGTTGGACGTGAGCACAACTGCTGCCCTGAAAGATCAACGTGATGCTACGTAATGATACGGGATGCTACGCGCGGTACATGCCTGCTGCAACCAGTCACGTGACGGAAAGACTCGACCTTCCTTCCTCAGCACCGACAACATCGTGGTCGCCCCGGTACATTGCACTCATGGATCGTCTCTTTCTTATCATCGGTGCATTATCCGCCGCGGCAGCTGTTGCCGCAGGCGCTTTTGGAGCACATGCTCTTCGCGCTCGACTCGAGCCAAGAATGCTCGAGGTGTTCGAAACTGCCGTCCGCTACCAGATGTATCACGCATTCGCTCTCATCGCGGTGGCCTGGGTTGCAAGCCGTGCACCCGGGCAAATGCCCAGCGCAGCCGGCTGGCTTTTCGTGGCGGGGACGGTGCTCTTTTCCGGCTCACTTTACGCCATGACGTTTACAGGCGTGGGGGCTCTCGGCGCCATCACACCGCTTGGAGGAGTCTGCTTCATCGCGGGTTGGATCGCCCTCGCGCTTTCTGCACGCGCCATTTAGCGCCAGGTGATGCAATTTCCGCTGGTTAGTCCCACCACCCCGCAACTCATAGCCATCGCGGCGGTTAGTGCCGTCGGCGGAGCTGTCAACTCGATCGCGGGCGGCGGTACGCTACTAACGTTTCCGGCACTTCTGGGGCTCGGCGTTCCCGCGCTTTCTGCAAATGCTACAAGTACGGTCGCGCTCTGGCCCGGATCGATCAGTAGCATGCTTGGCTATCGAAAGGAGCTGAAGGGCGCTCGGCGCTGGGCTACAAGGCTCGCCGTACCCAGTATTATCGGGGGCGCAGTCGGCGCGGCTCTGCTCGTAGTTACGCCTGAAGCCAGGTTCAAGCTGCTGGTGCCGTGGCTGGTACTTGGCGCTACGGTTCTATTTGCACTGCAGGGGCCTTTCATGGGCTGGCTTCGTCGACGTGAAGAGACTCGCCGCCTCGCCGCCATTGGCATCGACGGCGTCGCGTTGGAGGAGGCCTCTCAGCGCATTGACCCCTCGCCCGCGATGCTTGTTGCGCAATTTGCGGTAGGCGCGTATGGGGGCTATTTCGGAGCCGGTGCCGGCATCGTTATGCTCGCCGTGTTCGGATTGATGGGACTCACAAACATCCATCAGATGAACGGTCTCAAGAACTTCAACGGAATCTGTTTTAATGGCATTGCCGCAATCACCTTTGCCGCCATGAAAATCGTCAATTGGCCGGTGGCTCTGGTAATGGCGATAGGTTCGAGCGCAGGCGGTTACATGATGTCAGGGCTAGCTCAAAGGGTGCCCCAGGCCTGGGTGAAAAACTCCGTTACCCTCATTGGGCTCGGTAGCGCGATCTGGCTGTTCACAATTCATTCCTAGTTCGCAGCCAAATCACTACTAATTGCGGGACAGTAGTGATTTCGCGTACGAGGCTCCCGGCTCGTCCGGGTCGGTTTCGAGCCATCGTTCGAACAGCTTCCTGCTTTCGTCAGCACAAATTCCCCCAAGCACGCGCGGCATCTGACTTTCCGGGCTTTCCGGCGGAATTACCCTGCTCGTGCCACCGTCCGCGGGGGCCTCAAGCCCAAAGAGCACCGTGTCGACCGCGCTTTCCATGCTTGCGCCAAGACACATGACGCACGGTTCAAGCGTGCAGACGAGTGTGAGGTCATTCGCGTCCAACGACGTCTTTCCGGCAGCTTTTGAAAACGCCATAATTTCCGCGTGCGCAGTCTTGTTTTCGGTTGACTTCATTTCGTTATACGCGCGTGCGATGATCTCACCTTCACCGTCGACAAGTACACAGCCAATCGGCGCTTCGCCGTTTGTCATTCCGTCTTCTGCTACCCCGAGCGCCTGTTGCATCAGCTTCCGCTGAACCTCTTCAGAAAGGTGGAGCCTCGACGGTGACGCTCGATCAAGCGCGTGACCGAGATTGTTGTACAGTTCCTGAACATTGGCGAACACAGCACGGGCCCCGGCGCGAATAAGTTTTTTCCTCGCAAGCCCGGCATCGAGAATGCCACCCGACAGCACTCCGAGCGTTACAACACCGGCCTTTCGTGCGGCCAAAGCGTCGTAAGGAGTATCTCCAATCATGGCACATTGAGCGGGTGACACTCCGAGACCTCCGGCGGCGGCGAGAATGACATCTGGCTCCGGCTTACTCGAGTCCACCTCCGTTTTCGTGACAACATGGTCGAAATACTGTCGTAGATCGACACGCGCACTGCTCATTATGACGTCGAGATCATCGCTGCCCGCAGAGGTAGCCAACGCCAGCTTGAAACCGCGGGCGCGAAGTTCGCTCAGCAGCTTCTCTGCGTCATCGAATATTCGAAATGTTGTTTCATGTGCGCGTTTCTCAAACGCTTTTTTCACACTTGCCCTTACAGCGTCGCCAATTCTCCTCGATACGGACTCTCCAACCAGCGCCGGCAACAGCAGATCGCCACCCTTGCCTATTTCGGGCGCGATTCTGTCCTTGCCAAAATCGAATCCATTTTCACGCAGTCCGTGCAGCCACGAATCGAGATGCGTGTTATTTGTGTCGACGAGCGTGCCGTCGAGATCGAAGATGATTGCGTCCAGTGCCATGAACGTGGGCAACGCACAATGCTTGCCGTGCCAATCACTTACATTGCATCAGTCGCTAACTCGAACCCTATCCGGCCGAATCATGCCCATTTTTGATTTCAGATGTAAAGCGTGTAAGCAGGAATTCGAAACGCTGGTGCGCGGTGGGAGCTCTGTCGCCTGTCCAGAGTGCGGTGGCGCCGAGTTGGAGAAGCTGCTCTCGCTCCCGGCCATCAAAACCGAACATAGCCACGGTATGGCGATGCAGGCCGCGCAGCGCCGAGACAAGGCAGCTGGCAAGGATCGCATGCACGAACAGCGGAAGTACGAGCTCAGTCACGACGACTGAAAAGTCACTAGTATTACGCAGCGTCGACGAGACAACCCCGCAACGTCGACACAACTATTACAGCAGATGAGGGCCTACTTTCGGTTTAAACGAAAGCAGGCCCTCATCTATTTTACTTCGTTTCACTGCGCCAAAGCTACAGGCGACAGCTACACGTCAGCTCGTCATGCTTAGCAGGACTTGCAGCTGTGATTGTTCTTCGAGCCCAGTTTCTCGAGTAGTGCCACGGTCTCCGGGAACGGCACGATACGGGACACCGGACCGTTCGCCATGTCGGCCACGGTCTGCCCTTTACGACTTACGGCGTGGATGTCGGCGCCCTTGCTCATGAGATACTCGATTGCGGCATTGTCACCGCGCGCTGCTGCATGATGCAAGGGTGTGTAACCGTTGAAGTCACGCGAATTCACGTCGATGTGCAGCTCTTCGATCAGGTACTTGAGCGACGGTATCCAACCATCCGGTGCATGTTCGTGGGCATTGGCAGCGTAACCCTCACCGTATCCAACGCCTGCTGCAGCCTGAATCGGGTACACGCCCGGGCCGCCCTTGGGAATCGGCGGTAGGCCACTGGGATCCTTCGAGCCGTCCTTGTCCCCGTCGTCGGTAGGGGCATCGTCGCCCGGCAGGCGGCCGCTTGGCTTAACTGTGGCCACCAACGGATCCGCGCCGTATTTGATGAGGAGCTTCATGGCGGGCACGTCGGTTCCGTAAGCTGCGCGCCAGAAAGGAGTCGCGCCCTCGGTGTTAACGCCAAGCAGGTCGAAGTTGTAGGACATGTACCAGAGATGCTTGGTCAGTCTTGCATTCGGATCTGCGCCCGCCTTGAGCAGCGCATCCAGGAGCTCCAGATGCGATGTGTGCTGCTGCTTCTGGGCGGTGGGTTGCGGGTAAAGCGACTTGGCAGCCCACTGTGAGTTGATAGTGACATACAGCGGCGTCGCTCCGGCGTCACTCGCCAATTTCACGTCGGGTGACTTCGACATGAGCATCATTGCGAGATCGAACTGCCCGTTCATCGCTGCCATCAGCAACGGGCTCGTGTGGTCACCGTTGCTCACATGATCGATTTTGGCGCCGGCTTCGAGAAGGGCAGCCGTTGCTTCGGCATGTCCCTCACGTACAGCGAAAAGAAGCGGCGTCAACCCACCCTTCTTTCCGATGAGTTCCCCAAATGAAAGGCCACGATTATTAAAGCCGTCGGCACCTGCACGACGTGTGGTATCACCGGGAGCACTCGGCATCGGCGCTGGATATGCTCCGCCGCGGCCTCCGCTACCGCCGCGCGCTGGAGCGTCCTTGGACGACGTTGATTTTTCCGCCGCTTTTTTCCCTTCGGATGACTTTACGTCTGATTTTACGTCGACCACCTTGGCGTCTGCGTCGTCCTTGTTGCCAGCATCGTCCTTTCGCATGGACGAGTCACGGCGAGTTGGACGAGCGGCAGAATCACGTACCGCCGCGCGCTTGGCCGCTACCCGAGTGGCGGTAGAGTCAGCCGGGCCCGCCGAATCCGCGCGATTGACCGCTCCTGCGCGGCCAGCAGGATCACTTGGCATGGAGCGCGCAACGGCCACAACCTCAGCCTTCGCCACGTCCTTGACGATCGCGTCGGCAATAGCCTTGCTGTCCGCAACCGCTCCGTTTGTCGTGCCTGCGGCTGCTGCAGCCGGTGGGGCTGCTTCAGCGGCCTTGAGAGCCGCGACTTTCCGGGCGCGAGCGATCAGGCTTGCACGATCCGCCTTCTCACGAGCGGCCATGTCTTCCACAAGCGAGACCGCTTCGATATCCGCGCCGTGCTTGAGAAGTGCTCTGATGGCAGGAACGCGATTGCTCGCGGCAGCCCACATGAGAGGAGTCTGCTGGAACGCAGTCTCGCGTGCGTCTACTTTTGCGCCCTTCTCCAGAAGAATGTTGACCGTTTCCGAATCACCATTCGACGACGCAAAATGTAACGCGGTAGCGTTACCCGACGACGTGAGGGCATTCACGTCCGCACCATGCTCCAACAGCGTCTTCGCTGCCGCTGCATGACCACTGCGTGCTGCAAGATGCAACGGCGTGTAGTTGCCGTTCCGCGTTAACGCATCGACTCGCGCGCCGGAAACCACCAGCGTTTGGGCGGATTTGGCGTCACCGCGGGAAGCGGCCCAGTGAAGGGCCGTCATCCCGTCCGACTGCGCTTCGTTCACGTCAACGCCCTGCCGGATCAGCTGACGTAGCATCGCCGTATCACCACGCATTGCCGCATCAGCCACCGGGGCATCGCCCGGTGGAGTCACGGCGCCCGACAGTAAAAGCGCTGCCCCAAAGGTCAGACCCAGTGCCACACTTCGGCGCAGCGTTCTGAATCGACCCCGTGCTGAGGTGGCCTGGATATCAGACATTGGCGTTGAGGTTGAGGGCGTTTGTGCTGTCGCCAAAGCGCGAAACATCTTCCAGACCGAGCGTATGCATCATGCTGAGCATGGCGTTGGCCATTGGAGTCCCGTCCGGCGCCTTGATGTGCAGATTGCCCGCAAGCTTCCCTTCGGCCTTTCCGAGCACGATGAGCGGGCAGCGGCGATGGTTGTGAAGGTTGGAGTCACCCATCGGGGAACCGTAGATAATCATCGTCTTGTCGAGCATGTTCGCGTCACCCTCGTCGATGCTCTTGAGCTTGTCGAGGAAATACGGAAGCATGGAAACGTGATAACGATTGATGAGGTTGAAGTCCTTCACGTTCTTCTCAGTTCCGCCATGATGCGACGCCGGATGGAAAGGCTTGTCGGTGCCGCTCTCCGCATACGTGCGGCTCGAACCGTCGCGACCCATCTTGAACGAAAACACTCGCGTAACGTCGGCCGCGAAAGCCAGCGCCTGAATGTCGAACATCAGCTTCACATGCTCGGCGAACGAGTCGGGCACGCCAGCTGGCGCCTCTGGCATCGCACGTTCTTCACCACTTGCGTTTCTCGCCTCGACCGCCTGGATACGACGCTCAACCTCGCGTATGTCCGTGAGATAGCGGTCCATGCGGACGCGATCGCTTGGCCCGAGCGACGTCTTCAGTGTCGACATTTCGCCCGACACGAAGTCGAGAATGCTGCGACGCGTACGGCGGCGCTCGGCACGCTCGGAGGCACTGCCGCCGACACCGAAAAGCTTCTCGAATGCCACACGCGGATCGCGAATGACAGGGAGAGGCTCGCTAGGCGATGCCCAGCTTATGGAGTCGGTATACACACACGCGTAGCCGTACGCGCAACCGCCAGCCTGATCGACGTTTTCAATGCACAGCTGCATTGATGGAATCGGCGTATCCTGACCGAACTTCTGCGCGTACATCTGATCGAGAGAAGTTCCGACGCGTACATCGGAGCCTTCCGTCTGCTTTGCGTGCGACTGCGTAAGGAACGTGGCGCTTGAACGGAAATGGTCGCCACCAATTTCATGCGGCGAAGTTGGTTCGGCCTCGCGCACATCAGTGTTGCTCACGATTGTGAGATAGTCCCGGTACTGCTCGAGTGAATGGAGAGCCGTAGGACTCAGATCGTATTTACTACCCGAATCGGCAGGCGACCAGAGATTCAGCTTGGAACCGAGCTCGTTGCAGCCGGCTGCGCCATGCACCATCTCGATGGCGACCAGACGTGGTGCCTTGTTGGCCGCACGCCATGCTCCACGACCTGTGGGAAGCATAGCATCCAGGTAAGGCAGAGCTAATGTTGCGCTCATTCCCTGAACAAATCGACGCCGAGGTATTGCTTTGCCGCTTAAAAAAGTCATCGTAGTCTCTCGTTGGATGTGGAGCGAATGTCAGTCGTTCTTGCCTGGAACTGTTGCTGCTTCTCCCAAATTCGCTTGCATGGGAATCCTTCTTGCCCGGAATGCATCGCTCTTGATCACTCCGAAAATGAAATCCTGCATCTTGTAATTGTCGGCACGAGCAGCTGCCTCGATCTTCCGGATGGCCGGATTATCGTAATATTCGATACGACGCCCAAGTGCATAAGCCATAAGGTTTTGCGTGAAAGTACGCACCAGGGGGATAGGCCTTTTCACCAGCGCCTGCTGCAGCTCTATCGGGCTTGAGATCTTCGTGCCGTCGTAGAAATCTCCCTGAGTATCAAGCTGCTGACCGTTTTCCTTGATGCGCCACCGTCCCGTGACATCAAAGTTATCCAGCGAGAGCCCAATTGGGTCCATAAACAGATGGCACGAACGGCAGGACGGACTAGCACGGTGAATCTCCATTCTTTCCCGCGTAGTTAGCATCCGGCCTTCAACATGCTCGCCGACCTTGTCCAGATCGGGTACGTCGGGCGGCGGCGGCGGCGGCGGACTGCCCATCAGTACTTCCATCACCCACTTGCCGCGCAACACTGGAGACGTGCGGTTGGCGTGTGATGTCAGGGTCAGGATGCTGCCCTGCCCAAGAAGGCCGCGACGAGTGCTGTCGGGATACTGCACCTTTCTGAACTGTGGTCCAACTACGCCGTCGATACCATAGTGTTTGGCCAGCGCCTCGTTCATGAACGAGTAATCGGCGGTGAACATCTCCAACGCGCTGCGGTTCTGGCGGACGAGGTTGTAGAAGAACAGCTCTGTCTCGTGGCGCATGTCGTCCGCAAGCTGCTCATGGAAGTTCGGATACTGAACGACGTCCGGGTGAACCTTTTCGATGTCCTGCAGGCGGAGCCACTGGGCGGCAAACCGCGTTGACAATGCCTCCGACCGCGGATCGGCGATCATGCGCTTTGCTTCCTTCACCAGGCCGGTGGTGTCGGAAAGAGATCCCCGCGTTGCTGCGGCAATCAGCTGCGAATCGGGCGGTGCGCCCCACAGGAAGAAGGAGAGCCGAGACGCGAGATCGAGTGGGTTGACCGCAACACGCGATCCAGCCTTGGCCGAGCTCGGAATTTCCTCGACCCGGAAGAGGAAGTGCGGGCTGGAAAGGATGGCCTCGAGCGCCATACGCACTCCTAGTTCGAAGCCTCCCTCCTTTGCTCCCGTGTCATAGAAGGACATGAGCGACTCTACGTCGTTTGCCTTGAGCGGCCGACGATACGCCTCACCACCCAGATCTCTTACGATCTTCTCCGCGCAAGGCCGCGACTCCGCTACCGTTGTTGGACGGCAGGTGAAAATGCGTCGGCGGCTCGGCGTATCGGAAACACCCGTCGGGTTAAACGGTCCGGTGATGGAGAAATTCTGCACGTGCGGGAGAATCGTGATGCCGGACTGTGAACCGATTTGCGTGTCAGCGATACTGTGATCGAGCGGCGCGATAATGTCGTTGACCGGGCCTTCGAACTTGCGGATGAACGTTGCACTGACCCGCTGGGGGCCGGCGCGCACACGGATCGGATTCGTCTTTATCTCCATGCCGTTCGGATCCGCCTGCGACATGCCGCGGTCGATTTCAAGTAGCGCAACCCGCTCGCCATTCACCGAGACTTCTATCTGCTCGTCGAAGGGAGCGGTCGAGCCGTAGAGCTGACCGGTCGGAATTGCGTGCAGCGCGACGGTAAAGATGTAGGCGCCGTCGGCCGGGAAATTATGTACGACCGATTCGCCACCACGGGTTCCGGTTGGCGATCCCTGAACGCGCTCAAGCTGCGAAGCGAGGCGCGCAATCTTGTACGTGGTCGTCGCCGTGCTGGCATTTGGATCACCTACCGCCAGCCGGCTAATATCGCTTGCGGCATCGAGATAGCCGTCAAGAACGGTCGCGGACGGCATCTGAGCGTCAGCGATGTTGTCAAAGTTCGCGCTCTTCGTATCGAGCGGCAGCCAGGACGACGCCGATATATCCAGATCAAGAAGGTCATGAACAGACTGCGAGTATTCCGCGCGATTTAGCCGCTGAAACGCTCGTAAGCCCGCGTTGGGGCTCATGATCGCCTGCGCATCCATCGTCTTTTCGAGTGTCTGCGCTAGCAAAAGCAGCGTATCCCCACCCGGCCGGGCTCGGCCCGGAGGTGGCATCATCCCCGTACGCAATTTGCCGATCATCTTCTCGGCTGTCTCCGGCGCATCCTTTCCTATCGTGGCAATGTCGAAACCTTCGAGCACCAATTCACCGGATCTGCGCTTCTCACTGTGACATCCCGCACAAGTCTTGTCGACAACTTCGTTGAGCGTCTGCTGTTCAGGCGACGTTAGACCTCCCAGCATGTCATGAGCTGAGGTGCGCATGCGCGGAGTCTCACGCATGGGAACCGAGTAGGAGCGCGGTATCGCAGCGATGGTGCGGGTCGGAACCGTCTCTGCAGTGACCTGTTCAAGAGACGCGTTGCTGATACGACCTTCTAAAAGCTGAGTGCCGGCGAGGAGAACTAGAAGCGAGCCTGAGCCAACAACGATAAAAGACTTCATCCCCGGACCTCCTGGTCTGAGCGGGAAGTATTCGATTTGGGCGCGTGCAGCGGAGTTGTAACCTTTTGCACAGGTCTGGAATAGTAATAATTCATATGCAAGAGCGATTCCGAAACTTGCTAAACGTGTTACGTATCATCTTCAGCCTTATAACGTGGGTGGCCGTATAATCGTTGTAATTCCCGGTTACACCTTAAAATACCCCGATTTGTCACGACGGTGTTCCGTCGTCCCACCTTTCTTTGCCTTACGGAGTGTGAATAGTGAGAAAACAGCCCGCTTATCTGGCCGCAGCGGTCATATCCCTCGTATCAATGGGCGCGACAGCGCCCGTCGGTGCCCAACAGCACATGAATCCCGTGGTCGATCTACTGGCGTCAGGCAAGCCGGTGTTCGGGCTCTATACCCCGTCCAACAGACGAGCCCGCCCGGGCTCGCCAGCCCTTCCAGCTGATTCTGTAAAATCGCAGACGCAGCTCGCGGCCGAAGCTGTAGCCTACAAGACCGGCGATTATGTGTTTGATGGCAGCATGGAAGGAAACTTCGACGCAGCGTATCCTACCTTTGTCGAATTCGTTTCCGGAATGCATGCGGCGGGCATGATGCCCGCAGGCGCCAAGCGCATGTCTCATCCGCTTTTTGTGAAGACCCCGGAAATCGCGCCTGACTACGACAAGGCGGCCGACAGAATCCGAAGACAACTAAATGCCGGGGCGGCTGGGATTACCTTTGTCGGAGTAGAAAGCGCCGACGAAGTAAAGCGTGGGCTCAACATGATGCGTTTCAAGAGCCATGGCGGATCCCGGCCGGACGACGTCGGTGGAGCTCCCGCATTTTGGGGTCTCTCGGAGCAAGAATACAAGGATCGCGCGGACGTATGGCCGCTCAATCCGAAAGGCGAACTCGTGAATTTCACGATCGTTGAAACCGAGGTCGGCCTGGCCCACCTCGACGAGATCGCTGCCGTTAAAGGCATTGGAGTGCTTTTTCCAGGCGCGGGTACCCTTCGTGGCGTATTTAGCAGCGTGGACGCAGAAGGCAAGCGGGTATTCGATGAAAAAGCCTGGGAGAACTCGATTCAGCAGGTGCTTGCCGCCTGCAAGAAGTACAAGGTCGCCTGCGGCTATCCGGCCGGCGAAGCCGACATTGAAATGCGAATGAAGCAGGGGTTCGATCTTTTTGTCATCGGATGGGGAGACTCGGGCTTCAAGGCCGTAGAAATCGGCCGCAAGGTAGGCGGGCGTTCGGCTCAGTAACGAAGCCGCAGCCCGACTGCAGCTTTGGTCCTGATAAAGTCGTCAGCTGTATTCCTGATAAAGTCGTGAATAATGTCGTGTCACCCTCGCATCTGATCCGCGGGAGTGACACGACATTTTCATTCCTGGCTGCTGTCAACGCAATGAAAGCAGCAAGATCCGACTAGTTACCGTTGTACCTGACGCGCCAGATGTACCCGCCCTTGTCGTCCGAAAGGTAAATCGAACCATCCTTTGCGACGGCTACATCCACTGGTCTATGCGCCGCACCATCAGGAGTGAAAACGCCCTGCGCGAATCCGCCGGCGAATTCTCTCCACTGTCCGGACGGACTGCCTGCCGCCCACGGCTGGAATACCACGTTATAGCCAGGCCCGGCGGGCTGAAGAGTTGGATCGAAGCGTGATCCGTGAAAGGCTATGAACAGACCGTTGCGATACTCCTGCGGGAACTGAGTACCAGTATAGAAAGTCATGCCGAGAGGAGCCCAGTGAGCAGGATAATCGGCGATGGGATTG
>JBBSTN010000021.1:0-18717 GCA_038235845.1 Gemmatimonadales bacterium | reverse complement strand
GCCCAGCGCTGTACGATCTCCGGTATATGACCGAATGAGGCGGCCGAGTTCGAGCACGGTGCCGGCATTGAAAGATTGAGAAGCACCAAGTCGTTGAGGCAGTCGGAATGCACCCGTGGAATCATTTTCGCGCAGCAACGCACGTGCGTTTGGATCCTTGTTCAGATTGAAGGTCGCACTGAAGTCGAACGATGGGCGAAACCAGAGCGCCAGAAGTGGTTGGAAGTTGAACGTGCTCGTAAGCGTGCGTTCGCGCTCCAGACCAAGTGACGTGCCGAGGAACTGAAGTCGTTCGGCTGCCGCAGCTTGCGCACGGTCAGTGCTGTCGACAGCCGAGGCAGCGCCGCGATAATCACGCAGGTCGAGCAGTTGGCGGGCATCAAGGCTTGCACGGAGCGACGTAAGCGGAGCGAATTCGAGGCGTGCGCTGTTTTGCCAGTAGTGGGTGAGACCGTTGATGGTCTGACCGGTATCCGTGGGTGAAGTGGCAGCTTTTGTGAACGACGTCGTGGTGTTCGCTATCCTCGCAACGCCGCTGGAAAGCGTGAATTGAGACGGAGCCCATCGGACACGTTGTGCACGGAACGCGCGAATTGGGGGTGACTCACGCAGGCGTTCAGGCAGCGAACCCACTAACCAGTCGAGAAATCCAGGTAGGCCTCGATCTCTTGAGTCGTCACGGAGATTGATCGATGCATTGAGCGTATAGTTTCTGACTTCCGCTTCCTGAAATGCGCTTGGGCTCGAACCGGTGCCCCACGCACCGTTTACTGCGAGTCCATTCAGAAACCCTCTGTACCATCCTTGTGTCAGCGGGGCCGCTCGGCGCATGGCGAAGGAGTAGTTCACTCTGGAGTCGCGAGGATTTCGGAGACCATCTATGCCATCCGCCCTCACATCTGTACGGTTGATGAAAAGCTGGTCGATGCCTGCACCGCTGTAGTCGATGTTAAACGGTATCACGAGACCAAGTCGCGCCGGTAACATGCGTTCGAGATGCAGTGTTGTGCCGACGCTCAGCCCGTTAGTCGTGAGGAATGACGGTGTCTCGCCTAACTGACGGAAGTTGGGATCGCGTCTACTGAGATTGACACGAAAGTCTGCAAGGTCTGCGGCATTTACTGCCAGGCCAATTTCTCCCGCAAAACCAATATCGTCGACTACATCGCCTAGCCGGATGTCATCGATCCAGAGTTCGAGCGTATCGTTGGGAAGTATTGCCTTACCGCTACGCGCTACGCTGTCGATACGCACGAAGCCCACTGCAAGCTCTTGTACACCGGCCAGATTGGGAGGCGTGACGGCGGGATCGGCGCTGTACACGATGTAGCCATCCTGGCAAACTGCAAACCGTCGAACAACGCTGTTGCGCGGCAGTCCTGACCGCCGGATGAGTTCAAGGTCGGTGCCACTGCATGAAATTGAGTCGGCGGTAGCGTTGAGAAAGTTGTTTTCGAGCTGTGCACGGAGCATCTGAAAACGCTGCAGATCGACGCGAACTTCTGGATCCCACGCACTCTGCGTCGGCCCTTCATTTACCGGAGTCCGGTACATGTAGAAGTTGTTTTCGTCTCGACCGATTTTGACGAAACCATTTAACTCTCCGTTTTCTCCCCAACCACTTCCTCTGCCGCGCATCCATAGTCGCAGGGTACGGTAGCCCATGAATGTCTTCGTACCTTCGGGGAAGCGGTAGAACGCCTCCGCGCGATCAAAAGGTCGGAACTCCTGACCGGGAATACCCGCTTGCAGTCGCAGCGCCCTTTCGTTTATCTGAAATAGCGCGTTCCCGTACTGCGCATTCTGGCTTTCGGGACGTTCTGCGACTCCGGGTGGCGCGCTGTACGGAAGTACCGCCGACGAGTCTAGCGTGCCAATTATCGACGCCACCACGTAGCCATTGGCGGGACCGACGGAGTCTCCGGCGGCCCCCGTAAGCGGTCTGTCCGCGCGCTTGAGCCATGGAGCACCGACCAGCTTGAACTTGGCGAGACCAATTCGCGCGAAGTCGTCGTCGGGCGCACCAGTTGCCGACACCATTGAAATCCGGAGCGCCCGCATGCGGCGGTCGTTCGGATTGTTAAGCTCTTCGTTGGGTGCACGCCAGTTGAGCCTGACCTGAACCCAGCATAGCGAATCGGTTACAGCGCCGAGCGAATCGGCGAGCGGGCTGCAGCCACCGACGCGTGTCCATGTGCGCTTGTCGCTCAGATCAACGATGAAGCGTCTTATCTGCTCAAGGTCCACACTCGACGATGGAATATTCAGCTGTCCGTCCAGATCGATGTCCTCTTCGTCGAGTCGGTTGTTGCCGATGGTGCAATCGGCGCGACTGTCTCCAATCGTCTGAAGAATACCAATTGCCTGGGAGCACAGAGGAACTTTGGTCTGTGTCGTGATGGAAGGTGAGGCGCCGGTGCGATTTACAACCACGATGGTGTCGGCGACATCACCCGGAAGCCCCTTGTCATTTTCGGCAGCGTTGAATGCCCGCGAAAATGGGTCACGTTCGGAATCGAGTCTGTCGTATCCCACGATCTGCTTTCCGCGATATGTCGTGTCAGGACGAGCCGATTTTCTCGATGGATTGATGGTGAGCGTCTCAGGCGAAAACGCGACACTGTTTTCACTTATTTCGCCAAAGTCTAGCACGAGAGTTGGATTTCGACGAATCTGCAAACTCTCCGATCTCACCTGGACAAAGAATTCGATGTTCTCGATGCGGGAGAGATCGGCACCGCTGGGATTGAGGATAGTTCGTAGCGAACGCCATCGTCGTCCGGTTGGAGTCACTCCAACGGCCGAACTGTTGCCGACCGTCCAGGCAAAGCGACGCGTGTTTGTATCCGGCGCAAAATCATAAATGCCGCCAATTCGCAGCGGGTAAAGCGTCATGAAGAGAACCGGCTCGGGTGGTTCGAGACCGCTTCCAGATGTGCGTACTGCAGGATCTATCTCCGATGAGCGATACGTGATGAGTTTGCCGCTGTTGTCGGCGCCGTTGCTTTGATATGCGAGTGTGGTAGCGCGATTGAGCGTGAATGGGTTACCACCAAGTGCAGGCACGAGCTTTGTACCAAGCGATGGCAGAGAGCTGAAGTACCAGGCCGCCTCGGAAAGTGGCACGCCAACGCCAGCGTCACCTTCAAACGATTCGACGTATGCCTGACCTGCGGCATTTGGTTGAGGCTTGCTCATGGCGAATTCGCCTTGCAGCGCAATTCGCGAGGGAGAAGTGCCCTGCGCTCCAAACGGAAGCAGCCTTGCGATGCCGCGCGAAATAAGGCTGGCGTCCCAGGAAAGATTTCCCGATACGCCTGCTACGAGAGACCCGATCGGCTCGAAGCCAAGGGGAGGCCGATTGAGACTCGACTTCTGCTGTTGCGAGATTGCGGTGAACGAAAGCTGTCCATTGTCCAACTGAAACTGCGAAGCGAAACCAAATATTGACGTTGGCGCGGTAGCGCCAAAAGGCGTTTCCTCATATCGAACTGAAACCTGTCGTTCGATGGGAAAGAGTGTATCGGGGCGGCTGAATGCAATGCGGCCGATATCGTAGTCTATGGCGTAATCCAGATCTCTGCGGAGAACTCGACCGTCGAGCGTGACGGTTTCCGAGTTGGCGCGAATCTGGGGGCGATTGAGTTGAATAACACCCGATTCGCTGCCGCCTTCCGAGAAGTATCGCGTGATCATGCGATAGATCGTTTGCGGTCGTTGGGGGGAGTACAGATACTCGTTGGGGTAGCGGTATAAGGTGTCGTTGGCGGGATTTGCCAATGGCTGCGCAAGACCCGCACGGGCAAACGGTTGAACCGACGGAAAGAATATGAAGTAGTCGCGAAACAGTTTTGCTGATCGGGCGCTTGTGGCAGCAGAGAGATCGACCTGATCGTTTGGGCGTGGCCACACTCTGTTCTCGACGTCGAACGCAGTGGGATTTGTTGCCTGCGACAGACCGAAAAGCTGCAGGTAGGTTTCGCCGCGCGACGGATCTATCGGCTTCTCCTGATCGCCTGAGGTGCCGGTCACGAGTTTCACCGTCACCGACTGTCGTTGAAGGTCTTCGCCACCAAGTCGATATACCGACTTGATCTCGCGAAAAAAGTATTCCGTATTCGAAGGGCTGAGCTCGGGTTCCCAGAGCAGATTCGCGAATTGCGGCGCGTCGGTGAACTCGAGATCGGGAGTGCCGCCGGTATTCACATTCCGCGCCGGCAGCCCGTTGACCGTCACTTCGTACGCGATGGCGAGCCGTTCACGCGCGGGGTCGAGGGAACGCACGAGCGCGACCCACAGCTGGGAGGGATCGACAAAATAATCGACTCCTTCTCGCATCAGCTCATATGTCTGTCGCGAAGGATTGCGCGCACCACGAACCGACAACTGAGGCCCGCGAGGGTTCTGATTGCTCGCACCGATAAGCTGACGGTAGAGATACACTCGGCGCGGTCTGAGCGAATCCGGTAAGGCTGCCGCAAGCTGCTGCATCTGCTGTCGATTGAGCAGGTCAATGTTTGGAAAGCCGGCCAACTGACGCGGATCTATTGTAAAGAAGAACCGACGCTGCTCGATGGCGATGTCTTCAATTGCACGTTCGACAGTCTGCTGTGTTCTGCCGCCAACGGTGAAAACGTTGTCCTTCGAGACATTTCCTTTCTGTTGTGCAAGTATCGAGGTAAAGCGCATTGGCCCGAGCTGGCCTGTCGCCTGCATTCCGTAGTTTCCGGCGGGGATTCCCGAGGTGAGAAAACGTGATGGTGCAGGTTGAAAACTGACGTTTCCGAACTCCAGTTTCTGCAGAATCTCGTCGGTCTTTCCCTGATAGAAAACAGAAATGTTATTGGACGCGTCGAATTCGCGCTGTGAGTCGTAGTCGACGTTCAGCAACACGCGATCGGCGATGCTGCCGCCGGTGCGGACATTGAACTGGAAGTCGAAAGACGGTTGGAAGTTGCCGAGGCAGTTGGAACCGCTAATGGTGAGCTGCGCGGTTGTGCATCGTTCGTTGCGACTTCGCTGGTATTTGCTTTCGAGTCGAGACGACATGTTGATGCCAAGATTGGCGAAGTCGCCGAGCAGGTCTGATCTGTTGCCACCCCTTCCTTCGCCCAGGGGAACCAGCGAACCCGGAAGCGTCGCGGGAGGAGAGCCCGCAGCGGTCACCCCAGGCGGTTGTGACGAATCGGCACGGGCCAAGGCAGTTGATACCGGGTCAGGAGCCCCGGGCAAGGCGGGCGACGCGGACAATGCCTGCAGTGCTTCGTCAGTCGGTACGGAGAATCCACTGCGGATCAGTGCATTCCACCGTTCCTGCGCGAGCTGCCCCGATCGGGCGTACGCCTTCCGAACGATATCATCCGCTAGCTGACGCGGATCTGCCCGAAAGCGGGCCGCCTGTCCCAACGGACCGAGTATCGGAAGATGGGGAAGCGTCAGGGTGTCGATGCGCAGCCGGAGGCCCGCCAGCAGTCTGGCACCTGGTGGCAGAATGGCCGAGGTAGAGTCGCGACTGAGGGTGTCAGGGCTCGTCACCTGAGCCTGGGCGGAAGGGGCAAAGACGATCGTCATGAGAACCATGAGGATAGCTTTACCGCGCACGGTTTTACGGTGGCGGTGTACCAGCCGCACCGCGCTATCCTGAAGCGCACTGAAAGGTCGACGCATCAGCGGAATTGGAGGCCCGAAACTACCGATGCACACTTGAAATTGCTGGTGGTCAGCAAGGAAGTTACGTAATGAAAATCATATCTCGCTATGTAGTGCGCGAGCACATCGGGCCGCTGGCTTTCGCCCTCACGGCCCTGACGTCGCTGCTCATGCTGCAGTACGTAGCACGGCAACTTGCCAATCTTGCCGGAAAGGGTCTGCCCGCTAGGGCAATAGTTGAATTTTTTGTACTTTCGTTGCCTTTCACGATTGCGATGACCCTGCCAATGGCGGTACTCATCGCTACGCTGCATGCCTTTGGACGGATGGCTTCCGAGAACGAGATCACGGCGTTCAAGGCGAACGGTGTGCGAGTGCGTACTCTGATGGCCCCGGTGCTCTTCTGCGCGCTTCTGCTCTCGCTGGCGATGGTGTGGTTCAACGATCAGGTGTTGCCCGCTGCAAACTATCGTCTCCGGAATCTTCAGCAGGACATTCTTCGCACGACGCCTACGCTGGCTCTTCGCGACCAGGTCATCAACCAGCTTCGGCCGTCCTTCTTCATGAGGGTAGCGCGAACGGATGCCGCGACGAACAAGATGTGGGACGTAGACATCTACGATCTTTCGCGCGGCACCGAGAGGCGCACAATTTACGCCGATAGCGGGCGGTTCTCGCTGGCAGAGAACAAACAGGATATGCAGTTGCAACTTTACGATGGATTTTCGCAGGAGCTTGTGAAAGGCGATCCGAAGCGGCTTCAGCGCTCATACTTCCGTACTCAAAGTATCTGGGTGCGCGACGTAGGCCGCGACTTTCAGGCATCGGGTTCGGATGGATCCAAGAGCGACCGTGAGATGTCGGTTTGTGAGATGCACCGGCGCTACCGTGCCCGGGCGGTGGAATATGCGCGTGCACGCGAGGAGTACATCAGCATCGCATCGAAGCAGCTCAAGCCGGGAGAAACCGGGGTGCAGGTGCCGCGGGAACGATCACCCCAGGTTGCACTGTCAGCCTTCTACTGCAACACACTGCCTTCGCTCGTGGCGATGGCAGGAATAAAAACAGCGCAGGCACAGTCTGCGGTCACGAACCGGACCGTTGCGTGGACTCCGGATACACGCGATATCGACCCGCGGGTCCAGCCACCGGTAACGGGGGGTCAGACATCGGTCCAGCAGCCTCCTGCCGGCCAGCCACCTGTCGGTCAGCCTCCTGCCGGTCAGCCTCCTGCCGGCCAGCCACCGCCCGCTGTAGATCCGACCCAGAATCCCGTTGTCGTCCCCCAGCCGCCTGCTGTGCCACCGGCGGTTCCCATTCCAGTTCCGGCGCCGGTGCAGGTTCCCGATCCAAGGCTTCAACTTCCGGTTAATGCAATCGACGTCCCTCCGGGAACGATGCTTCCGCAGCCGGTCGATGACGGCGCGCAGTTGGCGGGGGCTGAGGAAGCGGCGGCACTTCAGATGAATGCCACGCGGTCCGAGCTGGACAGCCTGAACGTCGAAATTCAGAAGAAGTTTGCCCTATCCTTCGCCTGCCTGGTGTTTGTGCTCTTTGGCCCGCCCATCGCGCTCCGCTTTCCGCGAGGTGGAGTGGGCGTCACGCTTGGCGTCGGAATCGTCGTATTTGGTCTTTATTACGTATGTCTGATGGGTGGCGAGACACTGTCAGACAGAGGTCAGCTTCCGCCACCAGTTTCAATGTGGATTGCCAATGTCCTTTTTGCGCTGATGGGGATAGCGCTTTTATGGAACGTGGAAAGCACTACTGACAAGTCGCGAGGCGGTGGAATCCGTGACTGGTGGGCGGATAGACGTGCCCGAAAGAATCTCATCCGGCAAGCTGCGTGAGGGGTCCACGAGGCTGGGTGACACCGCTGGATCGGTATGTAGCCGCGGAGTTCTCGCGAATATTTCTGGTCACGCTGCTCGGTTTCCCGGTCCTGGTTTTTGTGATTGATCTGGTCGACAACCTGAGGGGCTACATCGACAAGAAGCTCCCACTTCAGAATGTGGCGCTCAGCTATCTTTACTGGATTCCAGATACGCTTTTCATGGTGATGCCGGTGGCGGTACTCTTCGCCACGGTGTTCTCCATTGGCGCCTTTACTCGTTACTCCGAGATTACTGCCGCCAAGGCATCGGGAATCAGTTTCTATCGATTCATTGCGCCAATCGTATTCATGGCAGCACTGGCCACCGGCTTCGACCTTGTTTTCAGCGAAATTGCGCCACCCAATAACGCCAAACGTGGCGAACTGCTTGCCGGAAGCACCCAGATCCAGGACAATGAACGGTTCAATTTTGCCTTTGCCAACGATGACGGTCGCGTCTATCGCATCTATATGTTGAACGTGGCAAAAGGTGCAATTGACAATATCGAGGTCGAGGAAAAGGGCTCGGACGAGCGCGCTGCGGTGCTGATTGCGGCAAAAACCGCCCGCTGGCACGACGCTCGCGGATGGATGCTCGACGCGGGAATGATGCACGTCATTCCAAATGACTCCACCGACCATGTATTCAGCTTTGACTCGATTGCCGATAGTCGCATGAAGGAAACGCCCCGAGACCTCCGCGCGAAGGAACGCGACCCCACAGAAATGAATTTCGCCGATCTTACGCGATTCATCAGAGTACTCGAGCGTTCGGGCACTGACGTCAATGCACTCAAGGTCGAGCGTATGCTAAAACTCGCTATACCGGCCACCTGTCTCATCATCGCTCTCTTTGGCGCGCCGCTAGCAACCAGCTCCCAGCGCGGTGGAGCGGCATATGGCGTGGCCATTAGCCTGGCCACCACTATTGTCATGCTGGTTCTTATCCAGCTGACAAAGGCGATAGGCGGAAAGGGGCTGATGCCGCCGGAAGCAGCGGCATGGATGCCCAATGTACTCATGGCATCAGTAGCTGCCGTGCTCCTTGGGCGAGTGCGCACTTGACCCGCGTTTCGGTAACTGAATGATTTTTGGAATGGATGTCGCCGTACGGCTTGCTGAGCGTCGTACGGCAGGAATTCTTCGTAATGTTGGCAAGCGCGCATACTTTGGACGCGACGTCCTGCGAGGGCTGAGGGAGCCGGGAACGTGGATCCCGGAAACGATTCGCCAGATGCGGACGATGGGTGTGGACTCGGTTCCTCTGGCCTGCATCGTCGCCGCTTTCCTCGGCGGCGTTACTGCCTTTCAAACCCGATATCAGCTCTTTCCCGGCGTCCAGCTCTCTGTAGTCGGCCTGATCACCCGACAGAGTATCGTGCTGGAACTTGGCCCGCTGCTTATCGCGCTGGTTCTCACCGGCCGGGTCGGGGCTCGGATGACCGCCGAAATCGGAACGATGAGAGTGACGGAGCAGATCGATGCGCTCGAGACTCTCTCTTTCGACCCAATCGCGTATCTGGCACTGCCGAGAATCATTGCGGCCCTGGTGATGCTCCCAGTGCTCACCATTCTCGCCAACGCCACTGCGATACTCAGCGCGTGGGGCGTGCTCGTCGTGGCAACAGACGTTCAGACAAGCGACTTCCTCGCAGGTCTCAGGCTGTCGTTCACGACGTTCCAGATTGTCTACTCCCTGATCAAAGCGTTCCTTTTCGGCTTCGCAATTGCCTTCGTATGCTCCTATCAGGGCTACATCACAGAGGCAGGCGCAGAAGGGGTAGGTCGTTCGACTGCGACGGCGGTCGTCATCGCCTCCGTATCCATATTGGTACTCGACGCCCTCGTTGCGGCGGTACTTGCACCATTCATTCAGGGTTGACGCGGTTCAAATGCAATACAGATGCAGCTTCACATACAGTGGTCGAATGCTCGCTATACGCTTGTCTTTTGCCTGTTCTACGCTTGAGAGAGGGGGAGGATCATGAAACGTCGCGATGAAGTTCTCGTTGGTCTGTTGCTGGTTGTGGCTGTCGTTGTGGCCATCGGAGGCACGATCTGGATCGCGCGTGGCGGCCTTCGGAGCGGCTATCCGCTGTACGCGCGGTTCCCCTGGGGCGCCGGCCTCAAACAAGGCCAGCCGGTACTGCTTGCCGGCGTTCAGGTTGGCTTCGTAGATCGCGTGGAGTTGATACCCGACGGCACACTGGGGATCGCCATGACCATACAGTCCCAATACAAGGTGCCGGTGGGAACAACGGCCTCAGTGCAGGCCAACGGCATATTTGGCGACCAACTGATTGCACTAACACCGGTTCGGGCGAGCACCAACTATATCGCCGAAGGGGACACCGTTCCGATGGGAGCAGCTTCGCCTGGCATTCCGCAGCTCCTGAGCAAAGGCGACTCTATCGCGGTAAATGCGCTCGCGCTGTCGAACAGGGTAAGAGCCGAGTTTGTGGACAGCGGAGGGATTGCGGACATAAGGACTACCATCGGCCTTCTGACGAAGCTTGTCGGGCAGATTAGTCAAGTGACGGCCGATCAGTCGCGTCAACTTACGGCAACCCAGACGGCGTTGCGACGCACGATCGCTTCGATCGACTCGGTGAAGGTGGATTCCACTGTTCGCAATCTTCAGGTGGCGTCGGCGAACCTGGAAAAACTCTCGCGCGACGTGAATGAGACGAATGCCCGGGTACAGAGTGTGATCGACAAGGTGGGTAGTGGTAACGGGACTGCTGGCAAGCTGCTGAATGATCCGGCCGTTTATGACCAGCTCGAGAAGTCGCTGATGAGGATTGATTCGCTGATCATCGACATCAAGAAGAATCCGAGGAAATACATAAATCTCCGCATATTTTGAGCTGTGAGCTGTGAGCTGTGGGCTTAAAGCTCTGCTGGTAGCGGACTGGATGGACAGCGCGAGAAGGCGCGAATCGGTTTCGACGGGGTCGCTTCGTTTCGACAGGAGTCGCGCTGCGTTGAGCTGCCAGCGTCGGCGGTGAGCCCCAGCGCCAGCAGAGCGGAACTACAAGCTGTGAGCTGTGAGCTGTGAGCATAACCAAAGGGCATCAAGTTCCCTGCTCGAGCCGCTTGCGAAGTCCGAAGAGCATTCGACGGATTTGCTGCACCTCGTCTTCCAATGTGTCGCATTGATCGTCCGGAATGAGCTCCACACCGCGGGCGAGGGCAAGATGTGTTTCTAGTTCGTTTGCTGAACCGATTGCGATCGAGACGAAATGAGCAAAGCGGGCATCCGAATTCAGGCCGGCGCCCTCTGCGATGTTGGCGGGAATTGATGCAGCACATCGCAGGATCTGCGAGCGAAGGCCGGGAACCACTCCGGGTGAGAGCGACTTTGCAACGCGATGCATTGTTATGGCGAATGCGACGGAGCGCTGCCATACCTTGAGATCGTTGTGATTAGGCATGAAACAAGAATGGCATCGGCCGTGCCATCGGCCTTCATCCTTCGAACGCACGCGTGACCGCAAACGCGCCCGCTCACGTCATGCGCGGCTCAGTCGATGGCAAATCGCAAGTGGATCGGAAAAAGAAGGAGCAGGGAAAAATTTTCCGCTGCTCCTTCCAACTATCTCTGAACTCCAAAAACCTTGGACTCCTGAACTCTACAGAACTTAAACGTCCTCAAAAGCTGTATCGGGCCGAAAGCTGGATGCGATAGTTCGACGAAGCGTTATCCGAGTTGAAGATCTGATATGTGGGAGAGTAAGTGAAAATCCCTTTCGCCAGCGGGCTGTTGGTCGTTCCGGCGGGCAAGCCAGAAGGCAACTGGTTGCCCACATGGGTAAGCGCTATGGTCGCGCTGCAAATCTGTCCGCAGGTTGAACCCTGATCAGAGAATGCCTGTTCTCCCCACTTCTTGTTGAGCAGGTTGGTAAAGTTGATCACGTCCACGCGGAGCTGGAGATTTTTGAAAGCTGCTCCACCGAGTTTGCCAAGCGACTGCGCCACCGAAACGTCGAGCCTGTTGCTCCATGGATTGCGGCAGGAGTTGCGCTGCATGATGCTACCGCGCTGCGAGTCCAGACATTCATTGTCGGAAATGAACTTTTCGAAAGCCGCCGCCGACGCGTCAGCGACAGCCTTAAGCGCCGGCGTGGCGCTGTTATAGTTCTGGAAAAGGATCTGGCTGGGATCAGTCGCGTTGGTTGGTACATACATCAAATCATTTTGCGACTGACCATCGGCGTTCAAGTCACCCGTGGTTCCACTCAACCGCCCGTAGACAAAATCGAATGGAGCTCCAGAGCCGGCGGTATAAAGTATAGTCACGTCGGTATAAGACGGAAAGCGATAGGAGCCGGAAGCGATAACGCGGTGCGGCTGGTCATACTTGGAGCGCGTCACGCTCTTGTCCAGCAGGTCGCCACTCACATCACGCTGATAGCGGAAGTTCGAACCGGCGGTGCTGCTGGTAATCGATGCAACGTCTCTCGCCTGCTGATACGTGTACGCCACCGACATGTCGAAGTTGTTGGTGAACGACTTCTGCAACTGTCCGGTAATGTTGTAGGTGTAATCGCCCGACGAGTTGGTCACGTCCAATACCTGTGTCCGCGGCCCTCTGGTGGTGGGCGTTGCGCCCGAAGCAGTCAGAATGCCGTACAGCGTGCGACCATTCACATCTGTGCCCTGCGGTCCGACCAACGCGAGGTTCTGATAAAACGCCGCGTTCTGCGAACGAGTGTAAAGACCCTCAAGCGTTGCCACAAACCCACCCGCGAAACGGTGATCGTAGCCAAGTGAGGCCTTCAGATACTTGGGGTTCTTGAAGTCAGGATCGACTGTGTTAACTGCCGCGCCGGCAGAGGGACCAGAGATTGCCGCGCCCGGTGCAGTGGTGCCATTCGGTCGCGTGCCGTCTCTGCAGGTGAGCGGTGGATTCGACGCGGTGGTCGTGCTGAAGGCTGGCACCAGTAGCGATGTCGTTGTGTTGTTCGTTACCGCTGCGCCGTTGCACGAGATCGAGGAGTAACCGCTCAAACCGGAGTTGCCAAAAGCGTTCGACAGATAGACGAACGGTGTCGGCCCGCTGAACGATCCCACTCCACCGCGCAACTGATTCTTCTTGTCGCCGGTGACATCCCAGTTAAAGCCAAAGCGCGGCGAGAACTGTGCATTATGCGCAACGATATTGGTTGACCGGTTGTAGTCGGTCAACACTTCCTGATTGAAAGGCGGATAGTCGCTGAAAGTTGGCTTGTCCATTCGGATGCCGGCACTTAACGAAAGCGTCGGTGAAGCCTGCCAGGTGTCCGATGCGTATGCACTGTATGTCGTTGCCTTGACAGTTGCGAGACCGTTGAACGGATCGGTTGGCGCCGGAGAACTCACGACATATGCCGACGCGACTCCGTTATTCAAGTCATTCAGCGAGTTGAACGTCCACGATCCGATCGAATTCTGCGCGAACAGATTGATGGACCGGTACAGCAGTGCCTTTCCACCGATCGTAAACGAGTGCGTACCAAGCGGAATGGTAAGGTTGTTCGTGAACTCGATGGTGCGCTGATCGAGCGAGTTTCCCTGCGAAGATGCCTCGGTGCCGACAACGAAGTTTGCAGTTCCAGTTGTGTCAGTCCGCGGAATTCCGCGAACCGTCAGCTGGGGATAGCGAACCGCGGTGGTACGGAAATCCTGGGTGGTGGAGTAATTCGCGATGAACTCGTTAAAAATTCCGCTCTGGAGATTGGTGAGCAACTCTATCACTGAGCTGTTCGTCTTGTTGCTCAGGTCGTAACCATTCGACGTAAGGTTGAAGTTCGGGCTGGACGCGGAGGGAAGACTGCGGCTGAACACCGCGTTGTCGGCCTTTGCGTAGTTGTGTCGCAACACCAGACGTGTGTTGTATGGAAGATTTCCGTCCACGCGAACAAACAGGTTGCGATTGGGATTCTGACGCTGAATACGCTCACCCGTGCCAGGATCATTGAAACCGTACTTTGACGAGAGAATGCTCGTCAGCTGATCGATCGACGCCTGGGAGATAAACGGGGCTATCGGAGCAGTCGCTCCGAGATATGTGCCCGAAGCGGGAGTCTTGAGTTCCTGCACTTCGCCACTCACGAAGAAGAAAAGCTTGTCCTTGAGAATCGGCCCGCCGATCGTGCCGCCGTACTGCTGCTGCGAGAAATCGGTGAGGTACGGCTGAGTTCGGGTGAGGCTCTGGTCACGCGTGTAACCATAAATGCCGCCGTGGAACTCATTCGTGCCGCTCTTGGTTACCGCGTTGATAAGAAGACCGCCAAAACTTCCCTGTCGCACGTCGAACGGCGAAAGAAGCACCTGATATTCTTTCACGGCGTCGAGCGGAATCGACTTCGCGCCCGCGGATGCGCCGGCCTGACCAGTGGTGCCGAGACCAAACAGGTCACCCGACTGTGCGCCGTCGATCTGAATGGAGTTCTGACGAAGATTTACTCCGCCGCCGGACAGGTAGCCGGTGGTGGTAGAAACCTGCGGCACCTGTTGGACGAAATCAGCGAAATTACGATTCAAAGTCGGCAAGCGGCGAAGAGCCGAGTCGGAAATGGTGGTGCTGGTTCCGGTTTTGTTGACGTTGATGACGTTGTCCGCCACCCCCGCCGTAACCACTACCTCGCCGAGCTGGGTCACCTGCTTGGACAGCATGAAATCTTCACGACGGGCCTGTCCGAGACTGATCTGAATGCCGTTCCGGGTGACGGGGGCATAACCGATCGCCCGAATCGTGATTACATAGCTGTTGTTGGGCTCGAGGCCCTGGACGACATAAAGGCCGCTGGTCCGGGCGGTCACACCGATATTTGCGCCGTTGAGCGGATTCCGCACCTGTATCTGCGCGCCCTCTATTGGTTGTCCGGCGCTGTCTGTCACCGTTCCCGTGAGCGCTCCGGTCGTGACGCCTTGCGCGTTTGCAGCGATGTTCGGGATGGCGGAGCAGACGGCTAGTGCGGCGATTGCGCCGACCAGTTGTCGAAAATTCATTCTAAAGCTCGGGGTTGAAAAATGAGTTCCTGAGAAGACCTAAATAGACCTGGCGCGTCCTGCTGATTCAACCGCTAAACGTAACTTGTCCGTCACATGAGTCAGCTATTCCGGGCCGCCCGGCCGGTCCGCCCTACCGTCAGGTAGTAAACCGGTGCTCCGAGGGCAATCACGCCAAGCACACTCAGCGTGCCCCATCGTTGATTTGGGTCGGCGAGCGCGTTGACCAGAAGGAACAGCGTTGCCAGGCAGAAAAGAGCGGGCAGAACGGGGTAAAATGGCACCCGTACCGGCGGATTCCAGTCGGGCCGGCGCCGCAGAACGAATATGGAGCCGATCGACATTATGTAGAACACGAGCGACGCCGTGACGAAAATGTCCGCGAGCTGTTCGAACGTGCGAAGCAGCACAAATGCGATTCCGATGGTTGCCGCCAGTGCAATGGCTACGTACGGGGTGTGGAAGCGCGGATGTACCGCCGCTACCTTTTTGAAAAACAGCCCTTCATCCGCCATCGCGAAGAAAATCCGGGGGCCCGTGAGCAGTGATCCGTTCACGGACCCGAAGGTGGAAATCATCACCGTGATCGAGACGATGGTCACACCCACCGGCCCGACCAGCTTGTAAGCGACGTCGGCGGCGACGAGCTTGGCAGTCCGGATCTCCTCGACCGGCAGCACGGCCAGATAGGCGAGATTCGCCAGGAGGTAGATGACGATTACGCCGATCGTGCCAAGAACAATGCCGCGGGGCAAGTTCCGTCGCGGATCGGCAACTTCGCCTCCCACCTTGCTCAGGTCGCCCCAACCGTCGAAAGCCCAGAGAACCGACACCAGGGCAAGTCCGAACGCACCCACCGAGAAACTCCCAGGCGGCGCGGCGGGCGTGAAATTCCCGCCAGTTTGCGGAAGACCGATGGCAAACGCCAGCATGATCACGATCAAGAGTCCACCGTATTTGGCAGCTGTCGTGAGATTTTGCACCAGCGATCCCCACTTGAGCCCGACAATATTCACGGCTGCCATTGTCGCCAGCGCAGCCGCAGCTACCCAGTGGGCATAGCTGTCGTACGGTGCCAACGCCGGATCAAAGCCGAGTCCTCTCAGGAGGTACTCGGCAAAGGTGATTGAAATGGCGCCTAGCGCTGCTGCGCGAATGATGACGAGCTCGGACCATCCGTAGAGAAAGGCCGGCAGTCGTCCCCATGCCTCACGTATATAGACGAAATGTCCGCCAGTACGAGGAAGCGCGCCGGAAATCTCAGCGAGCGTGAGCGCGCCACAGAGCGCGAATATTCCCCCGGCCGTCCACACAGCTATCAACGGCAGCGGCCCCGGAAGTTTGTCGGCTACACCAGCGGGCGACCGGAAAAGGCCGGAGCCGATGGTCGAGCCGACGAGAACGGCGATAGCGCTCCACAGGCCCAGCTGTCTCGGAAGTTCTGTGGGCGAGGTAGGTGCGGTGTTGGCGTCGCTCGGCGACGTACTGATCGGTGGGCTCGAAGACATGGGGGCTATCCTACTGCTTTGTACTTGGTTTTGCACGTGTGAATTACGGGGGCCGTTTGACACGGCCTCCTGCTAGTTTTCACGAACATGTCTGCTGCTATTCTTGATTTGCTATTCTGGCTGGCCGTGTTGGCCTGCGCCGTTGCACAATTTTTCATCATCAGAGCTGTGTTCAAACCGGCTCCCATTTTTGGCACCCAAGCCGTCGGTGACGAAAGCGCGGCCATTCCAAGAGGAAATTTGCCCGCCGCACCCCGGTGGCTGGAGGTCGTGTGGGCCGTCCTGCCTGCATTTTTTCTTGCCCTGGCGTTTGCGATGGCGTGGCAGTTGATGCACCCCACTCAGCTCATGCTTCCTGTGCTTCAGCCTTCGAGCGGTTTGTGAATCACGTTACTGATTTTCCCCCGACAGCTGTGAGGCGTGCGGCGTACGGTGCGCTTGCCGTGTCGCTGCTCCACACCATCTTCGGCGCGATGGTTCGCATTTCCGGCTCGGGAATGGGCTGTGGTAGAAACTGGCCCAAGTGCTACGGCTACTGGTTTCCCCCGTTCGAGCGCGTGGACCTCATAATCGAGGTAACCCATCGGTACCTGGCGATAGCGCTGCTGGTGTCGATCGTGGTGCTTGTGGCGCAGGTGTGGCGGTATCGGCACCTGCCCTCGGTTAGCGGTGTGGGGGTGGCCGATATGGGGCGCGAAAAGATTCCGGTCGTCGACGCGACCCGCGAGTCGGATTCAGTTCGGAACGAAGGTTCGGCTTCTCGTGCAACAGTTGCGGCCAACTCCCGTGGCAGTGTTGCAAACACAGCGCGACTGGCACTGGCACTCTGGTTCGCACCGGCGATTTTTGGCGCAGTAACGGTATTCACCGAGAATCCGGCGTGGGCGACTGTCGTACATAAACTGCTTGCAGTCACACTGATTGCAGTACTTGCCGTAGCAGTGATGCGTAGCGGAGGGCTCGGCGCTCGCGACATTGCAACGGTTCGTGTGGGCTACGCCGGCAAGGCAACGGCGGCGGCGACTGTTGCCGCTGTACTGGCACTTCTCGTCGTGATTCTGGGCGGATTGACGGCCAAGATTCCTGACGCAGCTATCGCGTGTGCGGGCTTCCCGTTGTGCGGCGCCGGTTCGCTGGGGGGCGGTGCTCAGCATGTACAACTCACGCACCGAGTACTCGCCTATCTTCTTGCGCTCCATCTCATTTCCTTACCGTTCGTTTTCCGCGCTCGAAACGAGCCTGGTGTGTTGCAGCGTTTGGCGTGGATCGCATCTGGCCTCGTCATACTGCAGATCGTCTGGGCGGCGTGGATGGTTACGGGCGGTTTTCCTGGCGTAATACGGTCGCTTCATCAGGCGACGGGGATTTTCATCTGGTTGACGACGTTCAGCATGGCTTATCTCGCACGGATCGCGTCGGGTAAAAGCGAGCTTGCGGCGGGCAAGGTGCTTCGACGCTCGCTCGAGAGCGCAGGGTCACTCGAACCGCGAACAGCATCATGAGCGGCGTCGTATCCGGAAGCTCGGCAGCGGAACCGAAAGTGCCGCGTAAACCGGCTGCCGCTGAGCCGACGCTTTCGCGCGATCTGGTTTCGCTAACCAAGCCGCGCATCATATCGCTCCTGCTCGTGACGACAATTGCGCCGATGTACGCCGCGGGCACTCCGTCGATATGGACCGTTCTGCTGGTTGCAGTTGGCGGCTATCTGATGGCCGGTGGCGCCAACGCGGTAAACATGTATATCGATCGCGACATCGATGACGTCATGGCGCGCACGCGTCTGCGCCCGATTCCAAGCGGACGGATGTCGCCGGTGCAGGTGCTGGCATTCGGCATCGCATGTGCAGCCTTTGCAACGTGGATGCTCGCGCAGTTTGTGAATGTTCTGACAGCTGGGCTGGCGCTTGCTGGTTTTTACTTCTACGTGTTCATCTATACACGCTGGCTCAAGCGTTCATCGCCGCAAAACATCGTTATAGGTGGTGCTGCCGGAGCGTTCCCGCCGCTGGTCGGGTGGGCAGCGGTAACGGGGACACTCGACGTGACCGCACTCTGTCTCTTCCTCATCGTGTTTTACTGGACTCCGCCACATTTCTGGGCGCTCGCTTTGCTCAAACAAGTCGACTATGGACGCGCGCGTGTGCCCATGGCTCCCCTGGTATGGGGTGAGCGCGAGACAATGCATCAGATGCTCTGGTACACTGTCATTCTCATCGTGCTCACGCTGTTGCCAGTTCTGTTTGGAGCATTTGGCGTGATCTATCTTGTGTCCGCACTGCTGCTAAACGCGCTTCTCGTCCGCGGTCTGATTCGCATACTTAGCGCAGCCAGAGCGGGTGCACCGTGGAGTGGGCCAGCGTGGTGGGTATACAAGTACACACTGCTTTATCTCGCGCTGCTTTTCGTGGCAATGGCAGTAGATCGAGCCATTGCGCGCTGAGTCCGTCGATCGAGCGCGCGCTGAGTCCGTCCAGCGAGCGCCCACTGCACATGCAAACCAGGCCGAAGTGAAAGCCAAACGAAAGATGGTATCGCCGAAACCACTCGCTCGGCTTCTGCCACTGCTCAAGCCTTACTTCGGCCGCCTGTCGATTGCGATGGCGTGTCTTGTGGTGGCCGCCGCTGCTGCGCTCACATTCCCAGCCATCCTGCGTTTCCTGCTCGACTCTGCATTTGTCGTGAAGGATCGCTCAT